>DATJYJ010000486.1:0-23298 GCA_035578025.1 Verrucomicrobiia bacterium
TGGTTGGCGGATGGCAGTACAACACCACGCTGGAGTACATGACCGGCACTCCGACCACCCGGCCGGACGCGTACAATGTGGCCGATCCCCGGCTGCCCTCGGGCCAGCAGACCTACGACCGCTGGTTCAACACGTGCACGCTGCTTGCGAACGGGCAGCGCTCGAACTGCGCGTCCCCGGCTGAGCCCGTCGTCTGGATGCAGATGACCAACTCGTACCAGCTTCGCAGCTACGACGACCGGTTCCCCAATATCCGGAACCAATGGGCCACGCAGGTGAACATTTCGATGTTCAAGAATTTCCGGATCACCGAGCGGTTCACGTTCCAGTTCCGCGCTGAGGCCTTCAACGCGTTCAACACGCCAATTTACCAGGGGCCGGATACGGGGCTGACCTCAAACAGCTTCGGAAGGGTGACGATCGCCCAGCAGAATTTCCCGCGCAGCATGCAGTTCGCGTTCCGGCTGTCATTCTGATGAAGGAGCGGGCGGACGGCGAGTCCGCCCCGCTGTCGGTCTACTCTATGGCCTCACTCCCAGCTTGCGGAGGAAGGTCATCATGGGGCACCAGTTGGTGAAGGCCGACTGAAACAGGTTCAATCCGACGAAACCGGTGAAGAGGAACCACGCTGGATTCACCCAGTAGCCGAGTGCCACGCTCAGCATCACGAAGAATCCCGCGATCAGGCGCAAATAACGTTCGACGGTCATGCAGTCTTTCTCCTTCGGTTGACGACAAAGTAGACGATGGGCACCGTCATGCGCGACAGCGCCAGGGAAGCGACTTCACCCGCCATTAGGGCGATGGCGAGACCTTGGAAGATGGGATCGAAGAGGATGACTCCCGCGCCAACCACCACCGCCGCGGCGGTCAACAGCATCGGGCGGAAGCGAACCGCGCCGGCATCGATCACCGCCTGATCGAGCGGCATTCCTTCCCGCAAGCGAAGCTCGATGAAATCCACCAGGATGATCGAATTGCGTACGACGATTCCCGCCCCGGCGATGAACCCGATCATGGACGTGGCCGTGAAGAATGCGTTCAACAGGCCGTGCGCCGGAAGTATGCCGACCAGCGAAAACGGAATTGCCGCCATGATCGCCAGCGGCGTGATGAAGGACTGAAACCAGCCAACGACCAGGCCGTAGATCAGGATCAGAACGGCGGCGAATGCGATTCCGAGGTCGCGAAAGACTTCGTAGGTGATATGCCATTCGCCGTCCCACTTCATGGAGTAGAGCCCGGCGTTATCCGGAAGCGCGGCCATGTGCTGCTCGATGGCATATCCGCCGGGGGCTTTGAACTTGTCCATCTCCGGCCCGAGCTTCAGGATGGCGTAAACCGGACTTTCCATCGCGCCCGCCACGTCGCCGGTCACATAGGTCACCGGCAGCAGGTTCTTGTGGTAGATGCTCTTGTCGCCAAGGGTTTCCTGGCTGCGCACCAGTTCACCCAACGAGACGAGGCGCCCGGCACGCCCGGCCACCTTGAGGGTCCGCATGGTTTCCAGGTCCGAACGGCTGGCGCGGTCCAGGCGCAACATCAGGGGGATGTCTTCCTTCGCCGAATCCTGGTGCAGAAGCCCGGCCTGGGAGCCGGAATAGGCCAGTGCCATGGTTTGGGCTATGTCGGTTTCGGAGATGCCGTTTTGCGCGGCCTTTTCCTGATCGACTATCAGACTGTACTTCGGCTGGTCGTCCTCTACGTACCAATCGACGTCCACTACGCCGTTGGTGCACTTCCACAGGTCGCGGATACGCCCGGCGATGGCGGTTCGCTCCTTCAAGTCGGGGCCGTACACTTCCGCCACCAGGGTCTGAAGCACCGGGGGTCCGGGCGGCACTTCGGCGACCTTGATGCGGGCGCCGAACTGTTCCGCTACCGGCAGGAGCCGTTGCCGGACCTGCTTGGCGATATCGTGGCTCTGCAGTTTGCGGGCGCCCTTCGGTTGCAGGTTTACCTGGATGTCCGCGACATTCGAGCCCTTGCGCAGATAGTAGTGGCGTACCAGGCCATTGAAGTTGAAAGGCGATGCGGTGCCGGCATAGGTTTGCAGGTTGACCACTTCCGGCTGGTCGAGCGCCGCCCGGGCCAGTGCGTTGGCGGCGCGCGCGGTCTGTTCGAGCGGGGTTCCGTTGGGCATGTCCACGATCACCTGGAACTCGCTCTTGTTGTCGAACGGAAGCATCTTCACCTTGACGAACTCGAAGTAGAACAGCGAGACCGAGCCGAGCAGCAGCACGACAACGCCTGCCAGGAAGCCCCAGCGCAGCATCGGAACGTGGAGCAGGCGATCCATTACACGGCGGTAGACCCGGGTTATCAGGTCTTCCTTCTCGCCGTGCACGGCGGCGTGCCCGGACTTCAGGATGCGGACCGCGGCCCACGGCGTCACCACGAAGGCCACCAGCAGCGAGAAAACCATGGCCGCGCTGGCGCCGATCGGAATGGGCCGCATGTAGGGTCCCATCAGCCCGCCGACGAAGGCCATGGGCAGGATGGCCGCGACCACGGTGAGGGTCGCCAGGATGGTCGGATTGCCCACCTCGTCCACGGCTTCGATGGCCACGTCGAAGGGCGGGCGCTCGCGGTTGGCAGGCATGCGCCAGTGGCGGACGATGTTCTCGACCACCACGATGGCGTCGTCCACCAGGATGCCGATGGAGAAGATGAGGGCGAACAACGTGATCCGGTTCAGCGTGTAGCCGTACAGGTAGAAGACTGCGAGCGTGAGGGCGAGAGTTACCGGGATGGCGATGAACACGATGAGCGACTCGCGGAAGCCGAGCGTGATCGCGATCAGGATGCTCACCGAAACCACCGCAATCAGCATGTGGAAGAGCAGCTCGTTGGACTTCTCGGCCGCGGTTTCGCCGTAATGGCGGGTGATCTCGACCTCGACATCGGACGGAATCACCGTGCCTTTGAGCGGCTCGATGCGGTGAAGGATGCTGTCGGAAACGGCGACCGCGTTGGTGCCCTTGCGCTTGGCGATCGAAAGCGTGACGGCCGGCAGAAATTCGCGTGTATCGGCGTGCGCCATCCGGACGTATTGCGAAGGTTCTTCGCCGCCGTCGCTCACCTGGGCCACATTGCGCACGAAAACCGGCTTGCCGTTGGCTATGCCGGCCACGACGTTACGCACGTCTTCTGCGGTGCGCAGGAACTCGCCCGTCTCGAGCAGAAACTCCTTGTTCACCGAGTCGAAGCGGCCGGACGGGAGGCTGCGGTTGGAAAGCCCGAGCGCGCCCGCCACCTGGAGCGGCGAAAGATTGTACGCCGCGAGCTTGCCTGGATCCAGTTGGATACGGATCTCCCGCCGCTGGCCGCCGATGAGGGTCACCGCCGAGACATCAGGCACCTGCTTGATGGTGTCGTGCACCTGCGCCGCGATCTGGCGCAGCTCGAAATCGCCGTAGCGTTTGCTGGAAAGCGTCAGAGCCAGAATCGGAACATCGTCGATGGAGCGCGGCTTGACTAGCGGCTGCGAAGCGCCGGGCGGGATCAGGTCAAAATTGGCCAAGAGCTTCTGGTTGAGCCGGACGATGCTTTTCTCTTCGTCCTGGCCGACGTAGAAGCGCACGATTGCCAGGGACATTCCGGGGCTGGACGTGGAATAGATATACTCGACGCCGGGGATTTCCCATAGCAGCTTCTCCATGGGCCTGGTGACGCGCTCTTCCACCTCGTGCGCGGAAGCACCGGGCATCTGCACGAAGACATCGATCATGGGCACGATGATCTGCGGCTCCTCTTCGCGCGGCAGCTTCCATACGGCGAAGGCGCCGATAAGCAGAGCGCCCGCGATGATCAGCGGCGTCAGCTTGGAATCGATCCACGCGTGAGCGAACCGGCCGGCGGCGCCGAGCGGGCGTGGTTGACTCATTGCCGGACCTCGACTCGCGCTCCATCCGCCAAACCGGGCGGCACGGGACTGACCACCTTCTCGCCTTCGCCCAAGCCGGAGAGCACCTCGATGCCGTCCGGCGCGCGCTTGCCGGTAGTGATCAGGCGCGTATGCGCCGCACCGTCCTCGACAACGAACACGGATTGCAGTTGCCCGCGCTCGATCATGGCCCCGGCGGGTATCGCCACGACCTTGCGTGTGCCGAGGGGAAAGAGCGCCCGGCCGAACATGCCGGACCGCAGATCGGGAAGCGCGGGCAGATCGATCTTCACGATGTAGGCGCGCGACGCCGCGTCAACCGAAGGCACGATTTCGGAGACGCGGGCGGCCAGCCGCCGGTCCAGGGCTTCCAAAGCGACGTCGACGGTTTGCCCGGCTTTGACCGACGGCAGCCTGGATTCGTCCACCGAGGCCTCCAGGCGATAGGCGCCTTCGCGTTCGAGGGTGACGAGGGGCGCGCCTGGAGCGGCCAGGGTCCCCGGTTCAGCGGACTTCGCGGTCACGACGCCGGCGAACGGCGCCGAGATTCGTGTGTAGTCGCGCATAATACGCGCGGCACGGATCTCCTGCTCCACCTGCGCCAGCTTGGGTTCGAGCTGGCTCCGCCTGGCGCGGGTCATGTCGTAGGCCGCCTGGGCTGCCTTCAGGCGGGCGGAAGCCTCGTCGAACTCCTGGTTCGAGATCGACTTTTTGGAGGCCAACTCTTCCATTCGCTTGAACGTGGTCTGTGCCAGGTCGAGAGTGGCCTTGGCCGCGGCTATGGCATTGTCGGCTTCAGGGATGGCGCTCCGGACTTCGGTTTCGGTAGCCTCCGCGCGGCGAACGTTGGTCTCCAGGTCCTGCGAATCCAGGGTGACCAGGCGCTGGCCTTCCGGAACCCGGTCTCCAACCTGAACAGCTA
The DNA here is from genome assembly GCA_035578025.1 of Verrucomicrobiia bacterium. GTDB lineage: Bacteria > Acidobacteriota > Terriglobia > Bryobacterales > Bryobacteraceae > Solibacter. The sequence continues at coordinate 4,809 of DATJYJ010000486.1, forward strand.
CTTCGCGGACGTAGGCCATGACCTTGCTCGAGAGCACCGCGGTAGTGCGCGCGCGAACCGTGCCGGTGGCCTCGTACGCTTCGGGCCATTGCCGGCTGCTCACGGTCACGGCCTGGACCGGGACGGCCGCCGCCGAGGACGCCGCCCTGGTAGGAGGTTCATTGCCGCCGCAGCCGCCGAGCGCGATGAGGGAGGCGAAAACGGAAATAGGCAGGAATCGCATCAGTTCAATACCTCTGAGTCGGGCGAGAGGCGGCCGGCCGCCAGTTCCAACATAGTGGCGGCCAGCCGCTGATCGTGCACCGCGGCCAGGTAGCGCGTGCGGCTTTCCAGGACGGCAGTCTCATTCCGCAACAGGTCGGTCACGTTACTCATTCCGGCTTCATAACGGTTCTGGGTGATACGGAGACTCTCTTCGGCTTCCGCCATGGCGGCTTTTGCGACCTCGATGCGCTGCTGCGCGGCCCGCAGATCGGCCCAGGCGCGCCGCACTTCGAGCCGGACCGCAGAATCTACCCGCTGTTCGTCGGCATGGGCACGCTCCATCCAGTGGGTCGATTCCTCAATTCGCGCCTTGTCGGCACCGCCGTTGAACAGATTCCAGTGCAGGCCGAGGGAGGCCAGCCAGTTGGCGCCGCCTTTGTTGATGAACTGCTGCCGGTCGGCCTCGAACGCGCCGTGAAAGGTGACCTGCGGAAGCAGCGCGCTCCGCACCGCTTCCGACTGGACCTTGGCAAGATCCGCGGCGATGCGGGTTTGACGGGCTTCGGGACGCGCAGCGGAGGCGTCCTGTTCGAAGGAGGCCAGCGCCAGGTCGGGCAGATCGAGCGGAGCCAATGGTGTGGCGAGGATGTGGCCGGTGTCGAGCGGTAGACCGAGAGCATCGTTGAGTGCGGATTTGGCGACATCGAGCTCCGCGGCTCGCTGGATGCGCTGTTCGGTGACACTGGCGAGATGCACCCGGATCGAAAGCACATCGACATCGGTGGACATACCGGCCGCGCGCACCGATTCGGCTCGTTTCAAGTCTGCCTCGGCTGACCGAAGCGCCTGTTCCGCGGCCTTGAGGCTCTCCGCGCCCAGGACCACGCCGTAGTAGGCGCGGACCACGCCCGAGATGACCTGCATCCGGGTCCGCCGCTGTTCCTCTTGCGTCATCTGGTGCGAGAGGCCGGCCGACTTGAGGGTGTTTTTCGCTTGCCCGGCGTCATAGAGGCTCTGATCCACGGTGACCAGAGATTGGAAGTTATTCAGGGAGGCAGGACGGTTCAACATTCCAATATCGAAATTCTCCGGCCCGAACTGGTGTTGGGTCAGCAGCGCACCGAAGACGAACACGGGATTATTGCTGCGCGTGTAGGATTCGGAGTAGTTCAGCTTCGGAAGTCTTCCGGCGCGGGCCTCTTCGACCCGTGCTTCGGATGCGCTCACGCCGGCATTGGCGGCGGCAACTGCCCCGTTCTCCTTCAACGCCAACCTCACCGCCTCGCGTAACGAGAGGGTGTCCTCTGCCAGCAGAGGCGCCGCCACGAACAAAAGAAATGACTTTCGCATGATTTTTGGTCTCGGTGGTTCCACTTCATCCGTCAAGATGCAAAAGGCGAGCTTCGGTGACACTTGTCACGTTTTCGCGGATTCTTCGAGAACGGTAAAGATAAGACTTGTAACCGCTCACAGATTATGATATTTTTCCACCCATTACTGTCTGGTTTCCTGGATGAGGGAGGGGTTTATGCCGTGTCTGCCGAGTTCTGCCGTCGTCCGGCGGAAGTTATTCAATCGCTTAGTCGCGAGCTTCCGAGTTGCTGGTTTGCTCGTCTTTTGTGCCATCGCGGCTTTCGGGCAACGCGACCTTGGGACCCTTGCCGGTACCGTCAACGATACCTCCGGCGGGGTAGTAACGAACGCCACCATCAAAATCACGGAGCAGGGCACCGGCCTCAGTTATCAGACCATTACTAATGGTGTGGGCGAGTTCGTGCGTCCGGCACTGAAGCCGTCCACTTATACCGTGGTGGTGTCTGCTCCTGGGTTCAAGCAGGCAGAGCAACGCGGCATCGTGTTAACTGCTGGTGAGCGCACCGGCATCGTGATCACCCTGACCGTCGGCGATGTAGGCCAGACGGTCGAGGTAGCAGCTTCGGCGCCCATCCTGCAGACCGAGAGCACGCAAGTCGGCGCGGACCTGAATACCAAGACGATGACCGATATTCCCCTCGGCGGGAACCGCAACTTCGCCTACCTGGCCCGCCTCTCGCCCGGCGTAGTTCCGGCGGAACCGGGCGCGCGCGACGCGAACAACGGCGGCTTCTCCGCGAATGGCGTCCGTTCCAACGGCCAGAATAACTTCTTGCTGAACGGCGTGGACAATAATATCAACACCATCGACTTCCTGAACCAGACGGCCTACGCGATCGGGCCCTCGGTGGAGGCTATTGGCGAGATGAACGTAATCACCAACGGTTACAACGCGGAGTACGGACGCGCAGCCGGTGGCGTGATTAACGTCAACCTGAAATCCGGCGAAAACCAGTTACACGGAAGTCTGTTCGAGATCCTCCAGAATAAGGACCTGGACGCCAACCGATGGGAGAACAATCTGGCTGGTGTGCCCCGCGGCCCGTTCGTGCAGAACCAGTTCGGCGCCACCCTCGGCGGTCCGATCAAAAAGAACAAGCTCTTCATCTTCGGCGACTATCAGGGAACCCGCATCGCCTCTTCCGGCGGCTCAGTGTCGGGCCTCGGCTACTCGGGCTTCACGACGATCCCGACGGCTGCCATGAAAACTGGCGATTTCTCGAGCCTTCTGGGCCCGGTCATCGCCACGGATCCTGCTTCCGGCACTTCGATCGCCCAAGGCGCTATTTACGATCCGCTGTCCACCGTGTACAACTCCAGCGGCGTCCCGGTTTCGCGCACGCCGTTCGTGGGTAACCAGATTCCGTCGAACCGCTTCGACCCGGCGTTCAACAAGATTCTCCAGCAATATCCTGCTACAAATCAGCCCATTAAGATCGGCACCTACCCGGCGAACGACTTTTACTACATCACTCCCGGAGGCCGGCAAACCGATCAGGGCGATGCCCGGGTCGATTACCGGATCAGCGCCAAAGACAGCCTGTTCGGTTCCGTGAGTTGGGCCAACACCGGCTTGACCAGCGGCGTGCCTTTCCCCGGTGCGCTTGACGGCTCCCCCTTCCAGGGCGCTCAGGAGACCGACCTGAGCCGGAATGCACAGATGAGCTACACCCGCGTCTGGAGTCCGACGCTTGTTTCGGAAACGCGGGTCGGATTCACGCGCCTGGTGACGTCCCGCTTGGGCGCCAACCCGGGCACGGACCTCTTCACCCAGTTCGGCATCGGCGGATACAACCCGACCAACGCCTACGCCAACAACGGCGGGCTTCCTCAAATCTCCTTCAGCAACGGCTATCAACAGACGGGTGCCAACGACTGGATCCCGACCAAAGAATTCAACAACGTCTGGGACTTCATCCAGAACGTCGCGCTCAATAAGGGCTCACACGCGCTGAAGTTCGGCGCGGAATACCGGCCCATTAAGTTCCCCTTCTTCCAGGTGCCCGACCCTCACGGGAACATCGGCTATAGCCAGAATGAAACTGCGTACCCCCTCACCACCAAGGGAACCACGGGCGCGGCCATCAATACGGTCACTGGCGATCCGATCGCCTCGGCTCTTCTGGGGCAGCTCGACAGCGGCAACATCTCCACCACCAACTTCGTGTCCTCCCAGAAATCCGCGTGGGCGTGGTACGCGCAGGACGACTGGAAAGTGACCTCGAAGCTGACCATCAACCTCGGCCTGCGGTATGAATTGTGGTCGCCGATTGATGAGCGGTTCGCCCGTCAGGCTAACTTCGATCTGCAGAACCTGACACTTTACATTCCGAAGGGTCCGAATCAGGATGCGCCTCTGCCTCCTAACTTTGCGACGGCGTTTCCGACCGTTCAGGTTTCTCGAGGCCAGGTCCCCAGCACGCTGGTTCCGTGGGACAAGTGGGATTTCGGCCCGCGCATCGGCATTGCCTACCAGGTGCTGCCTAAGACCGTAATCCGCGTCGGATTCGGCATGTTCTATGGCGGTGAAGAAAATCAGGGAGGCAGCCCGAACCGCGGCGAAGGCGTGCCGTTCAACGAAACCGTGAACCTGGTGCGCGCCAACGGCATCAGCAGCTTCATCAGCGTCTCCCAGCCGCAGTGCACCGGATGCAACTACTTCCCGAACGGCCTAACCGGCGGCTACCCGACGAATGTATTCACGCTGCCCGCGCCGGTGTCGTTCCGCGGTGTGCAGGATAGCTTCCGCAATCCGCTCGTTCAAAAGTGGAACTTCGTCATCCAGCGGGAACTGCCCAGCAACATGGCCCTGGAACTTGGGTATGAGGGAAATCACCAGTCTCACCAGGTGATTCTATGGAACTCCGATCCCGCCGTGAACATCGGAACCACCAATTCCGCAATCACCACCGAAACGCAGCGCATTATCCTGCCGCCGCCGAATTGCCCCGCCTGCGCGTCGATCGGCAGCGGGCTCTCGATGACATCCTCCTTCGGCTACGGCAACTATGCGGCAGCCTCGGCCAAACTGGACAAGCGGTTTTCGCACGGACTCCAGATGCTGGTTTCGTATGTCTGGAGCCACGCCTTGGCCAACAGCGGCACTCCGCTGAGCGGATCGGGCGGGTTAGGCACTCCGGACCCGACCAACTTCGCCTCTGAATATTCCAGTGCGTCCTGGGATATCCGGCACAACTTCACCACTGCCTTCACCTACGACATTCCGTTCGGCAAGGGGAAGGCTCTGGGCAACAACATGAACCGGCTTGCCGACACGATGATCGGCAATTGGCACGTCAACGGCATCCTGACGTTGCGGACCGGCGTTCCTTACACGCTCCGGTACAACGGCTGCCAGGGCGTCTGGGGTGCGTGCCGCCCTGATGCGATTCCTGGCATGGATCCGAATGCCGCCCCGTCGACGGGACGCGATCCCAGCCAGTGGTTCAACATCGGCAACGTGGCCGTTCCCGCCGCTCTTACCGGTGGCAACCTGGGGCTGCAAAGCCAGACTGGTCCGTCCACGCGTACGCTGGACTTCTCCGTGTTCAAGGATTTCCCGATCACGGAGCGTTTCCGGGTTCAGTTCCGCGCGGAGACCTTCAACCTGGCAAACACGCCGGTCTACAATACTCCCGACGGTAACCTTCAGGACGCACGGTCGCTGGGTGGGAACGGCAATTTCGGCAGGATCACCAGCACCGTGGCTGGTACGGAGCGGCACATCCAGTTCTCGCTCCGGCTGCATTTCTGACGGTCTTAGGCTCGATTAGACTGAAGGGGAGAGCCGGAGGGGCTCTCCCCTTTTCTTATGTTCTGGCTGTTTGTCGTCTTCCTCGCCGGGCAGTTTGACACCACATATCACGCCGGTCTTGTGGCGCTGAACGCTAACGACCTGAGCGCCGCGCAAGCGCAGTTGGAGGCCGCGGCCAGGCTCGAACCCCGCGATGCACGCGTCTGGCTGGCTCTGGCGCAGACCTACCGGAAGCTAAACCAGCCGGGCTCCGCGCAGGCAGCCGCCAGCAGGGCAGAGGTGTTGACCTCCGATGCCGCCATTCTCCACGGCCTGGCGCTGTACTACTCCGAAGCTGGGGATGGCGCGAAGTCGGCTGAATTGCTGCGGACAGCGATTCGGGAAAGCCCCTACACCGAATCGTATTATTTCGAGTTGGCGCAACTCTACCTCAAGCAGCAGGATTTCGCGAGTGCGCTCGAGGTGCTGAACTCCGGCCTGAAGAACTTCGACAAAAGCGCCCAGCTCGAGTTGGCGGCCGGCGTTTCCTACTACGGCCTGCGGCGCTTTCCGGAAGCCGCGGACGCTTTTCTCCGCACCATCGATCTCGACCCCGGCGTGGAACAGCCCTACGTGTTTCTCGGCAAAATGCTGGATCAGGCCGAAGACCGGCTGCCCCGCATCACGCTGGCCTTCGCCGGATTCGCCAAACGAGCACCCGACAACTATCTCGGCAGTTTTCTCTACGGCAAATGTCTCGCGCTGCAGGACCCCGCGCGGGCGGAGGCTCAAGTCCGGAAATCACTGGCGCAGAACGGAGCGTTCTGGGAAGCGCACTTCGAGCTGGGCGTGCTGCTGGATCAGCGGGGCGAGTTCGCTGAGGCGGCGAAGGAGATCCTTCGAAGCATCGAGTTGAACCCCGGCGATCCCGTGGCTCACTACCGCATGGCCCGCCTCTACGATCGCCTGGGCAGACCAGATGAGGCGCGCGCGGAGCGCGCGCTGCACGCGAAATTGTCGTCCGCCGCCGCTTCCGGCATGGCTGGGATAAAATGAGGCTGCCCATGAACCGCCGCCGGTTCCTCGCCGCCGCCGCACTCAGTGCCGGCGGTCTGCGCGCCGACGATCCCAAGCGCAAGCTGCTCTTACCGAGCGACGAGGCCGATGAGTTCGGCTTTCGCCTCATGTGGTACAGCCCGGTTCCTGCTCTCGATCCCGCAACCTATCAGTTGAGAATTCGCGGCCTGATCGAAAAGCCGCAGTCGCTCCCGCTGGCGCAGCTACGCCGCCTTCCTCAGGAAACCCAGAACTCGCGCATGAAATGCGTGCAGTGCTGGTCGTCGCGCACCACTTGGGGCGGTTTCCGTTTCGGCCACCTGTTGGAGAATGTAAAGCCGCTGCGCACTGCCAAGGCTGTCCGCATCGAGTGCGCCGACAAGTGGTACGAGTATTTCACCATCGAAGACCTGCTTTCTCCGCGAGTGCTGTTCGTGCTCGACATGGCGGGCAAGCCGCTCGCCGACCGGCACGGCGCGCCGCTGCGTCTGATCGACCCTGCCCGCTATGGCTACAAGTCGGCGAAGCTGATCACCAGCATCGAGTTCGTTGCCGAAGGCAAGGGCAGCATGGCGTGCGACATCGGCCCGTACTACTCGCCGACCGGCGAGATCAAATCGGGCTACGACCATCCGCTCGACCTGGGCGCGAACGTGCGCCGGAAAATCGCTGGCGGCGAGATCACGGAGTATTAGATGCCGGGCCTGACCAAGCGGCGGTTCGTGCAGCTTGCCGGGCTCTCCATTGCCAACCGGATCGTGCCGGGACCGCTTGCCGCCCAAGAGCCGGAACGCCGCACTATCAACAAGGTGATCATTGTCACCTTCGGAGGCGGTGTGCGCTATTCGGAGACTTTCGCCCCCGAGGGTTTGCACAACATTCCCCACCTGGTTGGGCTGCGCGACAAAGGCTACTTCTACAATAACTGCATCAACTCAGGAGTGCTCTCGCACTTCAACTCCACGGCCAGCATTCTCACGGGCAACTGGCAGCGGGTGGACGATTTCGGTTTCCAGCCGCCCGCCAGCCCGACTCTGTTCGAGTTCTACCGCAAACAAGCCGGCGCGGGTTTGCTGGATGCGTGGGCGGTGGCTACCAACAAGAGCTTCGCCTCGATGGGCTCGAGCTCGGACCGCGCGTTCGGGCAGCCGTATGGAGCGAACGTTGTTCTGCCCAAACAGCTCCTGTTGGAAGCGGTTCAGGAGGTAGTGAAGCGGGGAACCGAAGGCGGCGTGGCCAATCGCGACGACGTGCTGAGGCGGCTGGAAGGCGTGCTTAGCGAAGGCTACGAAGGGGTCGGCTGGACCATTTTTCAGGCCGGCCGAAAACTCGACAAACAGGTGCGCGAAGCGCTGGTACGCGGCCTGGTCGAGTACATCAACGGACCCGAAGCGCCCGCCTCCGGCGATGAGCTGACGTTCTTCATCACCCGCGAAATCATGCGCGAGTTCGCGCCCCGCCTCATCCTGGTGAACTTCTGGGACATGGACGTGGCCCATTGGGGATCGTACTCACTGTACCTGAACGCCATCACCCGCACCGACCGGCTTACCGGAATGCTGTGGGACGAGATTCAGGGCAACCGGCAGTACAAAGACCGGACTACGCTGCTCGTGCTTCCCGAACTTGGCCGCGACGGCGACAGGAATACGGCCAACGGATTTCTGAATCACCGCAGTGGCGATCCTTCCTGCCGCAACACCTGGCTCCTGGCACTAGGCGCCGCGGTCTCGCCGGGCCAAACCGACCGGCCGGTTCACCACGTGGACGTGGCGGCCACAGCGGCCGAATTGCTGGGCGTGAAGGCCGCCGGTTTGGCCGGCGTCCCCATGCGGGAGCTGCTGCTGTAATGCCCGCGGCCCCGCCCAAAGTCTCCGACCGCCTGCCCCGCTCCTTCGCGGCGTTTTGCTTCGACCAGATGAAGGATTGGGATCTCCTGTTTCCAGCCGAGCAGAGCTATTTCGAACGCCTGTTCAGCCTGCTGGACCGGACCAGCCCGCAGGAAGTCGAGCGCCTGTTTCAGCCCCTGCGCGAGATCGAAGCTCGCATGGGGGTGAACGACAAAACGTGGCCGCGGGGCCAATTCACGCTCGAACAGGTGGATTTTCTCAATCGCAACCCGCATTATGCCGAGTGGCGCGGTGCCGTGTCTAAGGTCTTCGCGCAACTGGATCCGGTCTTGGACGCCGGGGTCGCGCGCGGCGGTCATGCGCGGCTTGTGATCGTGATCGCGCCGTCCCAACTGCCCGCCGATCCCGGCCGCATGTGGACGCGCTTTCGCGGCAGGGGCGCGCGAATCGCACTGGACGTTCCCGAAAGCGCGGATGACTTCCTGCCGCTGCTGCTCACCGGGGAACCGCGCAGCGGCCGCGCGCCCACCATCGGGCAACTGTTCGCCGCGGGCAAGAAGGGCGGGCCGTACACGTCGTGGGTAGTCGAAGCGGGCGGGGATGTCTCGCGGTTGGGTAGCGACGGCGCGCCGGTGGCCAAGTACAGCTATGCATCCCTGGAGGTGTACCGTAAGCGCTTGATGCGGGAAGTGCAGAGCGTGGTGGAAGCGCACGAGATCCCGGGTCCGCGGCAGCTCAGCGCGCGCCTCAAGCAGATGAAGATTCTGGCGTCCGAAGGTGACGTAGCGCACGACCCGATCCTCGCGGAATTTGCACGCGCCATCCTGCTCAGTGGCAATGGCACGCTGCTCATCAACAATACCTTCGTCGAATGGGCCACCGTACAGGCAGTGCGCCGCGCGCGCCCGTCGGTGGCCGTAGTCGGTTTCGGCATCAGGAACAAGGTGAAGCCCTTCAGCAGCCTGCTCATCTACGCCGATCAGGACGCCACCAATCCGATTCCTTCCCAGATGGACACGCTGGGCTCGTACGTGGACCTTGAGATCTTCTACCAGTACATCTGGCAGGAATTCGAAAAATACGCGGAATACCGAACGAACACGGCCTACCTTTTTGTGGGCGACGGCATGGATGAGATGCTCGCCATAGCACCGTCCGATTTCTCTCTGCTGGCCGCGAGCGGTCCGTTGAAGCCGCAGGAGGTGTTTCGCCACTTGAGGGACTGGCTGAGTGTCTGATCCGGTAGACTACTGATATCCCGTAGTATCATGGAGATTGGAATTCGAATGGCACGATGCGAAGGCCGCGGCCAATCTGCAGGCTCACGGGGTGAGCTTTGAACTGGCCAAGCCAGTGTTCAAGGACCCGTTTGCCGTCGAACGCCTCGACGACCGTGAAGACTATGGCGAAGAACGATATGTCATCATAGGCATGGCCGAGGGCAATCTACTGTTGTATGTGGCATATACAGAGCGCGACGAGCACATTCGGATCATTTCAGCGCGCAGGGTAACGCAATATGAGCAAGATGACTACTTCCAGCAAAATGCCTAGGCCGATGAGCGTGCCCGACATCGAGCGCGCTGCGCGCGCCGATCGCGACGCGCAGCCGTTGACCCAAGCCGACTTCAGGCGGATGAAGCGGACGCCGCAAGCTAAGGTGATTCGCCGCGCTTTGGAGTTGACACAGGAGGAGTTTGCCGCCCGCTATCACATCCCCCTGGGTACATTGCGCGACTGGGAACAGGGCCGCTCGGAGCCGGACCAAACGGCTCGGGCATATCTCAAACTGATTGCCCTGGATCCGGACCACGTCAACCGCGTCTTAAACACGAGGCCAAATTGAGCGGACGATAGCGTCCGGCCCACCCATGAATCGCCGGCAGTTCATCGGGAGTCTGGCAGCCAGCGGCTTCTTTCGCCCGCGACACTGTGCGGGGGCGCCATTCCCCGTCCATTTCCGGAAAGCCGCTGCTTACGAAGCACTGGCAGCTTATATCGAACCGGGCAGCGATGAGTTTGCCGGCGAGAAAACCGCGATGGAGATCGTATCGCGGCTACAGCGGCTGACGGAGAGTCGCGCGCTGCCGCTCGCGCCGGACTTTCGCGGCCTATCGCCGCTTCCGCTACGCTATCGCGCCGTCGCGCCCGATTGCTTCGAAGCCGAGTTCGATGCCGCGCCCGGTGACTTTGAGGCAGACCTGCGCAAATGGGTGGACTCGCTCGGAACGGTCCGTGATGCGCGCTACTTCATGCTGCCGGGCGGCGTGGTTCGCTACGAGATCGCGAGCACCCGGGCCGGCGGCCTCGAATACCGCGTCGGTCAGTGGCACCAAACCTGGAAGGATGGCCGCCTGGCGGAGTTTCAGCCAATCCGCGAAAGCCTGACCAAATCCCATGAGCCCCTCTTCCGCGACGCTACTGAGGAGATGTTCGCGTCCGATGCCGCGTTTCGCGACCAGCTCCTGCGCGGCATCCCCTACTGGCGTGCGCGCCTCGATTCCGCATCAGGGATCGATATCTACGGCGGCAACGGAATCGCCGTGGGCGATATCGATGGTGACGGCATGGACGAAATCTATGTCTGCCAGCCGGGCGGGCTGCCCAACCGGCTCTACCGCATCCAGGACGGCCTCATGCTCGACATCACCGAACGAGCAGGCGTGGGCCTGTTGGACGATACCGCGTCGGCCCTGTTCCTCGACCTGCGCAATCGCGGGTCGCAGGATCTCGTCGTCCTGCGCGCGGCCGGGCCTGTGCTTTTTCTGAACCAAGGCGACGGAACTTTCGCACTTCGGGCCGATGCATTCCAATTCCGCGCCACGCCGCAGGGGAGCTTCACGGGAATGTCCGCCGCGGACTACGACCGCGACGGCAAGATCGATCTCTACCTGTGCACGTACACCTACTTCCAGAGCGAAGATCAGTATCGCTACCCGGTTCCTTACCACGATGCGCGCAACGGTCCGCCGAATTTCCTGTTCCGCAATCAGCTTGCGGCAAACGGGTCCGGAACATTCGAGGACGTCACCGATTCCACGGGCCTGAACCAAAACAACAACCGTTTCAGCTTTGCGCCCGCGTGGTGCGATTCCAACGGCGACGGCTGGCCCGATCTGTATGTGGCCAACGATTTCGGCCGCCACAACCTGTATCGAAACAGCGAAGGCCATTTCCACGACGAGGCGCGTCAGGCGGGAGTCGAAGATCTCGGACCCGGCATGAGCGCCGCCTGGTTCGACTACGATGGCGACGGCCGCCCGGACCTCTATGTATCTAACATGTGGAGCGACGCCGGACAGCGCGTGACCAACGACGCGGCGTTCCGTCCGGCGGCCGCTAACGCTGAGCTACGCGAAGCCTATCGGCGCCACACCAAGGGCAACTCGCTATTCCGCAATCGCGGCGACGGCACGTTCGCCGAAGCCGGCGCGGAGCAGGGCGTCGAAATGGGGCGCTGGGCCTGGTGCGCCGACTGCCACGACTTCGATAACGACGGCGCTCCCGAGATCTACGTCACCTGCGGCATGCTGACCGGCCCGATTCCAACGGACCTCATGAGCTTTTTCTGGCGGCAGGTGGTGGCGCGATCACCCATCGTGGACGAGCGCTCCGAAACCTACGAAAATGGGTGGAACGCGATCAACCAGTTCATCCGCGAAGACTATACCTGGAACGGCCGCGAGCCCAACGTCTTCTATGTCCGCCGCGGGGGGCGCTACTTCGATTTTTCCGGCGTCAGCGGAATCGACTGCGCGCTGGACAGCCGCGCGTTCGCGGCCACGGACCTGGATGGTGATGGCAACCTCGACCTGCTGCTGAAAAGCCGTCTCGGACCGCAGGTGAGGGTCTTCCGGAACCAATGTGCCGCGGGCCGCAAGGCGATCGCCCTGAAGCTGAGTGGCACCAAGTCGAATCGCGATGCCATCGGCGCGCGCGTCGAGGTCGATGGACGCGTCAAGTTCCTGCAAGCCGGCTCCGGGTATCTCTCGCAGCACACCAAGGTGCTGCACTTCGGCCTGGGAGAAGCTGCCGTGGCAGCCACCGTGAGTATCCTCTGGCCTTCGGGGGCGCATCAGGAGTTTCACAATCTCGTCGCTGGCTTCCGATACGAGATCACGGAAGGCTCGGGCGACCTGCGCAAGCAGGCGTTCGCCGCGCCAGCGCCATCCGGGGCATCGCAACCCGCCGCGATCACCGCGGACAACCAGCCGCGCGCCCACGATACGTGGCTGATCGAGCCAGTTCCGTTGCCTGACAAGCGCAGAGGACCCGGCTTGCTCTATATCGGCCGGGGCGAGCGGCCGAACCTGCCTCGCGACGTGGAAGTCGTAGATCTTTCCCGCGAACCCGACGAGGCCGCGGCGGGCTATGCACTCTTTCGCCGATACCTGCTCGATTGGCGCCCGGTATTGACATTGCCGTTTGCGCTGCTCATCGACGATGCCAGCCGCGCCCACAAACTCTACGCCGCTGTCCCCGATGCCACCGCTCTTGCCGCCGATCTCCAGCGCATGCGCCAGGCCGATCGGCAACGCCTCGCGCTGCCGTTCGCCGGAGACTACGTGGGAACACCGCGGCGGATCTATTTCAAACTCGGCGCGGCTTTCTACTGGGCCGGCTATCCGGAAAAGGCCCTCCCGTACCTGGAAGAAGTTGCGCGGCGCTCTCCGCAGAACGACAAGGCGCTCAACGCCCTCGGCCAGATCCACCTCGATGCCGGCCGTCTTGAGCCGGCCCGCACGTTTCTCGAACGAGCTGTGGCAGCCAATCCGCGCCTGGGTGAAGCGTGGAACAATCTGGGCGGCGTCGAGGCAGCAGCCGGCAACCTGCAAGCGGCTTTCAAAGATTACAGCCACGCAGCGGAATTGCTGCCCAAAGCCGCCTACCCCCTGATCAATGCGGGCCAGGTGAAATCTCGCCTCGACGATTCCGCGGCGGCCGCCGATCTGTTCCGCCGTGCCATGGAAGTCGATCCGAAAGATCCCGAGGCTCCGAATCAACTCGGCCTCCTGGCGGCGCGCGATCGGCTTTACAGCGAGGCGAAAGTATGGTTCCAGCAGGCCATCACGGTGAAACGCGACTATGCTGGCGCCATCAACAACCTCGGAGTATTATATGTGCAAATGGGGCAGGCCAACGATGCTGTCGCGGCCTTCGAATACGGCATCCGCGTGGCTCCGGACGACGAACAAATGTACATGAACCTCGGGAGAATCTATGTCACCCTCGGAGATCGCGCCAGGGCGCGCGAGGTGATGCTGCGCCTGCTCAAACAGAAGCCGGACAGCAAGGCAGCAGCCAACGCGCTTCGCGAACTGGAGACCCGATGATTCGCGCTTCGATTGTCGCGCTGCTGCTGGCGCTGGATCAGCCGACCGCGGCGCTGGTCGATCAGATCGCAGTCTCCGGACAAGTGGCCGAAATTGCGACACCGCCCGCCGAGCGTCTCGCGCCGTCGGCCCGGATCGCCCCCGGAGCGCCGCCTCTGCTCGGCTTTCGGCTCATCGAAGGCAAACTGCGCCACCGGTTCGGCGATCTCGACCTGGTAGTGGACGATGCCGGTCATTAGGCTCCTGCCGCTTCTTTTCGCGGCCACATCTCTGAGCGCGCAAACGACAGCCGAAGCCGTCGACGCCTTTCATCGCGGCCACTACCTTCAAGCCCGGCAGATGCTGGAAAAGATCGTCGACGGTTCGCCGAGAGACACCGTGGCGCGCACATTCCTCGGCTTGAGCCGCGCAGCGACAGGCGCCTGCGACGCCGCCCGGCCTGACCTGCAACAGCAATTCGACAGCAACCCGGAAGGCTCGCTAAGGCGGCTCGCCGGCCTCGCACTGGTGCAGTGCGCCCTTGCGCAGAACCGGATGTCCGAAGCGCAGGCCGTGCTGGAAAAACTTCAGAAGAGCTTCCCGGACGATGCCGATGTCCTGTATGAAACCGCCAAGGTCCACATGAAAGGATGGAACGACGCGGTCTTCCAGATGTACCAGAAGACGCCTGCGTCGTTTCGCGTCAACCAGCTTTCCGGCGAGATTTTCGAGCTTCAGGGCCAGTATCAGGACGCCGCCACGGAGTATCGTAAGGCAATTCAGAAGAACCCGGCGGCCCTCAACCTGCACTACCGCCTGGGACGCGCCCTGCTTCTCCAATCGCACGATCCCGCGAACCTGAAGGAAGCGCGGAAAGAGTTCCAAGCCGAGCTGACGCTCAATCCGAGTGATGCCGTTGCCGAATATCAGATCGGCCAGATCCTCGTCGCGGAACGAGATCCGGCAGGAGCAGCGGCGCGATTCGAAAAGGCCGTATCCCTCAACCCGGAATTCGGCGAAGCGCTGGTGGCGCTGGCCAGGACGAAGGCGGACGCGAAAAAGTATACCGAAGCCATCGGCCTGCTGGAGCGGGCAGTCAAGCTGCAGCCCACGAGCGAATCGGCCCACTATGCGCTCATGATGGCTTATCGCAATGCCGGCAGGACCGAGGACGCGCAGCGCGAAAAGGCGGTCTTCGACAAGCTCAGCCGGCCGCCGGAAGGCGAGTTTACGGAGTTCCTCAAGAAACTTGGGGACAAGGCGTCCAAGCAGTGAAACTGTTCGCCGGCGCGTGTGGTCTGCTATTCTTCGCGGGCGCGATCTACGCTCCGCGGTTTGAAAACGTGGCCGCCAAAGCCGGACTGACCAGGCCGTTCCCCAACGGCGGGGACAAGACCAAAAAGTTCATCGTCGAAACCACGGGCAGCGGAGCCGCGTTTTTCGACTACGATAACGACGGCCTTCCCGATATCTTCCTCGTCTCCGGCGAAGGCGGCCTGAGCCGCCTGTATCACAACGAGGGCCAGGGCCGTTTCACCGATGCCACGGCCAAGATGGGGCTGGCTGCCGCCGCCGGATGGGGGCAGGGAGTGTGCGCCGCCGACTACGACAACGACGGATTCACCGACCTGTTCGTCACCTACTGGGGCCAGAATCACCTCTACCGCAACATCGGCGGGCGCCGCTTCGAGGACGTGACCGAACGCGCCGGTCTCAAGCAGGACCGCGTCCGCTACAACACCGGCTGCGCTTTCCTGGATTACGACCGCGACGGCCATGCCGACCTGTTTGTGGCCAACTACCTGAAATTCGACCCCAGGAACACGCCCGAGCCGGGCGAGAATCCCTACTGCTGGTATCGCAACCTCCCGGTGGCCTGTGGTCCGCGCGGCCTGGAGTTCGACCGCAACATTCTCTATCACAACAACGGGGACGGCACCTTTACCGATGTCTCCGCGGCCAGCGGCATCGCCGAGCCCGACCGCAACCATTCGCTGGGGGTGTTGACCGGCGACTTCAACAACGACGGCCTGGTGGACATCTACGTGGCTTGCGACCGCACACCCTCGCTCCTCTATATCAACCATGCGAACGGCAAATTCAGCGAAGAGGCGGTGCTGCGCGGCGTGGCCTACGACGAAAACGGCAATGCCATGTCGGGCATGGGCGCCTCTGCCGGCGACTACGACGGCGATGGCTGGCTGGATATCTTCCGCAGCAATTTCTCCGACGAACGGGAAACGCTCTATCGCAATCGCGGACGCGGCGACTTCGACGATGCCACCGCGCTCGCGGGCCTTGCGCGCAACACGCGCTATGTCGGCTGGGGCTGCGGCTTTTTCGATTTCGACAACGACGGGTGGAAGGATCTTCTGCTGGTGAATGGCCACGTCTTCCCGGAGGTCGAACGGCTGGGGATCGATATTCATTTCCGGGATCGCGCCATCCTCTACCGGAATCTGGGCGGCGGAAAGTTCGCCGACATCTCGGAAACAGCCGGCCCGGGTCTGGCCGAGCGCCACTCGGCCCGGGGCGCGGCTTTTGCCGACTACGACAACGATGGCCTGGTCGAGGTGCTGATCAACAATCAGAACGAAGTACCGTCGCTTCTGAAGCAAGTCACCCGCCCGCCGAACCACTGGGTATTGCTGAAGCTGACCGGCACGCGGTCGAATCGCAGTGCGCTGGGCGCCAGGGTACGGCTGACCGCCGGAGATCGCACGCAGGTGGACGAAGTGCGCAGCGGCGGCAGCTACCTCTCGCAAAGCGATCTCCGCCTGCACTTCGGGCTGGGCGCCTCCACGCAGGTGGATCGCATCGAAATCGACTGGCCCTCGGGCAGGCGCCAGACGCTAAGGAATTCGGCCGCCGATCGCGTGGTCACGATCGAAGAGCCGCGCGACTAATGCCCGCCTGCCGCGCTTTCCTCGATCAGCCGCGCGCGCTCCGCCTGCGTCCAGCGGAAAATCGCATCGACGTCCGCCGTCGACAGCCGTGCGTCCCGGTGGATCACCAGGTAAATGGGCAGGGGCATCTCGCCTTCTTTCACCTGGTTGGCGATCTCCGAGAGGCTCCGTTCGCGCCGCACCAGCGGATACTCGCTCCAGCGCGACAGGTTCAGATGCCGGCGGCCGTTCCTGACGTCGCTCTGGACCAGCCACGACACCGGCGCCACGTAGCTGTACCACGGGTAGACAGTTCGCTCGGAATGGCAGTCCCCACAGCTCCTCTCGATCAACGCCAGCACAGCCGGATCGATCTGTGCGCCCGCAAGAATCGGACCGCCTGCGGGGTCGGACTTCTCCGGCAGTGTCAGGAGAGAAGCCAGCGCCAACAGGCCCACCACGGCGGGAAGCGCGATGCGAAGCCGCTTCTTCACCGGCGATCCAGCCTGGAACCGCCTTCGGTGATGACCAGTCTCTGGTTGGCCGCCACGTCCTTCCATTCCTGTACCGCGCCGCTGGGCCAGCGCACCTCGAGCCGGCTCGCCTGCGCCGCATCCGCCAATCCAAAATAGAGCGCCAGATCGTGCTGCGAATAAAAGCTGCCGCCGCTCATCACCTCGTCCGTTTGCCGGTGGCCCCCGGCCTCGACCACGACTCGCGCTCCGATGGCGCTCCGGTTTGATTTTGTCCCCACCAGGCTGATGGAAAGAAAATTCCTGCGCGGCCCCTGATTCTTCAGCAGGCTGGGGGTGTCGTTCATGTTGACGATCACGATCTCCGGCCGCCCGTCCCCGTCCACGTCGCCGATTGCCAGCCCGCGGGCCGGCCGAAGCGGGGTGAGCCCGGGACCGGCCTTGGCGGTGATGTCCATGAACTTGCCGTTGCCCAGGTTGCGATAGACCAGCGTCTGCTGGCGGTAGCGGTCGCCCACGGGAGAGCGATCCACCTCGGGATAGACGTGGCCGTTGGCGATAATCAGGTCCTTCCACCCGTCGTCGTCGAGGTCGATGAACGCGATCCCCCATCCAAGCAGATGATGATTCCCAAGCCCCGCGGCGGGTGATACGTCGGTGAAGAACTTGCCGTCCTCGTTCCGGAACAACGAAGGAATGTCGCCGGAGAAATTCGTCTTGGCGATATCCAGGCGGCCGTCGCCGTCATAGTCGGCGACCGCCACACCCATACCGGATTGAAGCTGCCCGTCGAAATTGTAAGCCACGCCCGCTTCCACGCCGCGCTCCTCGAAGGTGCCGTCGTGTCGGTTGCGATAGAGCAGGCTCGGGGTCTGGTCGCAGGCAACATAGATGTCCGGCCAACCGTCGTTGTCGAAATCGGCGGCGGCCACGCCGAGTCCGTAACGCCCGCCCGGCTTGAGGATACCCGCCTTTTCGGAGACATCGGTGAACGTGCCGTCGCGGTTATTGCGATAGAGGGTGTTCGTCGCCATAGGGAGGCCATGCGGCCCGCACCAGACGGTAAGGCCTTTCCAGTTGCAGGACGAATCTTCGCCCGGCTTGGGAGTCTTGGCGAGGTCGAGCGTCAGATAATTGGCCACGAAGAGGTCGAGCCAGCCATCGCGGTCGTAATCGACGAAGGAACACCCCGCGCTGAACCGGACCCCGGACGCGGGCAGGCGAGCCTCGCTGGTTGCATCGGCGAATTTCCCGTTGCCCAGGTTCCGGTAGAGGCGGTTGTGGCCATAGTAGGTGATGAGCACGTCCGTCTTGCCGTCGTTGTTGTAGTCGCCCACGCAGACGCCTTGCGCCCAACCCTCGACCGTGAAACCTGCCTCGCGCGATCGCTCGCTGAACTTTCCGTGGCCATCGTTGTGATACAACTGGACGGTCCGCGGCGCATCTTTGACGCCGCCTTCGAGAGTTGTGCCGTTGGTGATCAGGACATCGTTGGCGCCGTCGCCGTCGTAATCGAAGATGGCCGCGCCGTTACCCGTCGATTCCAGAATGTAAGTCTTCCGATCCTTGCCCCCATAGGTGTTCGGCAGAACCAGTCCGGAAG
>DATJYJ010000487.1:0-8128 GCA_035578025.1 Verrucomicrobiia bacterium
GCTCCGCGGCCGCGATCTCCTTGAGCGAAGTGATGAGGTCGTCCCATGGCTCGTGATCGCTGAAATCGAGAGCCTGTGTGGTGCTGAGCCGCGGGTGGAGCGCACCAAAGGACAGGCCCCGAAGCAGGGGGATCACCGGAATACCCACACCGAGCGCGAAAGCCCACTCGTAGCTCACATAAACGGATTCGGCGGATTGCGGCGACATGACGACAACGACAGCCATCGCGTCTTTGATGCCGCTGTCGATCTGGGACCGCCAATCCCCGCCGGCGTGCACGTCGAGGTCGCGCCAGGTCGCAAGGTCCGAGGCTTTGATCTTCTTCTCGACCGTCTGCGCGAACTCCGCGTCCTCCCTGCAGTACGAGATGAAGACGTGTCGCATATGAAGGGAATCCCCGTTCGGAAACCGGTGCAGCGATTATACACCAGCCTTTCGGCGGGCTGACAGACGGCCTGGCTGCTGCGCCGCGTGATGTAGTGTATTGTATATACGTTATGCTACGCTAAGGTTGTGATCATTTCGGGGTTCGACTGGGACGATGATAATGTTCTCCACATCGAGCGGCACCGGTTCACCCCCGATGAGGTCGAAGAAGTTTTTGCGGGTGACTACAAAATCAGGCGAACCCGTCAGAGGCTCTATATTGCTCTAGGCGAAACTCTGGACGGGCGGCTGGCGTTCGTCGTGTTTCGCCGTCTGCCAGGCGGGTTGATCCGAGTAGTTACCGCGCGCGATATGGACGATGCTGAGCGGCGGCTGTTCCGCCGCAAATAGAGTGGACAAAATGGGTAAGAAGCTACCTCCTGCGAAGACGCCCCTACCAAAGTTCCGCTCGGAACGAGATGTTGCCGAATACTTCCAGGCGCACTCCGTCGCGGACGTGTGGAATCAGCTATCCGAGGTGAAGCCGGCAAGGGTTTCTAAAGCGATTGACAAGTCGATTCGGGAGCGCCATAGGGCTGCAAAGTCCCCGATCTCGATTCGATTAGGTCCCGATCAGATCGCCGCGGCCAAGAAGATCGCAGCCGCCAAGTCGGTCGGCTATCAGACCCAGTTGAGGATGTGGATAGCGGAAGGTATTAAGCGCGAGGCGAAGCGGGCTTAGTCAGGCCGAAGGCCTCATGCTACTTCCAATACCCGGCCGCCAGGCCATAGCCGACAGCCACGATTCCACCCGCCACAGGAAACGCCGCCAACGCCGCGGCGAGCCGCGCCGCCGCCGGCATCGTCCGCGGCCAGAAGCTCACAGCGGCTTGTGACACCACGATCAACCCCCACGGGATGACAGACGCTGCCATCCCGTGAGCGCACCACGGGCAGTGGTGCACACCGGCGCTGTGGACATTGCAATGGACATCCGCGCCGCGCCACAGCGACACGCACCCGCAGCCGAACACCGCCGCGCAGAAGTCGATGAAGAACGCGCTGGTCACTGCGGCGGCAGCCAGGAAGATGACCGTGCGGTCCCGGCGGCGCGGGATCACGGAGCCGCCGGTCCGAAGCAATAGAGACGGCCGTCCTGCGAGCCGATCACGACGCGCCCCGCGGCAATCGCGGGCGATGCCGATAGCGGCGCGCCGGCCTCGAAGTCCCAGAGCTTGCGGCCGCTTGCCAGATCGAGCACGTAGAAATGGCCGTCGTTCGAGCCGATGTAGACGCGGCCGCCGGCGATGGCCGGCGAGGAATCCACGCGGGCCCTGGTCGCGAACGTCCATTGCGGCTTGCCGGTCTTCGCGTTCAGGCAGTAGACCAGCTTGTCGCGGCCGCCCAGCACCAAGCGATCGTCCGCGACGGCCGCCGACGAGTAGAAGGGGAACGCGCGGTCCGGGTTGTTGTAGTGCCACACGATCTTTTTGAGGGCCAGGTCGGCGGCGACCACGTCGTTGCTGAAGGTGCCGTAATACGCGCGCTTCGCCACCACCGCCGGCGAAGCTCCCGTATACCCGCCGGCGGGGAAGCGCAGCACTTCCTTGCCGTCCGCCAGCCGCACGCCGTGAAAAATCTCGTCGCAGCCGCCCAGGTAGATGATGCCGTCGGCGATCGACGGTGTGGCATGCACGAAGTTCGTGGTCGTGTACTTCCAGAGCAATTTGCCGTCGCGCGCGGAAACGCAGTACAGGTTGCCATCGTAGGAGCCGAACACCACGCGGTCGCCCGCCACAACCGGAGACGATTTGATTTCGCCATCCGTGCTGAAGCTCCACAGCCCCTTGCCATCGGATGCGCGCACGGCATGCAGCAGGCCCGACAGGTCGCCGATGTAAACCACGCCCTCGTGAACCGCCGGCGACGATTCGCCGATTGCATCTTTCGCGCGGTACTTCCATCGGAGCTTGCCGGTTTCCAGGTCGATGGCAAAGAGGTCGCCCGTCTGCGCGCCCACGTAGACCGAGCCCGCGGCGACTGCGGGCGACGAATCGAAGCTCTCGCCGCCCTCGTAGGTCCAGAGCAGCTTGAGGTTGGCCGCGACCGGTTCGGCCGTGACACCGGTCAATTGCGGATTGCCCCGGAACTGAGGCCAATCGGCCGCGGAGAGCAGAAATGGCAGGAGGCCGAGAAGAGTGCGGCAACTCATTTTTCGGCGAGCGCCCAGAGCTGGTTCCGGTTCATGATGAACAGCGTGCCGTGGGCCGGCACCGCCGTCGCATACACCGAACTGCCCATGTTCATCTCCCCGATGAGCTTTTTCTCCTTCGCCGCTTCCAGCACGACCACGTCGCCGTCTTCGTCGCCCAGGTACACCTTGCCGTTGATCACCATGGGAGAGCCCCACACGGCGGCCAACATGTCGTGCGTCCAATACGGCTTGCCCGTGCTGATGTCCAGGCAGTGCAGGAAGCCGCTGAAATCCGAGTAGAAGAGCAGGCCGTTGTAAATCGCGCCGGTCGAAATCGAGCGGCGGATCTTGTCGTAGTGCCACAGCCGCCCGCTTTGCGTGATGTCGCCGCGCTTGGTCGCGTCGATCGCGTACAGATGGCCCACGCCCTCGCCGTGTTCGGGATCCTGCCCGTTGGCGATGAATACCTTGTTCTGCCAGATCACGGGCGTCGAAATCACTTCGTTGCGCGTCTTCGGCCACACGGCGTCCTTGGGGTTCATGTCGAATTCCCACAGCTTGTTGCCGGTCTGCGCTTCGTATCCGCGCGCCCAACCGTCGCCTTCGCCGATCACCACCTGCACCACGTCCCCGATCTTGCCGACCGCTGCCGACGACCACTGCCCGTGCAGAATTCGCTCGCCGACGTTGTTCACTTCCCACACTTTCTTGCCGGTCTTCTTATTCACCGCGATCATGGACGGCGCGCGCGGCGACGGGATGTGCACGTGGCTCTCGTCCTGGCCGTTCGACGTGCCTACAAAAATCAGGTCGCCATACGAAACCGGCGACGAGTTCGACATGTTGTGCGGCGAGGAGCCGACCTCCTCGATCATGTCGTACTTCCAGATCACCTTGGCGCCCCCGTTGCCGTCGCCCTTGGTATCGAGGCAGACCAGCTCGCAGCGGTTGGTCACGTAGTAGAGCCGCTCGCCCTCCACCAGCGGCGAGGAGCACACGCCCTGGAACGGCCAGTCCAGCGCGCGGCCGGCAGCCAGTTTCTCGTTGGTGTGCTGCCACAGAAATTTGCCATCCGACTCGCGGAAGCACATCAGCACGCCGCGATCGCCGGGCTCCTTGGGATTGCGCACCAGCTCGTTGTTGGTGCCGGCATACACCTGGCCGCCCGCCACCACCGGGTTGCCGTAACTTTGCGACCCCAGCTCGGCCATCCATTTCACGTTCTTTTTGGTCTTGATGTCCCAGGAAACGGGAATGCCGGTCATGGGCGAGAACATGTTGCGGTCGGGCGTTCCGCCCCACATCGGCCAGTCGCCGGTCCCGGGGTCGGATGCGAACACCAGCCACAACGAACCAATCAGGAAGACGGGGATGAAATACTTCATTGGTTTGGTGTCACTTTCAAATTATCGAAATATACGCCGAACTGGGCATCGGTGAAAATGCCGGGACTGCCTTGCAGGTTGGGGATGGGATCGGTGCGGTCGATCAGCCAGTCGGATGGTTCGGGGTCGGCCGCCGGCCACGCCTTGCCGCGAATGCGCGTCTTGCCGTCGGCGGTGTTATCCACGCGCAGCTTGAGGCGATACCAGGTGTCGGGCTTCCACGCGAACGGCGCGGACACGGCACGCGCCACTTCCGGCTGCCACGAGTTCAGCTCCAGCCGCTGATTGTTGCCGAACGCGAACAGCGTGTATCGCTGCGCGATGATTCCCGCATCGCCCATCTGGCGCCGCTTCTCGTTGATGCGGATATCGGCCTGCACCGTGTAATTGGACCAGTCCGCCGGACCCATGAATACGCGCATGCGCTTGAACAGCGTATCGGTAGGGACCTTCTCCAGCACCTTCTGGCCCTCCATCTCGATCACCTGGAACTTGCCGACCGAAGTGGCGCTGATCCAGTACGGCGGCACGCTGCCCACCGGATACGATTCGAAAGTCTCGTTCCAGGGTAGCGGGGGAATCACGCGCACCCGCGCCTCTCCGGTGACGCCCGCGGCCGTGGCCTTGATCAGGCCGGCCTGTCCCGGCGCGCCCTGCGGCACGGTGAACTTTCCATCCTGAATGGATCCGGTCAACTTATCCAGCGACCACGCGGCGGCCGTTTCCTCGCGCAGAAGACGGCCCGCGGAATCGAACAGCCGCGCGTGCATCTGCACCGTCTGGCCGGGCACGAGCACCATTTCCGTCGGCGATACCTGCATGAAGGTGGCCGGTCCCTGGCCCGGCTCCATCGTCTGGGTAACAGGCTTCCACGGCTCGGCTTTGGTCTGTTTCGGGCCGACGGCGTACAGCGTGTCGCTGGAAACGAAGTAAATGCGCCCGCGCGCCACGGCGGCGCCGGCCACGATCGGCTCCGGAGTCCGCTGCGACGCCAGGCCCTGGTCGCTCAGCGGCAGTTCGACCTCGCTGAGGATCTCGCAGCGGTCGGAGTGCGGGCGGAGGATGTAGAACTTGCCGCTCTCGGTGCCGACGTAAATCTTGCCGTCGGCGAACACCGACGAGGCTTTCTGGATCACCCCCAGATTCTGCTTCCACAGCTCCTTGCCGGTCTGCACGTCGAACGCGAAAAGATTGCCGCCGTTGTCCACCTGATACAGACGGTCGCCATCCATCACCGGAGAGGAGTAGCCGCCCAGGAATCCCTTCACCATCCACTTGATGCTGTCCTTGCCCAGCTTGCCTTTGCCGGTCGCGTCGAAGGCGAGCAACGCACCAATTTCATTGCCTTCGAGGTTCTCATCGCCGTGAGACACGATCGCGTACTTGCCGTTGACCACCAATCCTGTGTTTAAGCCGCGCTTGGCGATCACGAGGTTCCACACCGCCTCGCCGGTTTGTGGTTTCATCGCCAAAGCGGCGCCGTCGGACCCGCCGGCAATCAGCAGCCGAGTGCCGTTGATCGTCACGATATCCATGGGCCCGTAGCTGGTATCGTACGGGCGCCCGCCCGGCGTGCTGATCCACACGATGTCGCCGGTGCGCTTATCGAGCGCGATGAAGCGCTGTACGCGGTTGGCCTGCGTTCCCCAGGTCGAGGTCGGTGTGCTGACGATCACCAGGTTGCCGTCCACGATCGGCGAGACCGTGCGGCCGCCGTGGGTGGTGAATGGCGACATCTCTTCGGTGATCGACCGCTCCCAGATCTTCTTGCCGTCGCGGGTCAATGCGGTTAAGAGGTTGTTCACGCCGAACGAATAGACGTTTCCGGTTTCGGGATCGGCCACCGGCGACGCCCAGCCCACGCGGTGCGCCGGCACATCGCTCTGAAAGAGGTTGAACTTGTACTCCCACAGCAGCCGGCCGCTGTCGGCGTTAAAGCACATCAGCCGTTCCTGCTCGGTTTCCCGCGCGCCGGCCGTATTTTCCAGGTAAAGGCGGTCGCCGAGGATGACCGGCGTCGACCGGCCCCCGTAGGGAGCTTTCCACGCCAGGTTGTCGCCTTTCAAAGACCACTTCTCGGGCAGGCCTTTTTCGCTGGAGGTGCCGTCCCGATTGGGTCCGCGCCAGTCCGGCCAGTCGCCGGCGAGGGACGTCCGGAGAGCTCCCAAAATGAGTGTCGCGGCGAATACAATCCGCAAGCCGGTCAATCCCATGGCCTTCATGAAAGCCTCCACTGAGCGGAATGAATCGAGCATATACGCTGCGATTGCGACGAGTCAAGGAAGTGGAAGTCATCGATGGCCTCCGCGAGACTGAGCTGGCTATAATTGTGCCAGAGGTATTCACCCTGGCGAAGCGCAAGGAACATCAGTTGACGAAGCGTATGATCGGCAGATACATTGTCGCCGACCCCGCCATCTGCCATGGTCAACCGACATTTCGAGGCACCCGGATCCTGGTGGCCGATGTCATGGAGCAGGTGGCTGCGGGAGTCGCTTGGGAAGCAATTGTGGAGGAGTGGCGCGGCGATGTCTCTCCCGATGCGATCTCCGAAGCAGTCCGGCTCGCTAACCAAGCTTTCCGGGATCATTCCGCCCAGTACACGGCGCAGGAGTACGTGCTCGAGCGGGCCCATCCTTGATCCTTCTCGACGAAAACATTCTGGAAAACCAGCGGGTGTTGCTGGAGGCATCCCGCATACGGTCGAGACAGGTTGGAGTCGACGTCGGTCGCAAGGGGATGAAGGACGAGGAGATCATCGTGCTCCTGCGCCGTCATCGCAACGTCACCTTCTTCACGCGTGATGCGGGCTTCTATCAGGCCGACTTACGCCAACGTCGCTTTTGCGTCGTTGTGATGAGCGTTGGACAGACTGAGGTGGCCACGTTCATTCGCCGCTTTCTCCGGCACCCAAGCTTCGATTCCCAAGAGAAGCGTATGGGCAGAGTGGTGCGTGTCTCGCATACCGGGCTGGCGTTATGGAGGTTGCGGTCCCCGATGCAGAGTCACATTGCCTGGACCAGATCCAGATAGCTGCGTGACTGGGGTCGATCCTTTCACCGTATCCCAAAACAGTAAAGCGCCGATACCGTCCGCACGTACAGCTTACCGTCCGCGATTGCCGGCGTCGCGAAAATCTCTTCATCCAGCTTGTTCGCCGCCAGCAATTCCTGCTCCCCTCCCGCGCGCAGCACCGCCACCACGCCGGAATGCGACGCCAGGAAAACTTTGCCATCGCCGGCCACCGGCGACGCGTAGTAGTTCTCCGAGACGCCGCGCACGCGATCCTGGTGAAGCATCCGGCCTGTCGCAGCATCGAGCGTCGTCAGCACGCCCTTGTCGTTCAGCATGTAAACCACGTCCTGGTACACCACCAGCGACGGCAACTGGGGCACCGACCGCTGATATTTCCAAACCAACCGGGCCGTGGCATCGCCCCGCGAGCCCATCTGGAACGCGTACAGTCCATTCTCCGCCGCCATCACGGCGCGATGCAGGTTCCACTCCGCCTCTACGATTTTGCCGTGTCCCTCGGTGTCGATGAAATCCCAATACCGCCTGGTCCGCTCGTCGGCCTCTTCCTTTTGAATCGCACCGTCCTTGTTCCTGTCGTCGCGCGCCAGCAGCTCCGGCCAGGTCGGCAGCGAGATCTGCTTTCCCGGGTCGTTCTCCGGCGTGTTGAACCCGCTCACGTACACGCGGTCCCCGACCACCACCGGCACCGACTTCATTTCACTCGGCAGCCCGCGAACCCACCACACCGGCTCGCCGTCGCGCGCCGAGTAGACATCCATGCGGAAGCTCGCCGGGGCCAGGACCAGCGATGTCCCGCCGGGACCCGGCACTACTGCCGGCGTGGACGCTCCGCTCAGCGCTTCGGGGCGCGGCTTCTGCCACCGGATCTTCCCGTCGTCCCGGCCCACCGCCACGATGAAGGAATTCTTGTCCTGATCGATCACCAGCACCACGACATCATCGGCCAGCACCGGAGAGGCGCCGATTCCGTAGACGTTCCGGAAAGGTCCCAGCGGCAGCCGCCATCGCTCCCCGCCCTGGTGCGTGTAGCTCAGGAGCCCGAAGTCGGGGAAGAACACGTAGACGTTCTGGCTGTCGATCACCGGGGTCGGCGATGCCGGATTGTTCAAGGAGTGCAGCTTCTCGCGGCGCGGCCGCGGGGCCTCG
>DATJYJ010000488.1:0-6005 GCA_035578025.1 Verrucomicrobiia bacterium
GCCCGCGCCTGTGCCCCCTGCGCCCCCGCCCGCCGCGCTCCCCGCGACAACCGTGCCCGCCGTGCCGGCCCAAACCGCCGCCGCTCCGCCCGCCCCTGAGCCCGCCGCCCCCTCCAAACCCGCGCCCTTCGCCTTCGGCGATTTCACCTGGATGAACGGCCAGAGCCGCCAGAAGTCCCAGCCCCTCAGCAACTCCTTCGCCACCGTTAACCTCTATCTCGATACTTACTACGATTACTCCTTCAATCACCCCAAAGACCTGACCATCGTGGGCAGCGGCGCCGTCGGCCGCGATACCGAATGGCAGATCAACAACGCCACCATCGGCATCGACACCAATTACAAGAACGTCCTCGGCAAACTGACCCTCCAGACCGGCAACCAGGCCGCCGTCACCCAGGACCTCGACGGCACCGTCAACCGCGGCCGCAACCTGAGTATCTCCAACAATAAATACATCGGCGAAGCCCTCGCCGGCTATCACTTCGACAAGCTGAACGGTATCAACGTCCAAGCCGGCTACTTCTACTCCTACATTGGACTGGAAAGTTACTTGCTGGCCGAGAACTGGAATTACAACCGCTCCTTCCTCTCTGACTTCACGCCTTTCTACTTCTCCGGCGCCCGCGTCCAGATCTTCCCCACCGACAAGATCAAGATCGAGCCCTGGTTCATGAACGGCTGGCAGACTTATGGTAAGTGGAGTAAGAATAACTCCGTCGGCTTGTCCAATTACTACCGTCCGAAGGAATCTCTGGGCTTCGTCGCCAACTTCTACTACGGCACCGACACCAAGGATGATCCCCACCGCAAGCGATTCCACCACGACGACAGCATCCTGGTCCGTTACTTCAACCGCCCTGAAGCCAAAGGCGTCTCCAAAATGGCCTTCACCATGAACAATCACGTGGGCACCCAGTGGGACGGTGTCAATCCCTTTCCCGGCCGAAAGAGCTACATGCTCGGTTCCTCGCTCGCCCACCGCATCTGGTTCGACAAAGACCGCCTCGCCTGGTCCTTCCGCGCGGAAGCCGTTACCAATCCCGGCCGCTACCTCGCCCTGTCCCCTACCGCCGACGGCTTCCCGCCCGGCCCCGACAACTACAGCCTCAAGCTCTGGGACCTCACCTCCACTTTCGACATCCTGCCCACCGATTTCCTCGCCTTCCGCTTCGAATTCATCAGCCGCCACTCCAACGTCCCCTACTTTGCCGGCCGTGGCGGTACCACTTCCCCCGACGGCTGGCAGGGCACCCCCGGCTACTTCGTCCCGGATGTCTCCAAGCACGAAAACCGCCTCACCTTCGCCATCAACTGGCGCATGTAGGCACTCGTGGGGCAGGTCCCGGCCTGCCCCGTCTGAATCAGCTATAAATGCTATCCTCAGCCCAGTGAAGTTCCTCGCTCTCTTGTGCGCAGGTACTGCCCTGTTAGCGGCCCAACCCGCCGCCGAAGTCCGCGGCAACGTGGTCGACGCCCGCGGCGGTGAAGCGCTCTCCAATGTCGCCGTCCAACTCGTCGGCAGCCCCTACCGCGCCACCACCGGCAACGACGGCCGCTTCCGCATCGCCGCCATCCCGCCCGGCGATTACGTGCTCAACGTCTCCACCGTCGGCTACCACCTCGTCAAGAAATCCTTTCATCTCGACCCCGGCGAAACCAAGGACTTCGAAGTCATCCTCAGCCCCGAAACCTTCCGCCAGACCGACACCGTCGAAGTCAAAGAGAGCCCCTTCGAGCCCGCCCGCCAGGATAGCCCCTCCGCCCTCGTGCTCGGCGGCAACGACGCCAAGAACCTCGCCAGCGTGCTCGCCGACGACCCGCTCCGCGCCGTGCAGGGCCTCCCCGGTGTCAGCTCCAACAGCGACTTCGACGCCCGCTTCTCTCTCCGCGGCGCCGATTTCAGCCGCATCGGCCTCTTCCTCGATAACGTCCTCCTCCATTCCCCGTTCCACATGCTCGAAGGCCAGCAGGTCAACGGCTCCGCCACCGCCTTCAACGGCGATATGGTCGAAGAGCTCGAGCTCCACGAGGGCGCGTTCCCCGTCCGTTACGGCGACCGCTCCGCCGGCGTTCTCGACGTCCACACCCGCGACGGCAACCGCAACAAGAACACCTTCCGCATCGCCGCCAGCGCCTCCAACGCAGGCTTCATGGCCGAAGGCCCGTTCGGCGGCGACAAGCGCGGCTCGTGGATGGTGGCTGCGCGCAAGAGCTACCTCCAGTACATCTTCGAGCGCACCTTCCCCGACACGTCCTATATCTTCGGCTTCGAAGACGTCCAGGGCCGCCTCACCTACGACCTCACGCCCAAAAACAACATCACCCTCTACGTCCTCGAAAGCTACTCCGCGCTCGATCGCCACCAGAACACTTCGTCGCTCGGCATCAACTCGCTCATCAACGCCGGCTACCACTACACCCTCGCCAACCTCGGATGGCGCACCTCGCCCACCAGGAGTCTGATGATCGTCAACCACGCCGCCTGGATGCGCGAAAAGTACGACAACTACAACAAGCAGCAGCTTCCCCTCGGCGCCGGCTTCTACGGCGAGTGGGTCTGGAACACGGACGCCACCTGGATGTGGAACAAGCAGACACCCTTCGATGCCGGCTGGACCTTCCGCCGCCTGCGCAGCAGCAGCTCCGCCGTTCAATACCAGACCAACTCGCCCCTCCCTCGGCTGCTCGACCGCTCCGATGGCACCGCCGCCCGCGAAGGCGGCTACGCGCAGCAGTCCTGGATGCCCCTCCAGGGCATGCTCCACTTCACCGCCGGCGTCCGCTGGGACCACCACTCCACCGACCGCGTCACCGCCGTCTCCCCGCAGGTCTCCGTGTCCATCGCCCTCCCTACTGGCACCCGCGTCAACCTCGGCTTTGGCCAGTACGTGCAATATCCCGAGCTCTCCGTGCTCACCTCCATCCTCGGCAACCGCGGGCTCCTGCCCACGCGCTCCAACCAGCTCATCGCCGCCGTCGAGCAGCGCCTCGGCGCGCGCACCCGCCTCCGCGCCGAATACTACGACCGCGTCGATCGCGACCTCGTCTACCAGCCCCTCTACGATCCCCGCCTCGTCAACGGCAAGGTCTTTGTGCCGCCGCCGAATCCCCTCTATCTGAATTCCCTGCGCG
Organism: Verrucomicrobiia bacterium; assembly: GCA_035578025.1. Lineage (GTDB taxonomy): Bacteria > Acidobacteriota > Terriglobia > Bryobacterales > Bryobacteraceae > Solibacter. The sequence continues at coordinate 3,136 of DATJYJ010000488.1, forward strand.
GCTACTCGCGCGGCTTCGAGTTCTTCGTGCAGCGCTCCAGCGCCAATAAGTTCACCGGCTGGGTCTCCTACGCCTTCGGCCGCACCGCCATGCGCGACGGCGTCACCCTCGATCGCTTCCCCTCTGATTACGATCAGCGCCACACCTTCAACATCTACGGCGGATACCGCCTCAAGCCCACCGTCAATCTCAGCGTGAAGATGAGTTACGGCAGCGGCTTCCCCATCCCCGGCTATCTCACCATGGTGAACGGCCTCTATTACCTGACCACCATCCGCAATCAGCTCCGCATGCAGGCATACGAGCGCACCGATTTCCGCGTCAACAAATCCTGGACCAGGGACAAGTGGAAGTTCACTCTCTTCGGCGAAGTCGTCAACCTCACCAACCGCACCAACTACATCTACGACAGCTTCGATGGTTACAACTCGCAAACTCATCAGGCTTATGTGACGCTGGACACCATGTTCCCCATCCTCCCCAGCGTCGGAGTGGTCTTCGAGCGCTGATTACCTTGGATAGCACTGCACCTCACCACCCGCCGCACGTATACTGGGCAGAGCAGGTTCGCGCATGACGTTAACTGACTGTCCCGAGAGCCGCGCGGGTGAATGGTGCTTCTCCCTGTTCGGCATCGAGGTCCGCGTCAAGTTCTGGTTCTGGTTCGCCACGCTGCTCTTCTGCGGCAGCATGGATACGCGCTCCGCCCTCGTCTGGATCGCGGTTTGCTTCGTCTCCATTCTCTGGCACGAGCTCGGCCACGTCTTCGCCTTTCGCCTCTTCGGCACCGATGCCTATGCCGTGCTCTATGCTTTCGGCGGCCTCGCCGTTCCAGACCGAGCCATTCACGGCACGCTCGCCCAGTTCATCGTCGCCATTGCCGGTCCCATGGCCGGATTCCTGCTCGCCGCTCTCGCTTCCGCCGTCGGCTCCATCGCCGGCGCGCCCGCACATCTGGTTTGGCACGGCCTCCTGCCCAGCCTCTCCGCGTGGCCCGATCTCACTCACGCCGCCGGTGTCGCCCGCTTCCAGGGCAACTACCTCTGGTATCTGCTGCTCAACGACCTGTTGTTCGTGAACTTCTACTGGGGTCTGGTCAACCTGTTGCCCGTCTATCCCCTCGATGGCGGCCATGCCGCCGCCGCGGTTCTCGAACGGCGTGATCCTTACAACGGCCGCCGCAATTCGTTCCTCCTGTCGGCCCTCACCGGAGCCGTCCTCGCGATCGTCGGCGCCGTCACCGGAAACCTCTACCTGATCCTGCTCTTCGGCGTCCTCGCCGCCGGCAGCGCTCAGCAGTTCGAAGCTACGCGGCGCCGCCGCATCCTCCGCCGGGTATAATCCAGGCATGTTCTGGTGTCTCCTGGCGCTCCTCGCGCTGCATGTTCCCGCCGTGTCCCCGACTGCGCCGAACAAACAGCCGCAGCTTGCCGCCGGAGGGGGAACGGTCGCGCTGGTGTTCGGGTCCGGCGAGTCCATCTGGTTCGCACGCTCCGCAGACGATGGCCGCACCTTCGATCCGCCGGCCAAAATCGGTGGCCTGCCCAAGCTGTTGCTCGGCCGCCACCGCGGACCGCGCGTCGCCATCAGCGGCAATACCGTGCTGGTCTCGGCCATCTCCTCCTCGCCCGGCGACCTGATGATGTGGCGCTCCACCGAAGGCGGCCGCACGTGGTCGCCGCCGCGCGCCGTCAACGACCAGCCCTCGGCCGCGCGCGAAGGCCTGCACGCCATGGCCGCCGATACCGCCGGCCACGCCGCCGTGGTCTGGCTCGACGATCGCACCGGCCACGGCAAGCGCCTCTACGGCGCCTTCTCCGACGACGGCGGCGCATCGTGGGGCCGCAACGTGATGCTGTACGAATCGCCCTCGGGCTCCATCTGCGAGTGCTGCCACCCCTCGCTCGCCGCGCTCGGGTCCGGCGAGTTCGTCGTCATGTGGCGCAATTCCCTGAACGGCTACCGCGACCTGTACGCGATGCGCCTCGCAGGCGGCGCTCCGTCCGGTCCCGCGGAAAGGCAGGGCGGCGGCACGTGGAAGCTCGAAGCCTGCCCCATGGATGGCGGCGGCCTCGCCGTGCGTAACGGCCGCGTCGGCAGTGCCTGGCGCCGCGACAAAGACGTTTACCTGGTCGAGCCCGGCCGGCCCGAACGCAAACTCGCTGCCGGGCAGGATATCGCGCTCGCGGCCAACAACCAGGGCTGGTATGCCGTCTGGTCTTCGCCCGCCGGCATCGAGGCCATGCTGCCCGGTGCTACTGAAGTCACGCACGTCGCCCCGGCCGGAACCTTCCCGGCCGTCGTGACCACGCCGGGCGGAGTGGTCATGGCCGCGTGGGAAGAGAACGGCGCCATTGCCACAGCCCGCTTCTAGCGTGCCGCTCACCCGCAACCAGGTCCGCGGCTTCTGGGCCGCGTGGGGCGGCTGGGCGCTCGATGGCATGGATTCGTTCATCTACGCCCTGGTCCTCGTGCCCGCCCTGCGCGACCTGCTGCCGCGGTCTGGCATCGAGCCCACGCAGGCCAACGTCGGTTTCTACGGCGGCGTGCTCTTCGCCGTCTTCCTCGCCGGCTGGGGCTGCGCCTTTCTCTGGGGGCCGTTCGCCGACCGCTTCGGCCGCGTCCGCACCCTGATGCTGACCATCCTCTGCTACTCGCTGTTCACCTTCCTCGGATGCGCCGCCACCCGGGTCTGGCAACTCGCCCTGTTCCGCTTCCTCGCTGGCGCCGGCATCGGCGGCGAGTGGACCATCGGCGGCGTCTTCGTCGCCGAAGAGTGGCCCGAATCGCGCCGCCGTCAGGGCGCCGCCTGGATGCACACCGGCTACTATTTCGGCACCTTCCTCGCCGCCGTCGTCAACTATGCGATC
>DATJYJ010000489.1:0-8431 GCA_035578025.1 Verrucomicrobiia bacterium
GCGGAGGGCGCGGGCGCCGCTGGAGCGTTTCACCCGGGCCGCCAACTCTCCCAGGGTGGTCTCCGGAATGGTGCAAATGCCGGGGCGCATGGTGGCGTGCTCGCCGCCCGGAATGCCCGCCGAACGAAGCTCTCCCACCACCGTGTAATCGGGCGTCATGGCGTGCATGTGGTCGTGACCGCGCCAGACGACCATACCGTTCTTCAGGGCAAGAGCCGAGACGCCAATCAATGGGGGAATCCATCGATTTCTCATGATGGGCAATTCTCCTTTGGATTTGATCGAAGGCCGAGATCAAGATATCAGAGACGGCGCGCGCCCGGCAGTCCAGGATGAGGTCGGTTGCGGCGAGGCGCAAGGCGGGTTAACTCGTCATTCGATCTTCAACTTTGCCAGCGTGCCGGTCATGCGCATTTCCTTGGCGCCGCTGGTGAGTACGATGGCCAGGCGGCCGTCTTCCTGGGTGGCGCCGCGGCCGGTGTAGGTGTCTTCGTCGGTACGGAGGTTCAGCGACGTGAGTCGCAGGCGCGGGCCTGCCTGCCACCAGGAGAGGTTGTAGTTCCCGGCGGCGGTGCGGAGCGGCGCCAGACCTCCGAAATCGAGATTGGTTCCGCTGAAGGCGCCGTCGGCGGCCAGGTTGGTGAGCAACTGCGAGCCCGTGCCGAATGTTTCGACCGTACCGTCGAGATCCAGCTTGCCGCTCTGCCAGTCGATCCCTTTCATTCGGGCGGTGAGCTTATAGTTGGGACGCGAGCCGCGCAGGTTGACATCGAGCTTGCCGGAGATTGCCGCGCCCTCGAGTTTCGCCTGCAAGTTTTCCAACTGCACCCGTGCCACATCCCAGAGCAGGCGTGCGCGAAAGTTCTCCAGGTGCGCGCCCGCGAGCGTGAGGTCGTCGACCTGCACCGTGCCATCGATGCTGCGTTCCCGCAGCCAATCCGTGACCATGGCGCGGCCCAGGGCGCGAGCAAACAGGTTGGTGCTGCGCCGGAGTGTGGGCATCAGCTCGGCCTCGACGTCGGCGGCATCCCAGCCTGGCGCCCGCAGGCGCAGGCGGTGCGGGTGCGCGGCGCCGGGCTCGTAGCGATACTCGGCGGCGAACGGCAATTTCCCGGCCTGCGCGGCGATGTGGTCGATGGCGATGCGGGTGCCGTCGATTTGGGCGCGGGCCGCGGCCACCTGGATCGGGCGGGCGAGGCCGGCGATGGCGATCTGCGCATCCGAAAGGGCGAAGTGGCCGCTCCATCCGGCGGTGCGCGGGTCGCGCACGTAACGGAGATCGCCGCTCCAGGTGCCGGCGGTGAACTGATCCAGGACCGGCACGGCGGCCAGCGCCACCTGCGCCCGCAGCGACTTCACGTCCATTGCGTCGGTGGAGATTTCCAGGTCGAGTGTCTGGCTGCCGAATGCATAATCGGCTTCAATGCGGGCCTGGTCGTTCTCGCCGCCGCGCACCAGGGCAGGCGAGAGGTGAGCGTGGCCGGCGCCGAAGATGACGCTAGCCTGGGGAAACCGCAGCGGCGGCGAATCGGGGATGGTGAGCGCGGCATCGCGGAACGCCACACCGCCCTGCAGGCTGCCCTTGCCCGAGTAGCCGATGGCGCCGTCCATGGTGCCGGCGAACTGAAGGCGCGGCGGAACCTGCGCGCCCATGTGACGGGCGAACTCCAGGATGGGCGCGATCGGGAAGCGATTCCAGTTGACGGCGACAGCCCAGTGCGGCTGCGAGAGGTAATCCGTGGCGCGCAAATGCACGGCCAGGGGCAGAGGTGCGTTTCCCGGCGTGCTCGAGTGCAGCTCGAGTTGCTGGCCGATGAGATCGAGCCGTCCTCCGATATACATCCTGCCACCCTCGCTGTTGCCGGGCAGCATGTCCCAGCGGTGGACATCGCCGATGTCGAGCCTGCCGGTGATCCCGAGATTGTTCAGAGGTCCGGCGAGATGGATCCGCGAGGAGAGCGACCCGTGCACACCCGCGTCCTCGCCGTTAAGCAGCGCGGTGACCTCGCCGAGACCGGTGTGATCCACCTGCAGGTCCACGTCGAAGCGGTTGACGTCGCGGTACCAGCGTCCGTTGAGCGTGAACGAGCCGAGGCCCTGGGCCGGGCGGTCGGAGCGCGCGGGGCGCGCGGAGCAGGCGATCTTCCAGTCGCCGGTGACCGTCGGGGAGAGATCGAGGTCGGTCTCGGTGAGGTAGAAGACGTTCTTGGTGTCTCCGAATTTGAAGTGGATGCGGCCGTTGCGCACGTGGATGGCGGGCGCGGTGTGGATGACACCCGGGTTGACGAAGGAAGCGAAGTTCCAGCGGCCCCACTCCGATGCCGGCCCGGACTTGGTGAGATTGATGCTGGCCTCGTCGAGCCGGATCGACGAGATCACGAACTTGCCGCCGAGCAGGGACCAGATGCTGGGTACGACTTCCAGCGAGCCCGGCTCCTCGATATAGGCGAAGGGTTCGAGGCCGATCGCAGGGTCCTCGTAGATGATCACGCGGTCCACGCTGAACCCCGGGCCTTTGAACAGGCTGAAGTGGACGTTGCCGAGCTCGACCGGCCGGCCGAGCGCGCGAGCGAGCGACAGTTGCAAACGGCGGGCGTAGGTTTCGACGGTGAAGAACGGCGCGAGCGCGCCCGCCAGCAACACGAGCAGCACCGCGGCGCCGGCCGCTTTGATCACGGTTCGCGGCCGGATGATCACAGCACCGCTCCCGTCAACTCGCGGTAGGCCGCAGGATCATCAATGTCGGCGACGATCCCGGGATCGTCGAGATCCAGAAACGTGGTGCCCGCGGCGTGGGCGCGCACCACGTCCCGGGCCGCGCCGGTCTGAGGCAGGGCGAGGAATTCCGGAATGAGCGCGCTCGCGAACCAGATCGGGTGGCCACGGCGTCCCGTATAGCGAGGGACGCGCAGGAGGGTGCCGGTTTCGGCGAGCAGCGCGTCGAGCGTGGCCGGCGCCACTGCCGGATGGTCCACCAGAGTGAGCAGCACTGCTTCGGCGTCCGGTGGGACGGAGCGCAGCCCGCATTGCAGTGAGGTAATCATCCCGCGCTGGAAGTCCATGTTCACAACGAAGGTGGCGGGACAGGCAGCGCCCTCGCGAATGCGATCGGCGTGGGCTCCCAAGACGACGATTACGGGCGAGCATCGCGGCGCAAACAAGGCCACCAGCGTGTCGAGGAAGGTTGCGTTGCGATAGCGCAGCAGAGCCTTCGGAAAGCCCATGCGACGCGATTCTCCGGCGGCGAGAATGATTCCGGCGGTGCTCACTTCGCGAGCACGGCACGCTGCCCGTCGCCGGTGAACACCGACATGGAAAGCGCGCGCCAGTTGGCGCCGGCATTGCGGCGCACGGCGATCATCTCCGCGGCGACCGAGATGGCGATTTCCTCGGGCGAGATGGCGCCGATATCCAATCCCATGGGCGCAAAGATGCGCTCGAGGGCGGCGCGCTCGACGCCCTCGTTTTCCAGCTCGCGAACCACGTTCAGCACCTTGCGCTTACTGCCGATCATGGCGATGTAGCGGGCGGGGGTGGCGATGGCCAGCTTGAGCACGCGCATATCGTCGCGGTGCCCGCGGGTCACGATGATGACGTAGCTGGTCTCGTTGATGGCGAGGCGCGGGAAGACCTCTTCGTATTCGGCGGCGTGGACTTCGGCGGCCTCGGGAAAGCGCTCGCGGTTGGCGAAACTCTCGCGGTTGTCGACGACCACCGTGGAAAATCCGGCGAGGTTGGCGACCTTGGAGAGGCTCTTCGAAATGTGGCCGGCTCCGAAGATGAAGGCGTGGGGCACGGGCATCACGGGCTCGACGAAGACCTCGAGCTGGCCGCCGCAGATGAGGCCGTTGTCGTAGGCCGCGTCCTGGCCGAGGTTGAAACTGAGGTGTTTGGGCTTTTCCGTTTCGATCACCTCCCGCGCGGCGTTCCAGACCTCCGCCTCGACGCAGCCGCCGCCGATCGTGCCGATCATGGAGCCGTCTTCGCGAACCAGGAGCTTGGCGCTTTCGTAGCTCGGGATGGAGCCGCGCACGTCGACGATCGTGGCCAGCGCGCATTTCTGCCCGAGGTTGCGCAGGCGCACGAGTTCCTCGTAAACGTCCATTCGATGACGATTATAGCGTGGCGGGCGTGCGCTGCGCGTCGGGTTCAGGCGGCCGTGATGTCGTAGGCCGTATCCGACGGTTGATTCATCCCGTTCCTGGAGGCGTCATTCCGCCCGCAATACGTCCAGCGGCGAAATCAAGCTGGCTCGAATCGCCGGAATGACAGATGCAACCAGCGCCGACAGCCCCAGCGCCACGACAGCCGTAATCGTCGCAGCGGGATTGTACGGACTGAGGGCGTAGAGTTGATTTCCCAGAAGCCGCCCGGCTGCAAACCTCAACGGCAGCCCAATCGACAACCCGGCAAGAATCAGCCCGGACACCTTTCAGGACCAGCCGGACCACATCGGCGCGAGTAGCCCCCAGAGCGATCCGCACGCCGACCTCGCCGATACGCCGGCCGGCGTTGTACGCAATCACGCCGTACAGACCGACTGAAGCCAGGATCAGGGAAAGCACCCCGAAGAACGAAGTGAGGCCTGCGATGAGCCGCTGTTGACTAAACTGGAGGTCGACTTTCTCTCTTATCGTTTAAATCGCAATGATGGGCATACCCGGGTCCACCGAGGCCATCGCATGGCGCGCTTCAGGAGCGGACAGGTTCACCCCAGGCTTTGCCGAAATGACGATATCGTGCAGGAAAAGAGAGCCTGCGCTCTTCGTATAATCGGCTGCGCCTCCGGCAAAAAAAAGAGCGGACCTACTGGTCGATCGATCTGGTTAGCGAGGTAACGCGCGTCTTTGGCGAGGCCTACCACCTCGAATTCACGGCTGGTCTCAGGATTGCGGCCAAAGTGCCTGCCGATCGGGTTCTCATTTCCAAAAAACTTCCGGGCAAACGCCTCATTGACGACGGCCACGCGGCGCGAGGCGGCTGTATCTTCTTCGGAGATGCCGCGCCCCTCGACAATCGGGGTTCCGATAACCTCGAAGTATCCCGGTGTAACCCGATCCCATTGGCTCGAGTTGTCATCCCTCAGTCCCGGAGCAGGGCGACCATCGACCCACACGGAAGAGCCCCAGCCCCCGCCGGGCGGCGAGTATAAACACAGAGCCACGGAGGACACGCCAGGAGTGTTCGCTATCGCATCATGAATGCGCCGATACAGTTGCGACAGTTGCGACGGCTGGTAACCGGCGAGTTTGGGATTTATCCTGGCGACCACGCGCCGGTCCTGCTTGAATCCGAAATCCTGAGTCTCCAACGCGTGGAGCGCAGAGGTGAGCAGTCCCGGTACCGACAGCAAAGCGAGGGAGAGGGCGATTTGCAGCACGACCAGCACTCTCCTCGGGAGGGAACCCGCACCGGCGGTGACGCGGCTTGCGCCTCGCAGCGACAATCGTTTTTCGTCCCGCGCGGCAGTAGCCCAGGAGATCAGCCGGCTGAAAAATCTGCGAAGCGCCCTCATTCGAGATCCTGCGCTTTTACGGCAAAGAATCGCCCGATGATTGCCGCCGTCTGTTCCCAACCTCGCGTCTCGTCCTGCAATTGTTTGCGGCCATTGCGCGTCAACCGATAAAAACGCGCCCTGCGGTTATTCTCGGACGCGCCCCAGTGGGACGCGATGGAGCCCTCCTGCTCCAGCTTCAGCAAAACGGGATAGAGCGTGCCCTGGTTTACGGAGAGAAGCCCGCCGCTGATCTGCTCGATACGGCGGGCGATGCCGTAGCCGTGCAGGGGTCCGAGCACATCGAGCGTTTTCAAAACCATCAACGCCAGGGTCCCCTGCGGGACGTCGGGTTTCTCTTTCATAGCCTATCTGGGTTTCCAACAGGAAGTATGCCACGTCTCCATTGGGAAAACAACAGGAGCGCTCTATCGGTTTGGCTTCCCTTAGAATGGGAGGGGCTCGATATTTCCGCAAAGGCGATTCCGCGCGGCGGCAAGCACATGATTCAGCCAGAGATCTCCGGCATTGCACCGTTCTTCATCGTGAAAAATGTTCCCGCCGCCCTGGCGTTTTATCGCGACCGCCTGGGGTTCGACATCACGTTTCAAGGGCCCGAACCCGACGACATCTTCTTTGGCATTGTACGGCGCGGCGCTGCGATGATCATGTTCAAGGACGTCGGCGTGGTTCCGGTGCCAAACTACACGCGAGACGTAAAAAAAGGCATCGCCCGCTGGGACGCCTACCTCTATGTCCCGGATCCGGACGCGTTGGCGGCAGAGTTCTCGTCGCGCAATGTCGAGTTTTCGGAACCGCTCAAAGACACCGACGATGGATTGCGTGGATTCGAGCTCCGGGACGCCGACGGCTATGTTTTGTTTTTCGGCCGTCCCCGTTCATGAGCGCCGACGCACCGGCAGGCGGCACTCGCGAGCAGTTACTTGCCTTTCAGCACCTCGTCCAGCTTGGCCAGAATCATATCCTGCCAGTGCGGGTCGCCCCCGTAGCCCTCCTGCAGCCACTGTAGCTGGCCCTTTGTATCGACGAACCAATTCTGCGGGATAGCGATCACCGGCACGACCTGGTCTACCAATTCCCGCGCCAGCAGCACGGGGAACGTGTACTTATTTTCCTTCATGTAAGGCGCCACTTTGCCGAGGTCGTCATCCACGTTGAAGGAGATCACAATGACATCCGCCCGCTCCTTCAGCTTCTCGTAGAGCTTCTGAAACTCGGGATGCTCGGCGCGGCACGGACCGCACCAGGTGGCCCAGAGGTTGATGAGCACAGCCTTACCCTCGAGGCTCGCCAACTTCCAGGTCTTGCCCTCAAGGTCGGAGAGGCTGAACATCGGCAGCGGATTCCTGGGCCGCTCCCAACGGCTGTCGCTGACTTCAGTGGGCTTCGTTTTGGCGGCGAACAGGCTCCAGGCGGCAGGGGTGCCGCCCAGCTCTTTCCAGAGGCGATCGATGTTCTCCTGCAGCTTGTCGCCGTCTCGCGGGGTGGGACCGGGCGGACGCAGGTAGAGCGCGGCCCGATACGTGACGAGAGCGTCCAGTTTGCGGCCCAGTACTTCGGCAGCCTGCGCCTGCCGTTCGAGCAATGTGGATTGTGCTCCCAGCTTGGATGGCTTGAGGGAAGCCAGCTCGGATTCGATCGCCCCGGCCGCTTCGGTCTGCTTCGCGTCGGCGTAGTAGGTCAGCAGGATTCGGGCGCGCTCCATTTTCAGGCTGTCGGCACTCTCGGCGAGCGTGGTGCGCATCTCTTCCGGGATCTGGTCGTCAGCCAGTTCCTCGCGTAGGCGCTTCCCGGCCGCGTCCCCGCCTTCCTTTACGAGCGCCGGCACTTCGTCGATATTTACTTTGAACTTCAGGTACGCATCCGCCACACGGAACTCCAGCGGCGGCGAGCCGTACCAGTTCGGGTTCTTGCGGTAGAGCGCCATCAGTTCGTTGCCCATCCGCGCGACCTGCCCCGCCTTGGTGTCCGGCAGTTCGACCAGTGCCGAGAAAAGCACGTTGTAGATCAGCGAGTCCTCCGGCCAGATCTTGCGCCACGCTCCATACTGCTCGGCCTCCGCACGCCGGTACACCTCCATCTGCGCCTTATCGGCGTTGGCCGGGTATTTGTGGTCCTTGCGCCAGCGGTCGCTAGTTTCCTGCTTCGCCGCCTCGGACCTGGGATACCTGGTCACGATCTCCGCGCTGATCCGCTTGAGGCTGTCCTGGTCGCCGGCGCTCTCGTAGCCACCGCGCAGGAACGTCAGCCAGCGCAGCTGGTTTCTTTCGGGCGCTTGTTCAAAGTGCGCCAGGTCACTTTCGATCTGCATGCGCAGGGCGGAGTGCTCGGCAGGCGGCCGCGCCTTGAACTCGAGAGCCCACAAGGCTCCCCACGCCCCGGTCATGGCTGAGTCCGGCATCCCGGCGAGGCGCTTGCGGACCCGCGCGGCTACCGCCATGGCTTGCTCCCGCGGCAGGTTGGCGCCGATGGACCGCAACGGGCTGGTATCCAGCGGCGCCGGGCACGCCTTTACGAACTCCTCCACCTCCGTCCTGGCCCGCCCCCTGTCTTTGTGGCTGCCGTATCCAAATATGGAATCGGCCAGGACTAGGTGCGCGCGGGTCAACTCCGGGTGCGAGGCCTTTAGACCTTCGAGCATGCCCTGGGCGGCCGGCGTATCGCGGCCCACCAGCGCCTGGGCGTAGATCAGATCGTAGACCGGCTGCTGCGGGTACTTCTCGCGCATGGATTTCGCCCAAGCGAGTGCGTCGTCCTTCTCGCCGGTCGTAATCAGCATCATGCGCAGCACGAAATAATCGTGCGGGTGCGCCGTGAGAGCCTCGGCGTACATCTTCATGCGCACGGCCTCGCCTTCTTTATAGGGGATGTTGTCGGTGTCGGCGGCCCGGATCTTCTCCAGGATCTCGCGCACCG
>DATJYJ010000490.1:0-15421 GCA_035578025.1 Verrucomicrobiia bacterium
CGCGCCCGGCCCCAGGGATCGCCGGAGCGCGTTCTGTCCCTCGGATTCCAGCAGTATCCGTTCGAGAGGTTTGGTCTGAAAAAGGTCCACGATCTCCAGATCTTAAGCCGCGCCCTCGGCTCCGATCCCGAACTTTGCGCCGAACCGCCGGAATCGCGCGACGAATCGCTTCCGCCTTTGTCTCCGGGCGGCGTACACTGTCCCTAGCATGCTCCTCACCCGGCGCTGGCGCTGGTCCTATGCCCTCACTATCCTCCCCGCGATCAGCCTGGCTGGAGCTTTGTACTTCCTGCCCCGGATGCCGTTTGCCGCGTCAATCATCTGGATCGCGGCCAGCCTCGGGTTCCTCGGCGCCGTGCTTGCGGCCGCCCGGCTCACTGCGTCCAGCCAGCGCTACCGTGCGCGCGAGCAGGAGTGGACCGCCGACCGTCTCCAGGTTCTCGAAGCTCAGCTCCATCCGCACTTCCTCTTCAATACGCTGAATTCCATCGCGACCCTGATGCACGAGGATGTGGATGCCGCCGACGACATGATGGCCAAGCTCGCTACCCTGTTGCGGCGCACACTGAATCGAAACGGTGCGTACGAGATTCCGCTCCGGGAAGAGCTGGAGATCCTGGAAATCTACCTGGACATCCAACGCACCCGTTTTGCCGACCGCCTCACTACGCTGGTCGACGCCGACCCGGCCGCGCTGGATGCCATGGTCCCGCGCCTGATCCTGCAACCGCTGGTTGAAAACGCCGTCCGGCACGGCATCGCGCGGCGCACGGGCCCAGGCCGCATCGAGGTCCGGGCGTGGCGCGAGAACGGGACGCTCAAGATGACGGTGCTCAACGACGGCGCCGGCTGGCGTCCCAAGGACACGTCTTCGAGCGGCCTCGGTCTTGCCAACACCCGCGCGCGGCTGGCACAGCACTTTCAGAACCGGTTTCGCTTCGACCTTCACGAAGCCGGCGACGGCGGGGCTGTCGCGGAAATCTCGGTTCCCGTAAAACCATGCCCATCCGCACGCTGATTGTAGACGACGAGCCGCTGGCCCGCCGGCGCCTGCGCGCCTTTCTGCGCCCGGAGGCCGACATGGAGATCGTCGGCGAATGTGGCAATGGCGACGACGCTGTCGCGGCCATCCGCAGGGTTCGTCCCGACCTGGTCTTCCTCGATATTCAGATGCCGGGCAAGGACGGGTTCGCGGTCCTCGCCGAGCTCGACCCGCGCCACCTGCCTCTGATCATTTTCGTGACCGCCCACGATCAGTACGCCGTGCAAGCATTCGAGCGGCGCGCTCTCGATTACCTCCTGAAGCCGTTCGGCCGGAAGCGATTTCAGGATGCCGTCTCGCGCGCCCGCGAGCGCCTCGCCGGCCCGCAATCGGGCGACTTCCGCGAGCGTATCACCGGTCTGCTGCGCACTGTCGCCGGGCCCAAGACCCACCTCGTCGTCAAGACCGGCGGCCATGCCGTGCTGCTCCAGACCGCGCGCATCGAGTGGCTGGAGGCCGAAGGCGACTACGTGCGCATTCACGCCGGACGCGAGGCGTATCTCACACGTCAGACGATGAACCGCATCGAGGCCGAATTGGGTAGCGGCCGTTTCGTGCGCATCCATCGCTCCACCATCGTCAACGTGGAATTTATAAAGGAGATCCATCCTCTGCCCGGTGGCGATCACGTGATCACCCTCCGCGATCTCACGCAGGTCACCCTCAGCCGCGGCTACCGGGACCGGCTGGAACATGCGCTCGGTCAAAAGTTGTGACGCATCAGCCAGATGCCCTTCCTAAAGTTCGCCGCGCACCCATCCGATTAGTCTCTTGAGGAGACCGTTTGCCGCGACGCACCTACCGTTGTGTGGCCGGCTGGTTCGGCTTGAGCCTGCTGGCCGCCCTTGCCTCGGCGGAGCACTACCGGTTCCGCCAGTTCGGGCCCGAGGAGGGGCTGAATACCTCCGTATCGAGCCTCTTGCAGGATCGCACCGGCTTCCTCTGGGTGGGGTCCGGAAACGGCCTCTACCGGTACGACGGCGCACGCTTCCAACGCTTTGGCCTTGAAGAAGGGTTGCCCAGTCCGTCGATTCGCGGCTTGGAGGAAGCGCCCGACGGAACCCTCTGGGTGACGACGGGACGCGGCGTCGCCCGCCGCCGCAACAACGGGTTTGAGGCCGTCGATATCGGCGAAGCTGCGCAGGATATGCGCGCCATAGATATCGGCAAGGACGGCCGGATCTATCTCGGGTACAACCAGGGACTCATATCGGCCCTCCCTGTGCCGGGGCAGCCGCTCGTCTCTTTCTATCCCGTGCCGGGCGTCCCGCGCGAGAGCGTCTCCGGCGTCCTGGCGGAGAACGGCGGGCGTGTCTGGTTTGGTTGCGGCTTGAAACTCTGCCTGATCGAGAATGGCCTGGTACGAGTCTTTGATGAGACCTGTGGGCTTCCCCTGGAGCGCTGGCAGTTCCTGCTGCGAGATCGCTCGGGAGGCTTGTGGATTCGCGGTCCGCAGCATCTGTATTTCCAGCCGCCGGGGGGTGGCAAATTCATCGCCCGGGATCAGGGCCTGCCTCAAGCCAGTAATACCAGCATGAACCTGATACAGGATCGCCGGGGGCGCCTCCTCGCGACCACGGATCGTGGTTTGGCTCGCTGGGAAGACGGGCGCTGGCGCCTGATCGGACTCGCGCAGGGTCTGGAGTCCGAGGCCGTGACGGCCATCCTGGAAGACCGGGAAGGCTCCATCTGGATCGGACTCTGGGGTGTCGGACTAGTGCGCTGGCCGGGGTCCGATGAGTGGACCGGCTGGACGACGGCTGATGGCCTCACCAGTAATATCGTCTGGTCGGTGATCCGTGATCCGGGCGGCGCTATTTGGGCCGGCACCGACAGCGGGCTGGTCCGTCTTGAGCAAGGGCGCGCGGCAAGAGTGTGGACGCAGTCCGACGGATTGGCGGGCGACAAGGTGAAGTCTCTGGTTCTGGGGCCGGATGGCACGATCTGGGCCGCCTGTCTTCCGGGCGGAGTCTCCCGTATCGATCCCCGCACCGGCAAGATTCACAGCTTCGGCCAGAAGGCGGGCCTTGTGGACAACCGGGTGATTGCGCTTCATGTCGATGACGAGAACAAACTCTGGGCCAGCACATCCGAAGGGCTCTACCGGTCCGATGCTCTCGGTCCGGGCTTGCATTTTCAGCGGATGTCGCCCCCGGGCACCACCGATACCACGATGTTTTTCCGGTTCTACCGCGACCGGCAGAACCGCGTCTGGATCGGCAGCACGCGCGGTCTCCACCGCTACGATCACGGCCGGTGGGATCGCTTTACTACCGCCGACGGGCTGAAGACCAACAGCATCACTCACATTGCGCAGACGCCGGACGGCGCCATCTGGATCGCGTATCGTGAGCCGATCGGGATGGCGCGCCTCACCTTTTCAGGAGAAGCGCTCCACGCCGAACACCTCTCAAAACGCGAAGGGCTCCCCTCCGACTACATCATCTTTCTGGGCACGGACTCCGGGGGACAACTCTGGATTGGGACGGACAACGGAGTAGCGGTAGGCTCAGGCGGGCAGATTCGCGTATTCACCCATGAGGACGGTCTGATCTGGGACGACTGCGCGGCAAACTCGTTCCTGGCGGAGCCCGGAGGGGTGGTCTGGATCGGCACCTTAAAGGGTCTCTCGCGGTACCGGCCGTCTGGCGCTCCCGCGCAACTCCCGCCGCCGCCCGCCGTCATTACCGGGGTCCGTTTCGGCGACCGCTCGGCCGATCCTACCGATGCTCCCATCCAGGCAGCCTTTTGGGAGCGGGATTTTCTGGTCAATTTCGCGGCTCTCAGCTTTCTCAGCGAGAGGAAGATCCGGTTTCGATACCGGCTCGCCGGATTGGACGATCATTGGGTGGAGAGTGGGCTGCGGGAGGCCCGCTACTCGAGCCTGCCGCCTGGCCAATACCGCTTCGAGGTAGCGGCCCGCCTCGGATCCGGCTCATGGAGTCCCGCGCCCGCGGCTGTCTCCTTCTCCGTCATCCCGCCGTGGTGGTCTACCTGGTGGTTTCGAGGACTGAGCGCTACCCTGCTTGTGCTCTTGATCTTCTGGATCGTCCGCGCGCGCATGCGGCGTATCCAGCGCGAGAACCGGCGCCTGGAGACAGCGGTCTGCGAACGGACCGGCGAGCTCGAACTGCAGAAGGAACTGGTGGAACGCCAGAAACTCGAAATCGAAGAACTGCTTCGCCGGGCGCAGGAGGCCTCGCGCCTCAAAAGCGAGTTCCTCGCGAACATGAGCCACGAAATCCGGACCCCGATGAACGGCGTCATCGGAATGACCCAACTGGTCCTCAACACGGCTCTCGACCAGGAGCAGCGTGAATATCTCTCCACCGTCCGTGAATCGGCGGAATCGCTCCTGGTGGTGATCAACGATATCCTCGACTTCTCAAAAATCGAGGCCGGCAAGATGGAGCTCGTCAGGCAGCCCTTCGATCTCATCAAGTGCGCCGGCGACTCTCTGGCCATGTTTGCCTGGAAAGCCCAGGAGAAGGGCCTGCGGCTGACCCTGGACTGCAGCCCGGCCGCGCCGCGCCTAGTGGAAGGCGATTGCGACCGCTTGCGCCAGGTCCTTCTCAACCTGATCGGCAACGCAATGAAGTTCACCGAGGAAGGCGAGATCGCCATTCTCGTGCAACCGGCGTCTGACCGATCCGACCAGATCCAGTTCACCGTTCGCGACACCGGTATCGGCATCGACCCGGCGGTGCAGTCGGTGATCTTCGAGGCGTTCGCCCAGGCCGACGGTTCTTCGAGGCGACGCCAGGGCGGAACCGGACTGGGCCTGGCAATCTGTTCGAGATTCGTCCAACTGATGGGCGGCCGAATCTGGGTGGAGAGCACCCCTGGCGTGGGCAGCAGCTTCCATTTCACCGCGACCCTGCCGCGCCTGGAACCGGCGCCCGAGCCAGAACCAAAAGCGCGGCCGGCAAGCGCACCCGTGGCATCGGCCGCCGCGTCGCGGCTCCGCATCCTGCTCGTCGAGGACAATGCAGTCAATCAAAAGCTAGCCCAACGTGCGATCCAGAAGATGGGACACACCATACTCATCGCCGAAAATGGCGTCCAAGCCGTGGCGACCTGCAAGCGGGAGCGGTTCGACATCATCCTGATGGACCTGCAGATGCCCGAAATGGACGGTTTCGAGGCCACGGCGTTGATCCGCGCTGCCGAACGGGCGGAGAACCTGCACACGCCCATCATCGCCATGACCGCTCATGCCATGCATGGCGATCGCGAACTGTGTCTGCGTGCAGGAATGGACGACTACATTTCCAAGCCGGTAAATCTTCAGACCCTGGCCCGCATGATCGAGCATTACCGGTTGGGAGTGAGCCTGCCCGGGCCCTGACGGCAATCGCATACCATAAGGGGACATGCCCCTGCCCGCCTTGCTCATCCTGGCCGCCGCCGTGCATGCGCAGGCCTGGATCCCGCAGAACAGCAACTCCAGCGCTTCCTTGCGCGGTGTGAGCGTGGTGGACGAAAAGACCGTTTGGGCCAGCGGCAGCGGCGGAACGGTGCTTCACACCAGGGACGGCGGCATGACCTGGGCCGTCTCCAAAGTGCCCGGCGCCGAGTCGCTCGACTTCCGGGGAGTTCGCGCCCTCGACGCGCGCATCGTCTACGTGATGAGCGCGGGCAGCGGCGAAAAATCGCGCATCTACAAGACCATCGACGCCGGAGAGCATTGGAGCCTTCAGTTCACCAACCCCGATCCCAAGGGCTTCTTCGACTCGATGGCTTTCTGGGATGCCCGCCATGGCATCGTCCTCGGCGACGCGATCAACGGCCACGCCGAAGTCCTGACCACCATCGACCGCGGCGCCCATTGGGTACATCAGGAGACACCTCCCGCATTGGCCAATGAAGGCTCCTTCGCGGCCAGCAACACCTGCCTCTTCGTGCTCGGGGAGCGGGAGGTCTGGTTCGTGACGGGCGGTCCGGGCGCCGCACGTGTCTTTCATTCGAGGGACGGCGGACATTCGTGGACAGTGGCTTCCACGCCGATCCGCAACGATTCCGCCAGCGCCGGCATCTTCTCCATCGCCTTCCGCGACCGGGTCCAGGGAGTGATTGTCGGCGGCGACTACGCCAAGGACTCGGAGGACGTTGGGAACGTCGCTGTTACCCGCGATGGAGGCGGCACCTGGACTGCTCCTGCGGGGCGCCCTCACGGATTCCGTTCCGCTGTGGCCTGGCTGCCCGACATCCGCGCGTGGATCGCAACCGGCACCTCCGGCTCCGACATTTCCCGCGACGACGGCCGGTCCTGGACTTCATTCGATCCCGCACCTTACAACGCCGTGAGCTTCATCTCCAGCCGGTCCGGCTGGGCAGTAGGTCCGCGCGGCCGCATCGCGCGCTTCCGCCCTTAATCCTCCATCACCTTCACTCTCCGCCACCGCCTCCACTGCCACACGGTCATCCCCGTGACTTTCCCGCGCGCCGAGTCCGGCCAAACGAGACTTGCCGCATACCCCATCACCAGCAGCAGTACGTGCGCCACCGCTCCGATCATGTAGTCGTGCCACGGGTAGTTCCAAGTCCCGAGGTCGATCACGCGCTTGTCATTCAGCGTCAAGGTCGCCCAAGCCGTAAACGCCAGGCTCGCCGCGATCCCCGTCCACACGCCCCGCCGGCTCGCCCGCCCGCTGAAGAAGGCCAGGAGAAACAGCCCTGCCAGCCCGCCGCTCGCGATGGCCGACACGCTGAACCACATCGAGAGCGCCCCGGACTTTGTGTGTGCCAGGCCCAGCGCGGCTGCAATACAGCTCGCTCCGGAGATCAACACGATCACCTTGCCCACTGCCAGCCGCCTGGCGTCGCTGGACTCCGGCCGCAGTTGCCGGTAGATGTCCTCCACGCCGACCAGCGCGAAGCTGTTCAGGTCGCTGGCCAGCGCGCACATGGCGGCTCCCAGCAGCGCTGCCATCACCAGCCCGGCCATTCCCGCCGGCAGATGGGTCGCCAGAAAATGCGGGAAGACCTGGTCCGGCTTGGTAATGTACCGGGGCAGCCGTTCGCCCGTCAGCCGGTAGAACGCCCACGTGCAGGTCCCGATCAGCATGAACAAGGTCCAGACCGGCACGCAGAGCAGGGCGCCCAAGGCCGCGCCCTTGAGCGCCGCGCGATCGCTCTTCGCGACCAGGTAGCGCTGGACGATGCTCTGGTCGGCCGTGTACTTCTGCAGGTACCAGAAGAAGCCGTAGACGATGAGCACCGCCAGGTTCGGTGTGGCGAATCCCGGCGACCATTCGCCCAGCCGCATCTTGTGGTACGCGGCCGCAGTCGCCAGCACCCGCGCAGGACCGCCGGCAGGCGTCAACAGAAGATAGGCCAGCGTCACCAGCACTCCGGTCCAGAGAATGAACCCTTGCACCACGTCGGTCCAGATGACCGCTTCGAGCCCGCCACGCAGCGTATACAGGATTGTCATCACACCCGCGATGACGATCACACGGTCGATGCCCCAGCCCGTGATGCTGTTGATAGTCAACGCGAGAAGGTAGAACACGAAGCCCATCTTGGAGAAGTGTCCGAGCGCGAACGCGATGCACGCGTACACCCGCACCGGTTTGCCGAAGCGCTGCCCGAAATACTCGTACGCGCTCATTCCCACGGCCTGGCGGTAGAACGGGATGATCACCCAGCCCACGAGCGCCAGCACGCCCACGGCCATGAAGCCGGGCACCAGGAGCGACCAGTCCTTGTCGTAAGAAGACCCGGGGTAGGCGGTGAACGTCACGCTGGTGATGAGCGTGGCCAGGATCGACATTCCCATCGCCCATGATGGAATCGAGCGCCGCGCGACGAAGTAACGTTCCGTGCTGTTCTGCTCGCGGGCAAATCCCAGGCCGAGGCTGGTGAGAGCGAGCAAGTATGCGCCCACCACGCCAAGGTCCACCCACCGTATGTGAGATGCCACTTCCGAATTGTACCCGCGGCGATACACTGTACCAATGACCGGCCGACGCAATTTCCTCCGTTCTCTCGGCAGCGGCATGGCCGCGCCACTCTTTGCGGCCGCGGCGGTGCCTCCTTTGCCCGCTACCTCCGACCCGGCTTACTGGACCAAGATCCGCGATCAGTTCCTCCTTTCCCGCGACAAGGTCTTCTTCAACAACGGCACGATCGGCGCCATGCCGAAGGTGGTGGTCGAGCGCACCGTCGAGCACCTCCGCAAAATGGCGACCGACATCGCCGACTGGGACTATCGCCCCGGCGACGAGTGGATCGCGGGCTACGGGCCGTTCACCGCCATCCGTACGAAGGCCGCCGCGCTCCTGCATTGCGAGGCGTCGGAGGTCGCCCTCACCGAGAACGTCACCGAGGCGATGAACTACGTCGCCGCCGGCATCACCGTCGAGCCCGGCAGCGAGATCCTGATCACCGACCAGGAGCATCCCGGCGGCCAGTGCCCCTGGCTGAATGTCGCCGCGCGCTATCACGCCAGCGTGCAGATGATGCGCGTGCCCAAGCCCGCCGACAGCCCCGCCGAGGTGATGGAAGCCTTTTACAACGCGCTGACGCCGCGGACGCGCATCCTGGCCATCTCACACATGATCACCGGCGCCGGCACCATCCTGCCGGTCAAACAGATCTGCGCCGAGGCACGCTCGCGCGGCATTCTCACCGTACTCGATGGCGCGCAGGCGTTCGGCCACATCAAGGTTGATTTGGAGGACATCGGATGCGACGCCTACGTCGGCTGTTTCCACAAATGGATGCTCGCCCCGGCCGGGACCGGATTCCTCTTCGTTCGCAAAGACCGTGCGCGCGACATCTGGACCACCCTGGCCAGCTCGCAATGGAACCATCACCAGGACGAAGGCTACCGCTTCACCCAACGGGGCACCGGCAGCCTCTCGCTCCTGATGGGCCTGGATGCAGCGCTCGACTTCCACAACTCGCTCGGCCCGGACCGCGTCTATGCGCGCATCAAGTATCTTGGCGACTATCTGCGAGACGGCCTGCGCAAGATCCCGGGCACGCGCATTTACACCTCTTCCGATCGCTCGATGTGCGCGGGAATCACGGTCTACGGCGTCGGCAAGCTGACCGGCCAGCAGCTTCAGGACGAGATGTGGAAGCGCGCCCGCCTGCGGCCGCGGGCGAACGGACCCGGGGTCCGCCATTGCACCCACATCTTCAATAGTCCGCAGGAGATCGACAAAGCGCTGGAGGTAGTGCGAGCGCTCTCATAAGCGCCGGCGAGCGGCAAGACCCCGGCATTCGATACACTGGCACTCATGCCGACCTCGCTGAAGGCCCGCCTGTGCCTGATGATGTTCCTGAACTACGTCATCTGGGGCTCGTGGTACGTGACTCTGGGAACGTATCTCACAGCCAACCTGAAATTTTCAGGCACCGAGGCGGGCGCAGTGTTCGGCACGACGGCCCTCGCCAGCATGATCTCGCCGTTCTTCATCGGGCTGATCGCAGACCGCTTCTTTGCCACCGAAAAGGTCATGGCAGTGCTGCACCTTCTGGGAGCCGTGATCCTTTACGGCGTGACACGGTTCACCTCCTTCCCCGCGGTCTACGGGCTCATGCTGGCATACTGCCTCCTTTACTTTCCAACCATTGCGCTCACCAACTCTCTCACCCTGCGCCAACTCACCGACGCGGGAGGCGAGTTCCCTTTCATTCGGATGTTCGCCACCATCGGCTGGATCGCCATCGGCCAGACGATCGGCAACATGGGAGTCGAGACTACAGCGACCCCGTTTCTTTTGGCCGCCGGGACGTCGGTGGTCATGGGCCTGTATTGCCTCACGCTGCCCCACACGCCGCCCACCGGCACAGATCGTAAGATCACGCTCGGCAGCCTGGTCGGTATCGACGCCCTGGTCATGCTCAAGAAGCGCCCCTACCTGGTGTTCGTGATCGCCAGCGTGCTCGCCTGCATCCCGCTTACGTTCTACTTCTCCTTCACGAACGCCTACCTGAACGAAGCCGGCGTCACCAACGCGGCGGGCAAGATGACCCTGGGGCAGGTGAGCGAAGTCGGGGTGATGCTCCTGATGCCGTTCATCTTCCGGCGCATCACCGTGCGCGGCGTGCTGATTCTGGGCCTGCTCTGCTGGAGCGTCCGCTATGGGCTGCTCGCGTACGGCAATCCGCACGCCGGCATGTGGATGTTCTACATTGCCATCCTGCTGCACGGGTTCTGCTTCGACTTCTTCTTCATGACGGGCCAGCTTTACACCGATCAGGAAGCGCCGGCGGATCTCCGCGGCACGGCGCAGGGCTTCCTGACCTTCCTGACGTACGGCCTCGGCATGTTCATCGGCTCGCTGCTCTCGGGCGGAGCGGTCGATTTCTTCACCACTTCGGCCGGCCGCAACTGGAGCGGCTTCTGGCTCTCCAGCGCCGCGGGCGCATTCGCGATCCTGCTCCTGGTGGCGTTGTTCTTCCGCACCAGCGCCAAGATCCACACCAAGCCGTCTTAACACTCGCGTACAGATCAGCGGAGCGGCGTACCCTCCCTGATCTCATCGGTGGCGCGCTTGACCACCATGTCGCCGGTCTTGAGGTTGCCCATGACCTCGACGAGGTCGCCGTCCGTAACGCCGCGGGTGACGTTGACCCATTCGGCGCGGGCGTTGTTTTCGCGCACGACGAAGGTGCGCTCGCTGGTTACGACCACCGCCGTCCGCGGCACGAACAGCGCGGGCCGGGTGCGGCGGACCGGCCATTTCACGGTGGGGTACATGCCGGGAGCCAGTGTGCCGTCACGGTTGACGACGTCGAGCTCGACGGGCATGGTGCGGGTTTTGGGATCGAGCGCGTGCGCGATGCGGGCGACCGTGCCGGAGTAGGTGCGTTCTGGCCACGCAGGCACTTTGAACTCGACACGCGCGCCGGGCACGATGGCGCCGACTTCCTGCTCGGGAACCGCGGTGGTGAGCCGCAGATGGGAGAGCTGCTCGAGGACTACGAGCACCGGATCGGCGCCCGGTCCGACGAGCGCGCCGGGATGCACCAGGCGTTCGGTGATCATGCCATCGAAGGGGGCGGTGATGCGGAGATAGGCCTCGAGATCCTTCTGCGCTCTGACGGCGGCTTCGGCGGCGCGCGCGGCCTGCTCGCGGGAGTACACCAGGGCCTGGGCGGCATCGACCTGCTTCTGCGCCTGGATCACCTCGATACCGGCGATGGCGCCGGGAGTTTCGGCGGCCTTCTGCAAATGTTGGAGGGTCGCTTGAGCGGCGGAGAGCTGGGCCTCGGCCTGGAGACGATCCGCCTCAGCGGCCTGCACCTTGGACTCAGCTTCGGCGATGCGCGCCGCCAGCTCGGGCGCGGTGAGTTGGACGAGCAAGTCGCCCTGACGGACGGCGCTCCCGCGATCGACGGTGATGCGATCAACGTAACCCGCGATCTTGGCGTGCAGGGGCACGCTGAGGAAGGGCTGGAATTCGCCGGGCAGATCGATGGTGCGCGAGACCGCCCTGGAGACGACGGGTGCGAGCTCCGGCGCCTGGCATTGCAAGAGAGCGGGGAACAACAGGACGAGGAGGAGTACAGGGTAGCGGACTTGCCTGCCAATCGAGCCGGCGGGACTGAAGTCCCGCGCAGGCTGAAGGCCTGCCCCACAGGGCTTGGCATCATTAGTGGGATTCATAATAACGGCTCGCGGGGTCTTCGGGGTTCAGGGACGGCGAGGTAAGCGATGCTCTGCGCTGCAGGATCGCGTAGATCGCGGGCAACACGGTGAGCGTGGTGAAGGTGGAGAGAACCAGGCCGCCGATGACGGCGCGTCCCAGGGGAGCGGCCTGGCTGCCGCTTTCGCCGAGCCCGATGGCCATGGGGGTCATGCCGGCGATCATGGCGGCAGCGGTCATGAGCACGGCGCGGAGGCGGCCGGTGGCGCCTTCGTGGGCGGCCTCCAGGACGGGGCGGCCTTCATGGCGTGCGTGCTCGGCGAACGTGACGAGCAGGATCGAATTGGCGACCGCGATGCCCACCGCCATGATCGTGCCCATGAAGGATTGCACATTGAGCGTGGTGCCGGTGATGCGGAGCATCAGGAGCGCACCGCAGAGCACCGCGGGGACGGTGAGCACGATGGCCAGGGCGAGCCGGACCGATTGGAAATTGGCGGCGAGCAGAAGGAAGATGACGGCCACGGCGAGAAGAAGCCCGGTGCGCAGACCCGAAATGGTCTGCTCGAGCGGCGGGATCTCGCCGCGCAATCTCACGCTGACGCCGCGTGGAGGCGCGCCCGCGGCCGCGACCGCCTGGTTCAGCCTGGGCGCGGCCTCGCCAAGCGTGAGCCCATGGACATTCGCCGTGAGGCTTACGATGTGCTGGCCGTTGTAGCGCTCGATGAGGCCGGGCATGGTGCCGGGCTTGAGCGCGGCGACCTCGGTGAGGCGAGGCTCGGGCTGTCCGACGGGCATTACGGGCAGGTCGCCCACCGACTCGACGCTCTGGATGCGGTTCTGCGGCAGTTGGACCTGGATCTGAAAGGCGTTGCCGGAATTGGGATCGCGCCAGTAGTTGGGCTGTGTGAAGCGGGAGCTGGATGTCGCAGGGACCACGGAACGCACTACGTCGGCCATGGTGAGGCCGAATTGCCCGGCCCGGTCGCGGTCCACCGTGATGTCGAGGGTCGGGAAGCTGGCCTCCTGGGAGTACTGAAGGTCGCGCAGAAACGTGAGCCTGGCGAGCTGGGCCTGGACCTTCCGCGCGAAGGCGTAGTCATCCTGCAGGCTTGCGCCCTGCACGGCGACTTCAACCGGGGTCGGCGAACCGAAGCTCATCACCTGGGTGACGATGTCGCCGGCTTCGAAGGAGACCGACGCTTCGGGCACGTCGCGGCGGAGAGCGGTACGCAGTTGCTCGCGCAAGGGCTCGCCGCGCGGGGCGTCCTTGGCCAGAGCGACCTGGATGAGCGCCTCCTGCGGACCGCTGGTGAAGAGGTGGATCAGATTGACGGGATAGCTGGAGGGGACGACGCCGACGAAGTCGCTGGTGATCTGGACGTTGCCGGGTCCGATCTCGCGGCGGAGGACGTCGAGCGCGCGCAGCACGATGCGCTCGGTCTCTTCGATGCGCGTTCCAGCGGGGGCGCGCAGGCGGATACGGATGAGGCCGGCGCTGGATTCGGGGAAGATCTCGGTGCCGATAGTGGGTGAGAGGAAATAGAAAACGACAAGGGAAGACAGAAGATAAAGAACCGCGAGCGGGTAGCGGAAACGGAGGGCTTGGGTGGAGTAGCGCGAATAGAACGGGGCAGGCCGGGAACCTGCCCCACTGGGATGCGCCAACCAGACAGAGAAGACCGGGACCAGGGTGCTGGAGAGGATGTAGCTGGCGATCATGGAGAATGCGACGGCCAGCGACAAGGGAACGAATAGCTGCCGGGCCACGCCTGCCATGAAGAAAGAGGGCACGAACACGGCGAGGATGCAGACCATGGAGAGCAGGCGGGCGATGGCGGTGCGGCTGCATGCCTCGACTACGGCGCGCGCAGGGGAGACGCCCGGGCGGAGCCGCGTGTGAATGTTTTCGATCTCGACCGTGGCCTCGTCGACGAGCACACCGACCGCGAGGGCCAAGCCGCCCAGCGTCATGATGTTGATGGTCTGGCCGGTGAGCCACAACGCGACCACCGCGGAGAGCAGCGCGAACGGGATGTTGAGGATGACGATGAACGCGGCGCGCCAGTCGCGGAGGAAGAGGATCACCATCAGGCCGGTAAGCACCGCGCCGAGCAAACCTTCGCTCACCAGCCCGCGGATCGAATTCGAGACGAAGGGCGATTGATCGAACTCCAGGCGGACATCCACGTCGTCGGGGACGGCTTTCTTGAAATCCGGAATGGCGGCCTTGACGGCATCGATCACGGCCAGCGTCGAGGCATCGGCGCGCTTGGTGACGGGTATGTAGACGGTGCGCCTGCCATCGACGTGGGCGTAGGCGGTGATGATGTCGGTGCCGTTCTCGATGGTGCCGATATCGCGGAGGTAGACGGTGGTGCCGGCGACCGGGCGGATGGGGGTGCCGAGCAGCTCCGCGAGGTTGCCGCCGAGCGCCGCGTTGGTGCGCGCGATGCGCTCCACCTTGCCGGTGTACATGTTGCCCGAGGGCATGACGAGGCTGGACTTGCTGACGGCCGAGATGGCCTCATCGGGAGAGATTCGGTACTGAAGAAGCTTGTCGGGATTCAGGGTGATGACGATGGTGCGCTGGTTGCCGCCGAAGGGCGGGGGAGCGGACACGCCGGGCAAGGTCGCAAACAGGGGGCGGACACGGTTGAGAGCGAAGTCCTGCATCTCGCCCTGGGTGTGGCCGGCGCTGCTGAAGATCAGCAGGCCCACGGCGACGCTTCCGGCATCGAAACGGGTGACGAATGGCGGCACGGTGCCTGGCGGCATGAAGGCGCGGGCGCGGTTGACGTAGCCGATGGTCTCCGACATCGCCTGGCTCATGTTGGTGCCCTCGTGAAAGACGAGCTTCATGAGGGCCGCGCCCTGAATGCTCTTGCTTTCGACGTGATCGATGCCGGTGATGTAGAGGAAGTGATACTCGTAGTAGTACGTGAGGTAGCCTTCCATCTGCGCGGGGTCCATGCCGCCATAGGGTTGAGCGACATAGATCGCCGGATCACCGACCTGGGGGAAGATGTCGGCGGGCATGCGCTCCAGAGCCAGCAGTGCGCAGAGCGCTATGGCGATCAGTGCGACCACGACGGTGATGGGACGAGCCAGTGCGGCGAGAACTAGACGCATGGCGGGGCCTCCCTCATCGGCTCACCTCGGCGAGAAATGGGTCCAGGCTGCCGGTAGCGGCGGCGATGTTCAGCAGCGCGCGCCAGACACTCAGGCGGGCGAGCGCGTCGTCGATTTCGGCTTGTGTGAGCAGGCGCTGCGCTTCGGCGACCTCGTCGATGTTTCCCAGGCCGGCCTGGTAGCGGGCGGTGGCCTGTTGGGTGGCGTCGCGGGCGGCCTTCACCTGGACGGGCGTGTTGGCGGCGATGCGGCGCGCGCCCGCGTAGGCCGCTGTGGCACGATTCCACTGCGCCTGGAGGTCGACCGCGATCTGATCGGCACGCGCCGTCTGGGAGCGGATGGCAGCCAACTGCGCCGCTTCGCGGGCGCGGATGGAGGCGAGGTCCATGATGGGAAACGTGACGGAGAAGCCGAGCGCGGCATTGGCGACCGTGGGCGCGAGGCCGTTGGCCCCGCCGAGCCGCTCGCCATCGAGCTCGGCGCCGGTGCCGCGGGCATAGATGCTGCCTTGCGCGTAGAAGCGCGGGAAGTAGGTCCGCTCGATGGCCTTGAGCTGGGCGCGCGCCTGCTCGATGGCGGCAGTCTGTTCGACCATGCGGGGGTTGGCCGCGGGGTCGAGCGGGGAAGCGGCGCGTTCGGGCGG
>DATJYJ010000491.1:0-7018 GCA_035578025.1 Verrucomicrobiia bacterium
GTCGAACATTACGAACTTCGCCGGGGACACTCCCGCTGCACCGGTCAGCGGCGCCGCGACGGCATCGACGCCGATTACGAACTTGGAAATCACCAGCGTACGCACACCGTGGCGGGAGAAAGCCGTGGTCGCGCGGCGGACCGTCGCCACCGGGTCGCGGGAGAAGCTGCCTAGCAGGTGCAGCGTCCGATCTCCCCAGCGCCGTCCGGCCTCGTACCATGCCAGATCGGCCACGATGAAAGTCAACACGGCCGACGCAAGAATCGACGCGAAGTGCAGGTCTCCCCGACGCGCCAAAGCTCCGGCGGCGACAAGGAGAAGGTTCGCCGGCACGGGCAGGCAAGCCTGGCGCCCGAGCACCGCGCCGGCGAGCAGCCAATATCCGTGATGCGCCAGGAATTCAACCGTCTCTTTCAACGCCCCGAGCCTCCGGAAGAGATGTCTGGAAACCGGTACTCATGTACCCGTTTTGGAAGAACGCGCGATTGAAAACAAATGAGAGACAACGGGCACAACGGGAACTTTTGTACCGGTTCACGCCGCATGAAGTAAGCCATGTGAGCGCCATCCCCGGAGAGCCGTCGCGAGTTTCAGGCGTCCTCGGAACACGCGCGTCTTCACGGCCGGCACGGTCGACTTCAATCGTTTGGCAGTCATAGACGCGCTTAGCTCTTCGATGTCGCACAGCGTGATGACGTCGCGATACATGGCAGGAAGTTTCACGATGGCCCCGTGAATCGCACGGGCCGCTTCACCTCTCATAGCCGCCTTATCCGCCGGCTCGGACCGACAAGCCACATTATCGAACTCACCCGGAGCCTCATAAAGCCGCAGCCGCCGTTCGCGACGGCAAAGCATCAACGCTTCGTTCGTGGCGATGCTGGTGAGCCAGGTGCGAAAGGCGGCGTCTGCCCGAAACGTTGGGAGCGCCCGCCATGCCTTGAAGAAGACTTCCTGAACCACGTCATCCACGTCGGGCGAGTTGCGAACGATCGATACCACGCGGGCCCGAACCATATTCTTGTGCCTACGCATCAATTCCCCGAAACATTCGCCCTGGCCAGCCTGGGCCATCTGCACTAGCGCCGCATCATCCAACGTGGACATTCGCGAGTTCATCCCGGCCTCCTTATCTACAGTAAGAAGGATGGGTCAAACGGGGCGTTTGTTTGAAGCAGCACTTGGAACCTTCAGCCAACAAAAGAGCGACAATCGTCCGTCTTCTCGTACGAAACCTTTGAATTTCCCCTGGCTACGATCGGGAACGACCACTTCTGTTGACGCGGAGGTCCGCGCCGCCTGCCGCGACGGCGCGGACGGCTGCCGCGTGGAGCTTTCGGGCCGGATCACCATCGATTCCTCTCCCGACTTGCAGACCCTGCTTCTGCGGCGCGTGGAGTCCCCGGATTGCAGAACCCTGACCGTGGACTTGTATGACGTTGCGTATATCGACACCTCTGGACTCGCCATGTTGATGGAACTGTTGAGAGCAGCGCGGCTGCAGGCCAAAGACCTTCGGTTGAGCGGGCTTCGCGAGAGGCCGCGGTACCTGCTGGAAGCGACGCGGCTGCTGCATCTCTTTCAGGAAGTAGATCGGGAAGGCCGGCCATGAGTGCTCCCGCCGTCGAACGGCTTGGAAGCGCAACGCTGCGTCACGTGGCATACGCCGGCGCGCTTGCGATTCAGTTTCGGAATACGTTGGCCACGATTTGGCGGAGTTTTCCTGTCGTGGGAAACCGGCTCCGCTGGCAGTCGGCGTTACGCCAGATGGTGGCGGAAGGTGTCGACGCGTTTCCGATGGTGGGCATCATGTCGGTCTGCGCCGGGTTCATCCTCGCGATGCAGGGCGCTTCGGAGCTGCGGCGATTGGGCGCGATGAACTTCGTGGTAGATCTGGTCACGATCGGGTTCATGCGGGAGTTGGGGCCGCTGCTCACGGCGATCGCGGTGAGCGGCCGTTCGGGATCGGCCTTCTCCGCCGAGATTGGCTCCATGGTGGTCACCGAGGAGATCGACGCGCTCCGCACCATGGCCATCGACCCGGTTGAGTTTGTGCTTGCGCCGAAGTATCTGGCTGCGTTGATCGTGCTACCGTGCCTGACGATCCTCGGGAGCGCCTGTGGAATCCTGGCGGGCGGCCTGTTCATGCGGATTAGCGCGGACATGGCGCTCAGCATTTACTTGAGCTCGGTGGTGCACTCGATGGTCTTGCGCGACGTCTTCACCGGGCTGGTGAAGAGCATGGCTTTTGCCACGATCATCGTTCACGTCGGCTGCCTGGAGGGCTTCCGCGTTCACGGCGGCCCGGATGCCGTGGGGCGGTCGGCGACGGCGGCGGTCGTGAAGTCCACGTTCCTGGTGATTCTCGCCGACGTGGGATTTACCGCAATCTTCTATCTCACGGCGGCGCGGTGAAACCATGACCGAAGTTCAGCCGGCAATCTCGGTGCGGGACATTGTGGTCAGCTACAACGGACGGCGTGTGCTGGACCGCGTTAATCTCGACGTCCATCGCGGCGAAACGATGGTATTGCTCGGCAGCAGCGGATCCGGGAAGAGCACCCTGCTGCGCCAGATCATCGGCCTGGAGAGGCCGGAATCCGGGCAGATTCTCATTAATGGCGTGGACCTCGGGCGTTGCAACCCGCGGGAACTGAAGAGGGTCCGGCGTTCGATCGGGGTCGCGTTTCAGAACTCGGCGTTGTTCAATTCCATGTCCGTGGAAGACAACATCGCGCTGGCGCTACGGGAGCACACGCGTCTGGCGGAATCGACGATCCGGCTGATGACATGGATGAAGCTCGCGGTGGTCGGGCTGGTCGACGCCGGCAAGCTCAATCCGCAGGCGCTATCGGGCGGAATGAAAAAGCGCGCCGCGGTGGCACGCGCACTGGCGCTGGATCCCGAGGTCTTGATATTCGACGAGCCATCGGCCGGCCTCGATCCGATTGTGGCAGCGGAACTGGACGAATTGATCCTGGGCCTCAAGCGCGCGTTCAGCATGACAGTGGTCGTGGTGACGCACGAAATGGCGAGCGCATTCCGGATCGCGGACCGGCTGGCGATGTTGTACAAAGGCTCGTTAATCGCGGTGGGCACCAAGGGGGAGTTACTGGACAGCACGCACCCGCGCATCCGGCAGTTTCTGGACCGCGTTCCGGATGAGATCGCCGATACCGCGGGAATCGATGAACACTTTCAGCGATACCTGAATGGGGGCGCGATGTGAATACCGAGACCAAGGTGGGCATTTTCGTGATTGTCTGTCTCCTGCTCCTCGGAGTGACGGTCTACTACGTGGGCAACGAGCAGTGGGGCCGCCACGTGACGGCGTACAAGACCTACCTGCGGTACGCGGGCGGGATCAGTGCAGGTTCCGAGGTGCTTTTCGGCGGAATCGCTGTGGGCCGGGTGAAGACGGTTCGGGCATGGGACAAGGATCCGACTCGCATTGAGATCCTCCTCGACGTCAAAGAAGGCACTCCTCTCAATCGGAAGTCGGTGGCGAGTTTGGGCACGGTCAGCCTGATGGCCAGCCCGTCGGTATCGATCACGACGGGCGCGCAAGACGCGCAACGTCTCCGGCCCGGAGAAGTGATTGCCTCCCAGGAAACGGTAAGCATTGATGACATGGTCCGCAAGCTGGCCGGCATTTCGGATAGTGCCGAGAGCCTGATCGTGCAGGTGCAGGGCGAACTCAAGGACATCGGCGCGCAGGCAAAGGTACTGCTGGCGAATCTGAACGACGCGACGGGGCCGGTGAACCGTGCGCAGATCGCGGCGATTCTCGCTCAAGCCAACAACCTGCTCGCGAAGGAGGCGCCAAAGCTCGACCAGATCGCGGACCAAGTGCTGCAAGTCACCCGGGATGCGGATGCCGCCATTGGCAAGGTTGGACCTCTGTTGCAACACGCGGACGCCACGGTGGAAAACGTGAATCAGACGGTCGACCAGTTGCGCGATCCCATCCGGCAGGATCTCGCGCAACTGAACGCGACCCTGGAGCAGGCGAAGGGCTTGATCGCCACGATCCACAGCGGGGTGCGCGCCAACGAAGACGACATCCGCGAAACGGTACAGAATCTGCGGGCTGCGACGGAAAACCTGGACCAGCTTAGCGATCAAGTCAAGCAGCGCCCGTGGAGCCTGGTCAGAATCCGGCAACCGAAGGATCGAAAGGTGCCTCAATAGAATGGTCCACGTCCATCCATTTCGATTCACCAGCGCCGACGGCTTGAGCATCTTCTGCACGCGATGGGACAGCGGCCGGACGCCCACTGGCGTGGTGCAGATCGCCCACGGTTTGGGCGAGCACATGGGAAGATACGCCGGGCTGGTTGAATGTCTGGTCGATGCCGGCCTGGTGGTCTACGGCAACGATCATCGCGGGCACGGGCAAACAGCGGCGTTCCCGGAGGTTTTCGGACATTTCGGACCGGGAGGCTTCGATCTGCTGGTGGCCGACATGCACGAGTTGAGCTGCATCGCAATCCGGGAACTGCCGGGGCTACCGCTCATCCTGCTAGGGCACAGCATGGGCTCATTTGCCGCACAGAAGTACGCGCTCGACTACAGCGATTGCATCTTCGGGCTTGCATTGTCAGGCTCCGGCGCGCTCGACGGACTGGTGGGACAGGTGCGGGCGTCAGGGCGCGATCCGGGCGAGATCCTCAACGCACGGTTCCAGCCGGCGCGGACGCCCTGTGACTGGCTCAGCCGCGATCCCGAGGTGGTGGATGCCTTTCTGAACGATCCGCTGTGCTTTGGCTGGCTGCAACCCGCCGCGGCCGATTCGTTCTTCGCGGCCGCGGCGGAGCTGGCCGATCCGGATCGGTTGCGCAACGTCCGCCGCGATCTGCCGATCTACCTGTTTTCGGGAGGCGACGATCCCGTGGGCCAGCAACTGCGCGGAGTCGCCACGCTGATCGGCCGCTACCGGCAGGCGGGCGTCTGCGGCGTTTCTTACGACTTCTACCCCGGCGGCCGGCACGAGATGCTCAACGAAGCGAACCGGGAGGAAGTGCGGCGGAATCTGATGAGGTGGATCGCGAAGGTGATCGACTAACAGGCGGCCATCCGTTTCCGGTGCGTCAGCGCGCTCAGGAAACGTAGGAATTCGGAGTCGTGAGAGAATTCCGACCTGATCTTTGTCCATTCCCGCTCGAAGACCGGTCCGCTCAGGGTGCGCACAATTTCGCGCTCCCAAAGCACCCAGAGGCTCTTCGGAATGTACCCGGTCTTCCGCAGATAGTAAACGTCTGCGATGAACTGAACGCAGTACAGCGTGCAGTCGGTCAGTTCCTGACTGGGCGGTGGTAGCGGCTGCGTGGGATTGCGGTTCGCAAGCCACGCCTCGGTTGGGAACAGCCGCAACAGGTCCTCGAATCGCCTGGAAAACTCAATGAACATCTGCGCATTCAACTGGCGCCGCTGATTCAGCAGGGCCACGCCTATACCTAGCGACCCGATGAGCAGAGTCGAAAGCTGGCCGAGGGACACCCAGATAGTTGGAGTCATTCGAAGACTAACCTGTCATCGGAAAGGATCGGTCTGGTGGCGTGGTTGTTTGAGGTTCTCCGCGCCAACAAATTAATCTGCACTCCCTGTCCTTTTAATGCGAGGGCGCTTTACGCGCCTGCACAAATCCACGATGAGGTTTAGAAGAATGCGGGCTTCGGTAATTTTGGCTTTGTCGATAATCGGCGCTGGCGCGATTTCGGCGGCGAATGATGTGACTGCGAGAGTGAACAGGGCTGTCGCGGTACTCGATTCGATGACCGCCGGCAAGGGCGGCGTGAAGGCGGAGCAACTCGCGAACGCCGATTGCGTGGCTGTGATCCCAGGGTTCAAGAAAGGCGCGGCCGTTGTCGGAGTGGGATACGGGCGCGGGTTCATCTCCTGCCGCAAAGACGGTGGATGGTCCGCGCCGGCGGCAGTCAAGTTGGAGAGCGGCAGCCTGGGGGTTCAGGTGGGCGGTGAAGAGATCGACATCGTAGTCCTGTCCCTGGATCCGAGCAAGCGGGCGAAGTTGCTCTCGGAGCGTTTTGCAATCGGGACAGATGCATCCGCGGCGTGGGGCAACGGCAAGACGGCGCATGAGGATCCCAATGCGAAAATCCTGTTCTTCGGGCATACCAAGGGAATGTTCGGCGGATTTGGGCTGGACGGCGCCACGCTTTCGCGCGACGAGTCTGGCGACAAGGCTCTTTACGGGAAGAGCGGCAGCAATGGCGAGATTGTGGATGGCGGAGCCACACCGGCGGCCGCGCAACCGCTGATCGCCAAGCTCTCGGCGGTGACCAAGCCTTGAAACGGGCACGCGCACTCTCCGCCCTGCTCAGTCTCGCC
Source organism: Verrucomicrobiia bacterium (assembly GCA_035578025.1). Lineage (GTDB taxonomy): Bacteria > Acidobacteriota > Terriglobia > Bryobacterales > Bryobacteraceae > Solibacter. Next base: position 6,349 of record DATJYJ010000491.1, read on the forward strand.
TGCTGCTTTGCGTGGGATGGGAACGTCGTGCCGGGGTCGATTGCCGGAGAGGTCTTCACCATCGGCGCGGACGGACAGCGGGCGTTGGCACCAGGAGTACACGTATCTCTCCATGGCCCGGTGGCGCGAGAAACGGAGTCTGACGCGGGCGGGCGGTACCGGTTCGAGCTGGTGGCGCCTGGCCGGTACAAGGTCGAAGCCACGACGCCGGGCCTCAGCGGAACGGGGACAGTGGACGTCGCAGCCGGAGAAACAGCAGCTGCGCCGATCCACCTGGACCTTACGACGGTGACAAGTTCCGTGACCGTGACCCGCGCCGATTCGGGCGTGCAGGCCACATCCGCGCAATCCACGACCATCACGCAATCGACCGTGGAGACCGCGCCGAATCAAAACGAACGTGTCGAGAGCCTGCTGCCGCTGGTACCCGGAGTTGTGCGAGGCCCGGACGGGCACATCAATATGAAGGGCGCGCGCTCGGCACAGGGCGGGTGGCTGGTGAATTCGGCGAACGTGACCGATCCGGCGACGGGCGCGGAAGCGATGAACCTGCCGATCGACGTGGTGTCGTCGGTGCAGGTGATGTCGAATCCCTATGACCCCGAGTACGGGAAATTCACGGGAGCGGTTTCCAGCGTCGAGACACGGACGGGCAATCTCGACAAGTATC
>DATJYJ010000492.1:0-16815 GCA_035578025.1 Verrucomicrobiia bacterium
AGCCGGATGGTGCTCTGCACCGGCGCGGATCCGTCCACGCCCTGGACCGTGAGCCGGGCCTCCAATCCGGCCACCTCGGTGCCGGGATGAAAATCCACCCGCAGAAACAGGCTCTGCCCGTCCGTGCCGTAGTGGACCTCGCGCACCGTGGCGCGGCTGCCGTGCATCGCGCCGCTGCGGTCGTCCACGCGGCAGACTCCCGCTCCCAGCCATTCGAAGTACGAGGTCACCTCGCCATCGATCACCGGGTGAATCGGTCCGGTCGGGTCCAGGCGGATATCCGGCGCTACGGTGCGCAGGATCGGCCGCGAAAGCTCTTCCGGCGGCGCCAGGCTCAGGAAACGGTAGACGTTGGCGAGGTGGCTCCGATAGAGCTGATCGAACTCCGTGCGGTTGGCCGAGTCGTGCTCCGGCCCGTACCACCAGCACCAGTCGCTGCCCTCGGCGATCAACAGTTCTTCGAAGGCCATGCGGCGGCGCTCCTCGGGCACGCCGGTCGCGGCGTCATAGGTGGCCCGCGCGCGCAGAAGCTGCGTCCAGGCGTGGTTGTCCTCCTCGGCGCCGATCCACACGTCGAAATTGGCGTTGATCCACGACCCCGGGAAGATGTGGTCCAGGGGCTCGGGAGCCATCAGCCGCAGAGCCTCGCTCACCGTGACCGCCTGCACTCCGCCATCTTCGCTGATGCGGCGGTAAAGCTCGCGCAGGAACGGGCGCCCGTTGTGGTGGTAATACTCCCAGGCGTTTTCGCCGTCGAGGATGATCGGCACCAGCGCGTCCGCGCCGCGTGTCTGGATGCCGCAGCAGTTCTCGTGGATACGGTGCAAAAAGTCCGCCGCGGCCTGCCCGGCGTCCATTTTCGAGTACACGAAGCCGATCAGGTCGCTCATGTAGTGATCGCGGAAGATCACACGCAGAGAGCGTCCGTGTTGCTGCCACTCGTAAGGCCGGTACAAGCCTTCGACCGAGACGGCGCGGTCGCGCGTCCGGTTGAGCACGCCGCTATCGGTGGCCGCCCATTCGAAGCCCAATTCGGAGGCGATGGCGAACACCTCGTCGGAAACCGAACCCTCCGACGGCCACAGACCCACGGGCGCGACGCCGAAGTGCCCCTCGACGTATTCCCGCGCCAGTTGGAGTTGCTTGTGCGCATCGCCGGGATAACGGAACCGCGGCGGAAGCGGGACGCTGGGATGCGCCACAGATGCGATCTGCGAATCGCAGAGCAGGGGCAGGATCGGATGGTAGTAGGGCGTCGTGGATATCTCGATCTGGCCCGAGGCCGCCAGCCTGGCGTACTGGGGCAGTACGCGCCCCACGATTTCCCGCTGCTTTTCGCCCATGCGGTGCAGGTCCGCGGGGCTGAAATCGCGGCCGCGGCCCACCCACTCGCGCACTACCGGGTCGTGCTCCTGGAATTCTTCGTCGAACCAGGCCAGTTGCGACCACATCTGCAAATCGCGGAATTCCTGCGGTCCGAACAGGGTGCGCGCGTGCGCCGCATACTGCGAGTTGCGCGAATCGAACAACTGGCCGTAACGCGGGTAGCGGTAGATCATGCGGGCCGGGTCGGCGTAGAACGAGTGTTTGAGAAGCAGCTCCTTTTCGGCGTCGGTCAAGCTCTCGGCGGGTTTCAGCGCCAGATCCAGGAACGGATCCTGCGCCTCACCCGACGCGTACTCCTCCACCTGGACCATCATCGAAGGCACCAGGTTGAAGGTCTGCTTCACCGCCGGGAATTCTTCCAGGATGCGCGCCATGCCGTAGTAGTCTTTGAGCGCATGCATGCGCGTCCACGGGAGCTTGTACTCTCCCGTGCCGAGGTCCTTGTAAAAGGGCTGGTGCATGTGCCATAGAAAGCACAGATAGATCTGGGACATTCGATTCGGCGGCGGGCTCGAGGCCCGCGTTATCTCGCGAAGATGCTCCTGACAGGCGGTGGCGGCGCATCCTTGCGGATCGCCCGCCAGAGCATGTCGTTCATCTCGTCATCATCATTCTCATCGGCTTCTTCGAGCCTTAGATGAGCCGCGCGTTCGGCGGCTGGCGTCGCGGCGGGATTTCTCTCCTCCAGAGAAATCCGTGGCTTCTCGGCGGCGTATGGAGCCGTGTCGGGCCGGCTCTGAAACGCCGCGGTCATGGGACGAGCCCCGGCATCGAAGTGCGTCATGGGCTTGAGGCCGAGCAGAAACTCGATCGTCCGCAGCATCGAAGTCGTATTGTACATGCTGCTGTCGACGGTGTGGTGCTTGACCCACGGGGAAATCAGATATGCCGGCGAGCGGTGGGAATCCACGTGGTCCGGGCCGTTCTGCGCATCGTCTTCCAGGATGAAAATGGCCGTGCTGCCCCAGAAGCGCGACTTCGATACGCCCTCCACCACCATGCCCACCCCGTAATCGTTATCCGCGGCGGCCGAAAGCGGCGCGATCTCTCCGGCCTTGGTGCCGGAGGTGTGGTCGTTGCCCATGCGCATCACGATCAGCCGCGGCATGGTTCCGCTCTTCTCGTATTCCGCCAGCTCCGCCAGGAACACTTTGGCGCGCTCCACATCCGGATAGGTCAGGTCGAATCCGCGATAGAAATGGTTGGTGACCTTGGCCAGCACCGGGTCGCGCACTCCGGTGATCTGCTCTTCCCCCATGGCCGCGTGGGGCTTGAGGCTGACCATGTAGCCGAAGTTCCGCAGCGTGATCCCCGCGGCCACGGCATTCGTCCAGATGTAACCGGCCGGCGGCAGCGACGCGATATCCTGCTCTTCGAAATCGTAAGTGGCGCGCCGGTTGGCGTACTTGTTGGGCCACATCTTCTGCACATAATCGTTGGCGATCGCCGCCGTCGACCAGTTGTGCCCGTCGGCGCTCACGTCGCTATTCACGTAGAAATTGTCCAGGAGCACGAACTGCCGCGCGATCTTGTGCAGGTTCGGCGTGACGTTCTCGCCGAACAGCACCAGCGACGGATCGCCGTTGCCTTCCTTCATATCCCCCAGAACCTGGTCGTAAGTGCGGTTCTCTTTGACGATATAGATGACGTGCTCGATCTTCGGCAGCGGGCTGGTTTCATCCAGCTTGGAATCGCGATAGGGCGAGTTGGCCAGCACCTTGGCGGTCCAGGCGGTAAGCTGATCGTCGGTGAAAGGCGGGATCCACGATGCCGTGCCCGTCTGCATGCGGCCTACGAACTGCACCGCCGGAGGACTTGGCTCGCCCGCATGCACCGGCTCGGGACGCTTCGAAGGGTTGGGGCCGTTCTGCGCGTTGCTGTAGGAGCGCAATCCCCGGCCGTTGAGCACCACCAGGGTCCCGTCGGCGAGGCCGCGGGCGGCGGTCGGATACCAGCCGGTCGGGATGAAGCCCTCCACGCGGCTGCGCTCCTCGGCGATGTTCACCACGGCCACCGCGTTCGCATCCGAGCACGTGACGAACATCCGCTTGCCGTCGGCGGAGAACCCCAGCGCGGAGGGCGTCATGCCGAGCGGCTGGCGCGGGGTCATGGCGACATTGATGTTCTCCACCACGCTGAGTTCCTTGCTGGCGGTGACGCCGACGCTGAAGACGCTGTTGGTGTTGGCGGCGGCCACGAAGATGCGGGCGGTGTAGGCCGCGGCGCCGCCTTCCGGCGTTTCGGGCCCGCCGTTGCGCCACACCATGTCGCTGGCGTGCGCGCCGATGCGCACCAGCGAGACCTGCTTGTGGGTCGCCAGGTCGTAGTGGCCCATGCTGCCATCCGCCCAGTGGGTGACAAACAGGCTGCGGCCGTCGGGATGAAACAGGATGCGATAGGGACGCCGGCCGGTCTTGATCTCTTCGTCCTTGAGAACCATGCCCGACTGCGGATTGATCACCCGGATCGCGTCGCGATAAAGTGCGGCGGCGTAGAGCAGGTGGCCGTCGGGCGAGAGCGCCACGTCGCCGATGAAATCGTCTTGCGCGCGCGTCGCGCCCGCCAGGGTATCGAAGGTGCGCCCGGCGGTGAGCTTGCCCTCGGAGAAGTTCAGTTCGAAGATCGCCGCGCGCGAGCCGCCTCCGACGTATACCTTGTCGCCCTTGGGTGTAATGGCGAGGCCGAGCCATCCATCCGGCACCCCGATGCTGTTCACTACCTGCGCCGACGCGATCTCGATCACGCTCACCGACGGCGGCCGGTATCCGCCGTTCAGCACCAGCAGGTACTTGCCGTCCGGCGAGACCACGCTCGACATGGGGAGCGTATCCAGCGGGACCTGCTTGCCCACGGGGTCCAGGCGCCAGCCGCTGTTCAGCAGGAACGCGCCGCCCGGAAGGGGCCCCACCTGCTCGCGCGGAGCCGGCTGGGAGCCCAGCAACGCCGCGAGCGCAATGACGCCGGCCGCGATCGCAAACCGGCTCTTCGGGGTTCCAGGGAGTGGTTGCATGAATATTACCCATTGTAGTCCCGGGGTGCGCACCGACGCGTCTGTGCTACATTAGCCCACGGACCTATGCAGCTTCCGGCGCGCATCGGCAAGTATGAGCTGCTCGAATTCCTTGGCGGCGGCATGTCGCACGTTTACCGCGCGCGCGACACGGTCATCGGACGCACGGTTGCGGTCAAGATTCTGACCGAACAGGGCTGTGCCGACGAGGAAGTCAAAGCACGTTTTCTCGCCGAAGCCCGCATGGCCGGCAATCTCTCCCACGACAACATCCTCAGCATCTACGATTTCGGCGAAGACGATCAGAACCGCCCGTTCATGGTGATGGAGTTCCTCCGCGGCGAAACCCTGCGCAATGTCATCAGGAACGGCCAGACCGGCGACCTCAAGGGCAAGCTCACCATCGCCCTGCAGGTGGCGCGCGCGCTCGAGTACATCCACACCCAGAAAATCGTCCACCGCGACATCAAGCCGGAGAACGTCCACATCAACACCGCGGGCGTGGTGAAGCTGATCGATTTCGGCATCGCCAAAACCGAGGGACTGGCCATGACGCGTGCCGGATACGTGCTCGGCACGCCTTTCTACATGGCGCCTGAGCAGGTGATGGGCAACCCGATCACCGAACAGGTGGACGTGTACGCGTTCGGCATCATGCTGTTCGAGATCTTCACCGGCGTGAAGCCGATTCAGGCCGACACGGTGGAGCGCATCTTCTATTTCATTCTCAATGAGCCGCTGAATATCGAGCCCTTGCGCCAGGCGGGCGCCCCCGAAGCCGTCTGCGCCCTGGTGGCGCACTGCACCGCGAAGAAACCCGAAGCGCGGCCCCAGGGATTCGGCCCGGTCATCCGCGAGATCGAGAGCATCCTCGCCGCGCAGGACGCGCCCACGGTCCTGTTGCCTCAGCCTCCCGCGCCGGCGCCGGCGCCGGCGCGGCCGAAATGGTTCCTGCCCGCGATGCTGGTGCTCCTGGCTGCGACGGCCCTGGGCCTCTACCTGATCGTGCGGCCCAAGCCCCTGGCGGCAACCATCTCCACCCCCACCGGCGAAATGGTTCTCGTGCCCGCGGGCGAGTTCCTGTTCGGCGAGAACAAAGAGAAGGTCGTGCTCCCGGCGTTCTATATTGACAGGACCGAGGTCACCAACGCGGCGTACGCGCAGTTCTGCAAAGAGACGGCGCACGAACTCCCGGGGGATTTTCCCTCGGGCCGCCTGGATCTGCCGGTGGTGAACGTCACCATTACGGAGGCGATGGCTTACGCCCAGTGGGCGAAGCGCCGTCTGCCTACCGAGCAGGAGTGGGAGAAAGCGGCGCGAGGTGTCGACGGGCGTATCTATCCTTGGGGGAACCAGCCCAATCCCTCTCTGGCCAACGTAGGCAGCGATGCGATCCAGCCCGCGACGGCATTTCCGGGCGGCGCGAGCCCGTACGGCGCGTTGAACATGGCAGGCAATGTGTGGGAGTTTGTGCGGCAGACCAGGAGGCCGTCGGCCGCCACCGCCGACTATTTTTCGAAACTGCTGTCGCCTCCGCCGGCCGCCGACGAGCCCTGGTATACGATACGAGGCCAGTCGTTCCGGGAGCCCGTGATCGATCCCAAGGTGCTCTTCGACTACACAACGGTGCCCGTGCGGTTCAAGGACGCCAACCTCGGTTTCCGCTGCGTCCGCGACGCCCAACCGCATTAATCGATGCCAACCCCTGTGGGGCAGGCTTTAGCCTGCGCGGGACTTTTTAGTCCCGCTGGCTCGGTTGGCAGCCTCGGCCGTGCCGCGAAACGGAGCAAACCTTTTTCAGTCCCTCGGAATCCAACTTTATTTCTCGTTGACCCCGCTCCACTTACCCGCAACCCGCACCCGCCGCCCCCAGGCCGCCATGCTACCGTCGGCTCAGGAGAGCCCTTGTGCACGAACCATCCTCCCAACCCGTCGCCCATCCGCCAACGCCCCCAACCTCCCCCAGCGTGTTCCAACAAGGCCACAGTACCAAACGAACCCAACAACCCGTGTGTTTTCATAGAGATTGTTGCGTTTCTCAACACAAAACGAACCTACCGGAACCCACTACGAACCCAAGAACCCGACTCGCCGGTCCCACGCCCCGCTCTCTGCCTGCCGCGCATACCGCTTACGCTAATATGGATCTAGGTTCGTCTATGGACCGTCCTGCCGCTGCTTCCCCCGCCACCGCGCGCGAAATCATCCTCGAAATTGTTCGCAACATGCGGGAAGGGCTCGAGCCCCTTCACTATTCCACCCTGCCCCCCGCGATCTTCCACGTCTACCTGCACCCCGACGATATGGATCGCCTGCGCGGAATCCTGCCCCGCGTCCTCGACGAGGCCCAGCGCGCTCTCGATGCCGAGCTCGAATCCTTGAACCGCGCCTCGATCGCCGAGAAACTCAAACTCGCGCGGCGCAACCTGCCGAAAATCAGCCCGCCGGACGGCGGCTGGCAGATCCACATCGTCGAGAACACCGACGACGATTGCGCCCCCGGAGACATCGTCATCTCGAGCGAGCTGGCCCTTCCGGCGAAGGATGAGTTCGGCTCCGGCTCCATGACCAAGCGCATCGCCACGCGGCGGCTCGGCGGTGTCGAATCCACCCGCCAAAGCTACGAGCCTGCCGCACCCGCTCCCGCGCCCGCCGGCGCGCTAGCGGTCATCGAATACGAAGACAACACCGGCCACAAGACGTTCTACATGACCAAGGACGAAATCGTGGTCGGCCGCGGCGGCCGCGATTACTGGACCGACATCAAGCTCGACACGCTGCCCGACGTTTCCCGCGAGCACTTCCGCCTGCGCCGCGACCCCGCCACCGGCCAGTTCTTCCTCAAGGACCTCAGCCGCCTGGGCACCACCATCGACGGCGCGCCCGCGCCCTCCAGCCTGCAATTCGACGGCGCCGAAAAGCGCGATCTGAACCGCGAGGCCCCCGTGCCGCCGAAAGCGCGGATCGGCCTGGCAGGAGTGGTATTCCTGGACTTCCGAAGCACGTCGAATGGTTAAGAGCATGCTCAGAACGGCGGGCGCGAGCGACCCCGGCAGGGTGCGCAAGAACAACGAAGACGCGCACTACTCCGACCCCGACCGCGGCATCTTCCTGGTGGTCGACGGCATCGGCGGACACGCGGCCGGAGAGCACGCCGCGGCCATCGCCGTGGAGCGCGTGCGCGCCCGCCTGGAGCGCCAGACAGGTACCGCCGAGCAGCGCGTGCGCGAGGCCATCACCATGGCCAACAACGAAATCCTGCATGCCGCGCGATCCAATCCCGAATGGGCCGGAATGGCCTGCGTGCTGACCCTCGTGCTTCTGGACAACGGATCGGCGGTCGTGGGCCATGTCGGCGATTCGCGCCTCTACCAGGTCCGCCGCGGGGAGATTCACAAGATCACTCACGACCATTCGCCGGTCGGCGAGCGCGAGGACAATCGCGAGCTGAGCGAAGCCGAGGCCATGCGCCATCCGCGGCGCAACGAAGTGTATCGCGACGTCGGCAGCGAAGAGCACGCGCCCGACGACGCCGGGTTCATCGAGATTCAGCGCATCCCCTTCGATCCCGATTCCGCCCTGCTGCTCTGCAGCGACGGGCTGAGCGACCAGGTCACCTCGAACGAAATCCGCGCCGCCGTCGAGCGTCATGCCGGCACGCCCGACGCCGCCGTGCGCGACCTGATCGCGGCCGCCAACCGCGCGGGCGGAAAAGACAATGTCACCGTGCTGCTCGTCGAAAACGAGGACTTCGCGGCCGAGCCCCGGGTCCTGAGCCAGGGTTCTCCGTGGCCCGGTCGCCTGCTGATGTTCGGTGCCGGGTTGCTGGTGGCGGTCGCCGCCGCATGGCTTACACGCGAATCGTGGCGGCCCGCCCCGGTCGTGATCCGGCCGCGCACCATCGAGGTGAACCGGTCGATCGCCGCCGCCATGGAAGAAGCGCGTCCCGGCGACACCGTCGTTGTGCCCGCGGGTGAGTATCGCGAACAGGTGCGGCTCAAGAGCGGCGTGACGCTGCGCGCCCGCGTGCCGCGCGAGCCGGTGCTGCGCGCGGCGCCGCTGAGCGGCGGCCCGGCGGTGATCGCGGACCGCGTCAACGGCGCGCGGCTGAGTGGTCTGCGCATCGTCGCCGACCCGCAGACCCCCCTCAATATCGGCATCGACCTGCGCGATTCGCAGGTGGAAATCGACGATGTCGAGGTCAAGGGCGCGGGCATCGGGATCGAGATTCACGGCAGCGCCAGCCCGGTGGTGCGAGCCAGCGCCATCCGCGACTCGAACGCCGAAGGAGTGCTCGTCATTGGACCTTCGCAGCCGTGGCTCTCGCACAACCTGATTCAGTCGAACAAGGGCGGAGGCGTGGCGGCTCGCGAGGGCGCGCGCCCCATCCTGCTGGGCAACGTGATCGACCACAACGCTCTGGATGTGCCGGGCGACAAAGACGAGATTCGCCAGCAGAATTTCTTTCCCGATGCGGGGAGGGCGCACAAATGATCGCCCCCACCAGCCGCAAAGTCGGCAAGTACGAGATCCGCCAGAAGCTGGGGCGCGGAGGCATGGCCGATGTCTATATGGCCGTAGATACGACCTCGGGCCACTCGGTGGCCCTCAAGCTGATCGAATACGCCGATGACGCCGACACGCGCGATTCCATCGAAGCCGAGCGGCGCGGCGCGGAACTTCAGGCGCGGCTCGCGGCGCTCGACGAGCACGTCGTCCGCGTCTACGATGCCGGCGATGCGGACGGCTACTTCTACGTGGCCATGGAGTATATCGACGGCCAGGACCTCCACGAGCTGATGCGCGGCCGGCCCCTCGAGCCTTCGTTCGCGGTAGATGTCGCGCTCGCCGTGGCACGCACCCTGGAGAGCGCTCACGGGCTGCAGGTCTCCATCGGCGGCAAGGATTTCCACGGCGTCGTCCACGGCGATATCAAGCCGAAGAACGTGCGCATCGATGCCCGCGGCGAGGTGCGCGTGCTGGATTTCGGCATTGCCAAGGCGCTCTCGCTCTCGCGCCGCCTGACCCGCAACGAATTCGGCAGCGTGCCCTATGCCTCGCCCGAGCGCCTCGATACCGGCGACGTCAATTTCGGAAGCGATCTCTGGTCGCTGGCGGTAATGCTGTACGAGATGGTCACCGGCATGCAGCCGTACAAGGCCGACACCACCGAGCGCCTGGAGCGGATGATCCGCTCGCGGATTCCGCCGCCGCCCGCGCCCGACCCGTGCCCGGAGCCGCTGCGCCGCATTCTGATCAAGTCCATGGCGCCCGATCCGCACGCGCGGTATCAATCGGCGGCAGGCCTCGCGGGAGATCTCGAGGCGTTCCGCGCCGGAGGGCCGGTGGCCGCGATGGATGCCGGTGAGGAAGATCCCGATGCCACCCGCCGCACCGCGCCGCGCGCCGAAGAAGTGTCGGTCGAGACCCGGCGAACCGCCCACCCGCAGGCGCCGTCCGCCCGCGACACCGATGAGACCCGGCGGCGGCCCCTGCGCAAGCCGCGGAGCGCGTTCGGCACGGCAATGCGGGTCATCGTCGCTCTGGTCGCAATCAGCCTGGGCTACTGCATCTGGCTGGGCGCCTCCGATTATCTCCTCTACCAGCACGGCCAGGAGCTGGCACGCGACATCGAGACGGAACAGCTTACCGACCCCGACCAGATCTGGACAAAATGGTCGGAACTTTCCAGGGGGCACGAATCGTCTCTGTTCTTGCATGGGCCGCGAAAAGTGGTCAAGCAGAGGTTTGTCGCGGCGGCCGACCACGTGATCGACACCTATCGCACTACCGACGCGCCGGTCACCGAAAAGGACTGGGAGCGCGCCCGCCTCATGGCGGCGCATGCGCTCGCCGTGGACCCCGACGACGGCGTGCGCGGCAAGGTGCGCATCGCCGAGGGCCATCTGGCGCGCATCAACGGCACCGTGCATCGCAAGCCGGAAGACCTGAACCTCGCGGTCGAAAAATTCACGGAAGCTCGCAGGCTGTTGCCGAGATCGCCCGATCCGGAGCTCGGGCTGGCGCGCGTCTATGTCTACGGGCTCAAGGACATCGACAAGGCCTACGACGCGCTCCAGGAAGCACAGAAGCTCGGCTATCAGCTCGGGAACCGCGAGAAGCTGCAGCTTGCCGACGGCTATCGCGACCGCGCCGACCGGCTGTGGTGGGATTCGCGCAGCGTGCGCGGATTGCCTCCCGAGAAGGACCAGATCCAACGCGCTGCCGACGATTACCAGCGCGCGCTCGAGTTGTACCAGGGGATCGCTCCGTTCGGAAAGGCGTTGGCAAACATCGTGCGCGTGCGGCTCAGCCTGGCGAGCGTGAACTACCGCCTGCACGAGATCGAGACCCCGCAGTAGTATGGCCGTCACCCGCAGCCGAGCTCAGGACCGCACCGAAGTTCGCCTCGCCACCGCTCCCCGATCCTGGCGCACGCGCGAGCTGTTGCTCATGCTGGCAGCGGCGCTGCTGGTGGGCGGCGGGCTCTTCCAGGTCCATCGCGCCAAGGCCGGGGGACTTCCGGAGATCGGCCATGCGCTCGCGGCCAAGCGCCTGCTCAATCTGAACGAGCTCAATACTCGCGAAGACCTCCTGCCTGCCCTGACTCCGTATTTCCCCAAGCTGCGCGACCGGCAGGAGACGGCGCGGGCCATCTACTATCTGGGCGGCGGGCTCTCCAACGTGGGCGCCATCGCGCGCCACAAGCTGCTTACCGCCGATCAGTTCCGCCTCCTTAAGCCGCTGTTCGTAGTGCGCCGCCCGGCTCAGTTCGAGCGGGCGTTCTACCTTTGGATTTCTCTTTTCTTTGCCGCGTTCCTGCTGGCCCACCTCTGGTGGGGCGTCCGCGGTTTCCGGGGCGATCAGACATTCTTGCCGGCGCTGTTGCTGCTCGGCGGTATCGGGCTGATCGAGATGGTGAGCCTGCGCGATCCGGTGCGCGACAATCTGCTGTTCGTCGATTTCGCACAGGGAGTAGTCATCGGCGTGATCCTGATGGTGATCCTGAGCGCTTTGGATTTCGAGCGCCTCGCAGGCAAACTCAGCTACGTGCCGCTGCTGGCCAGCTTCGCGCTCAGCGTGCTGCTGGTTCTCTTCGGCAGCGGCCCCGGCACGAGCGACGCCAAGGTCAATCTCTTCGGATTCCAGCCGGTCGAGATCATCCGCCTCCTGCTGGTGTTCTTCCTGGCCGGATATTTCGCCCATCGCTGGGACATTCTGCGCCACGCGCGCGAGACACGCGAGTCTCTTGCGGCGCTCACGCACCGGTTCGATATGCCGCCGGTCGAGTACACGTTGCCCGTGCTGGTGTGCGTCGCGCTCTGCCTGGTCTTCTTCTTCGCCCAGCGGGACATGGGCCCGGCGCTGGTGTTCGCGTGCCTCTTCCTGGTGCTCTACGGGATCGCGCGCGGCGGCGTGCTGGTTCCCGCGCTGGGCCTGGCGCTGCTGCTGTCCGGATTCGCCATCGGCACGCTGCTCGGCGTGCCCCACACCGTGGGCGAGCGCGTGTCCATGTGGCGCTCTCCCTGGGACAACATGGTTCACGGCGGCGATCAGCTTGCCGATTCGCTCTGGGCGTATTCCTCGGGCGGCCTCACCGGCTCCGGCATCGGTGAGGGGGAGCCCAACCTGGTGCCCGCCGGCCATACCGACCTCATCCTCTCCGCGCTCGGCGAAGAGGGAGGATTCCTGCTGGTCGCGCTAGTCTTCGCTCTATATGCATACCTGGTCTGGCGGGCTTTCCGCATCGCACTGCGCGCGCGCACCGATTACGAGTTCTTCCTCGCCGCCGGGCTGGCCGCCGCGACCGCGCTCCAGGTCCTGCTCATCGCCGGCGGCTCTCTCGGCGTGCTGCCGCTCTCCGGCGTGGTGACGCCGTTTCTCAGTTTCGGCCGCAGCGCCATGATCGCCAACTTCGCGGTGTTCGCAATCCTGCTCTCGATCTCCGGGCGGGAGGGCGATGCCGAAGGTTCCGCGCCGTTCCGCGTCCCGGTCTTCGTCGCCGGGATGATCTTCGCCGCCCTGGGCGCGGTCACCCTCGGCAAAGCCGCCTATGTTCAGGTCTTCCGCAGCGGGCCGACCCTCGGCGAAGGCACGCTGGTGGTGCAGGCCGATGGCGCCCGGCGCTACCAGTACAATCCGCGGCTCCAGGAGATCATGCGCGAAATCCCCAAGGGCACGATCTACGACCGCAACGGACTGCCCCTGGCCACCAGCGACTGGGCCGAGCTCGAAAAGCACCGTGCCGATTACCGCACGCTCGGCATCGATATCGACACCGCCTGCCACCGCACCGACCAGCGGCATTATCCCTTCGGCGGCCTGACGTTCGATCTGCTGGGCGACCTCCGCACGCGTACGCGGTGGGGCGCAAGCAATACGTCCTTCGTGGAGCGCGATTCCGCGCGCCGGCTGCGGGGCTACGACGACCGCCCGACGCTGCTCGAGATCAAAAGTCCCAGGACAGGCCAGATGGACCGCGTTCTGCGCTACGACTACCGTGAGCTCGTCCCGCTGCTGCGATACCGCCACGAGCCCAACAACCCCGCGGTGCGGCGCGTGCTCGACCGCCCGCGCGACGTCCGCATGTCCATCGACGCGCGCCTGCAGGTGCAGGTCGCGAGCATCCTCGCGAAGCAGTTGCAACAGGCCCATGTGGACAAGGGCGCCGCCGTGGTGCTCGACCCGGCCACGGGCGACCTGCTCGCCGCGGTCAGCTTGCCGCTGCCAGAGGAAGGCGATCAGCAGCCCGGGGGCAATCCGTATCTCGATCGCGCGCGCTATGGGCTGTATCCGCCCGGGTCCACGTTCAAGGTGGTCACGGCGATGGCGGCGCTGCGCAAGAATCCCGAGCTCACGCACAGGAAATACCAGTGCATCGCGCTGCCCGATGGCCGTGTGGGCAACTACATCCAGGGATCGAAGCGGCCCATCCGCGACGACGTCATGGATAAATCGCCGCACGGCACGCTCGACCTGGAACACGGCCTGGTGGTTTCCTGTAACGCATACTTCGCGCAGTTGGGCGCCTACGATGTAGGCGCCGACGCGCTGCACGATACCGCGACGCTGCTCGGGATTGCCGCGGCTTCCCCGGACACCGCCGCGGAGCTGAAGAAATCGCTGCCGCAATCCTCGTACGGGCAGGGCGAAGTGGTCGCCTCGCCCTTCCAGATGGCGCGTGTGGCCGCCACCGTGGCCAATGGCGGCGCCATGCCGCAGGGCCGTTGGATCGTTGACGAGAACAACAACCGCACCTCTCCGGCGGCCGCCGTGCTGCCACCCGACCTGGCCGCTACGCTCGGCAGGTTCATGCGCGAAGTGGTCACCGGCGGCACCGGCCGCCGGGCATCGGGCACGTCCGTATCCCTGGCCGGCAAGACCGGGACCGCCGAACTGGCCGACGCGCCGTCGCACGCCTGGTTCATCGGTTTCGCCCCGTACGGCGGTAGCGGCCGCAAGATCGCGCTTTCGGTTCTGGTGGAAAATGGTGTCTATGGCGGCACGGCAGCCGCCCCCGCCGCGGCGGAGATCGTCAATGCCGCCGCCAGGCTGGGACTGATCCAACCATGAGCCTGTTTACCGAAATCGAAAAGACGATTGACCGCGCTTTCCGCTCGTGGACTCAGCGCGCGTTCGGCGCCGAACGCGCCAACGACCTCGTGATTTATCACCGGGCCATTCTGGAAGAGATCATGGGCAAGGTGCAGGTGCTGGCGCGCGGGCAGCGCGTCTTCCCGTTCGCGCACGTGCTGATCCGAATCGTCGGCGGCACCGAGCAGCGCCGCGAGGTGCTGCGGGCCGCCTTCGGCGATCGGCTCCCGAGTGACATCCAGTCCGCCCTGCGCGCCATCCGGTGCGAGATTCCGCAGGGCTTCACGGCCATCGTGGAAGTCGTGGAGAGCGGGATTCAGACCATCGAGTTGGAGTATTCGGTCAAGCCGCCTAAGCCTGCGCCGCCGCCGGCGCCTCCCGCGCGGCTGGTGGTCGTGAAAGGCAAAGCCGAGCGCGCGGAATACGCGCTCGATAAGCCGCGCATCAACGTCGGCCGGCTGCCTGAGCTCACCGATGCCTCGCAGCGTGTGGTGCGCCGCAACGACATCGTGTTCGAGGAGGGAGCCGACGAAGTCAGCGGCACGGTGTCGCGCAAGCACGCCCACATTGTGATGGAGGACGGCGAGTATCGCATCTGCGACGACCGCAGCGAATTCGGCACCAGCATCTTCCGGGATGGCCGTCCCATCGAGCTGGTCAAGGGCGGGAGGCGCGGAGAGAAGCTGCGGCCGGGTGACGAGATCTACTTTGGCCGGGCCTGCATGCGCTTCGAGCGGTAGCTCACCTCTTTGGCAACTGCACGGTGATGTTGCGGAATCGCATGCCGCCGGTGTGGTCGCCCTGGATGTAGAACGGGCCCGCCTCGCCTTCGTTGGCGTCGAGCGCGCCGCCCGTGGGGCCTGGGATTTCCTGGTTGTCGATGGTCTTGATGCGATTGCGGAAGATCGTGACGCGCCGGCCCACCAGCGTGATATCGAAGCTCTCCCAGGTGCCCGGCTTGCGCTGAAGGTTGACCGTGGGCGGGACGAAGCTGTAGATCGATCCCATCGCGTGCAGGGGATCGTTGGCATCCACCGCCTGGTATTCGATCTGCACTTCGTAGCGCCCGCGCAGATAGATGCCGCTGTTGCCTTCGGGCGGACAGTTGAACTCCACGTGCAGTTTGAAATCGTTGAAGGTGCGCGAGGTTCGCAGGTTGGCGCCCCCGGCCAGGTTGACCAGGTCGCCCTCTTTGGCAATCCAGTTGTTCTTCGCCATCCCCACGGGCTCCCACCCGGTGAGGTCCTTGCCGTTGAAGATGGCTTGGGGATCGCCCCACGCCGCGGGCTGCTTGCGGTCGAGCGTGGGCGCGCGCACGCCGGAGAGATAAGCAGCAACGCGGTCGCCGCGACGCTCCGACCCGCTCAGGCGGCCCTCGGTCACGTCCAGGTCCCACGTAATGGCGGGCGCATTGCTGCCGCGGCGCGGCCAGGTCACGCTCAGGTGCGAGCCGGCGATCTTGAAATCGGTTACCGCGAACGCGCCCCCGCCTTGCGGCTGAATGCGCATCGTCAGGGCGCCGTTGTTTTCGGCGACCTCCATCCAGTCGGGATACATCGATGAGTTCTCGCCGGTGGGAGATACATCGATGTCCCATCGTCCGATAAACGGATTGGGCTTTTGCGAGACCGCCGGGACCAGGCACACGACGGCGCAAGTAAGAATGATAGTGAGCCGGGGCATCTCAGGCTCAGTTTAACCCGGCGCGCCGAGCAGAACTCGGGGAGAAACTCGTCTCATTGTGTCGGTAGGGTAGGCCTCCGGGCCTGCCCGGCTTCGGGAACAGGACGCTCCGTCTCAAAGACCCGTGGGATCGGATTTCCACTACACTAATATTTCCATCGGGGTGAATCTATGCGCCTTCTGCTCGCCCTTGCGTGCACGGCCGCCGCTTTGCCGGCCGCGCCCGATAACAGAATCCTGCTTCGTCAGGGATGGGCCATCCAGTCGTCCGCCGACGTCCGCGAGAACGGCGCCGCCGTCTCCGCGGCCGGCTTCCGTCCGCTCGGCTGGACCGAGACTTCCGCGCCAACCACCGTCTTCAGCACGCTGGTAGCTGCTCACAAGTATCCCGATCCTTACTTCGGGATGAACCTGCGTTCCGCGCCGGGTGTGAAGTACGACATCGGTTTCAATTTCTCCAACGCGCCGATGCCTGAGGACAGTCCTTTCCGCAAGCCGTGGTGGTTTCGCACCGAATTCAAGCTGCCTGCCGACTATCGCGGCAAGACGGTCTGGCTCGGCTTCGACGGACTGAACTTCCGAGCCAACGTGTGGCTGAACGGCAAACAGATCGCGGCCTCCGACCGGCTCGCAGGCGCGTGGCGGCTGTTCACCTTCGACGTGACCGGCGCTGCCAGGGCGGGTGATACCAACGCGCTGGCGGTCGAGATCTTTCCGCCCGAACCCGGCGACCTGGCGATCACGTTCGTCGATTGGAATCCGCTCCCGCCCGATAAGCTCATGGGCCTGTTTCGCGACGTCTGGGTGGCGGCCACCGGCCCGGTGGCGGTTCGATACCCCAGCGTCACAACCCGTCTCGCGGGCGAATCCGCGCAGTTGACGGTCCGCGCCGAACTCACCAATGCGACGGCCGCGCCGGTGGAAGGCGTGCTGAAAGGCAAGATCGAAAACCAGAGCTTCTCGCAATCGGTGCGGCTGGCAGCGCATGAAACGAAGGTGGTCCACGCCGCTGTGAAGGTGGGCAATCCACGCTTGTGGTGGCCCACGCTGGTCGGACCGCAGAACCTCTACGCGCTGGACCTGCAGTTCGACACCGCCGGCAAGACCAGCGACGCATCGCACATCGATTTCGGCATCCGCGA
>DATJYJ010000493.1:0-13303 GCA_035578025.1 Verrucomicrobiia bacterium
GGTTCGCGGCGGATGGTGGGACCGCTCGCTGGTGATTCTCCTCTCCGATCACGGCGAGAGCCTCGGCGAGCACGGAGAAGCCAGCCACGGCTACTTCATTTACGAAAGCACGCTGCAGGTGCCGCTCCTGATTCATTGGCCAACATCCCCGCTGCCCGCCAGAGTCGATCAGCCCGCCGGGCTGATCGACGTGGCGCCCACCGTTCTCGACTACCTCCACATCCCGATCCCGCCCTCGTTCGCGGGCCGAACCCTGCTCGACCGGAGCCCGCGCCCTGTCGTCGCGGAGAGCACGCACGCGCACGATGCGTTCGGCTGGTCGCCGCTGCGCAGCATCCGCATCGGCGAATACAAATTTATCGACGCGCCCAAGCCCGAGTTATACGACCTGGCCTCCGATCCGCGCGAGCAGAACAACCTGGCCGCGCGCGAGCCCGACCGCGTGCAGTCGATGCGCGGAGCGCTCGCGCAGGTCCTGGCGGCGCATCAGCCAAAGCATCCCGCGCCGGCGAGTACGCTCTCCGCGCACGACCGTGCCGTGCTCCACTCGATGGGGTACGTCGCGCCGGGACCCAAGCTCACCAACCCCAGCGGCGCCGATCCCAAGGACCGCCTCGGCGAATTCCAGCAGTACGAAGACGCGCAGATCGCCTTATACCGAGGCCGCACCGCGGATGCCGCGGCGATGCTGCGCAAGATTCTGGCGGAGGACCCGGGCAACACGCTGGCGCGCCGCGATCTGGGCGGCATTTACCTGGAGCAGAAGTCGTATCTGCGGGCGCGCACCGAGCTGGAGCGCGTGGCGGCGGCGGCGCCGGACGATTACGTCACGCAATACCAGCTCAGCCTGGCGCTGGACGGATTGCATCTCGGCGAGCAGGCGGCCGCGCATCTGAAATTGGCATGCGCCATCGCCCCCGACGCCGCGCCGTGCCATCGATAGCGATAATTGTTTTTTTTACACGAAGCGTGGTTACACCCGCGCCGGTAGCACGTAAGTAAACACAAGGAGGAATACCGTGCCAAGACCTGTACATTTCGAGATCCCCGCGGAGAATCCGCAGCGGGCCATGGACTTTTACGCCAAACTGTTCGCTTGGAAGTTCCAGAAATGGGACGGCCCCGTGGATTACTGGATCATCACCACCGGACAACCCGGCGAGCCCGGTATCGACGGCGGGTTAATGCCGCGGCGCGACCCGGCGCAGCCGTGCGTAAACACCGTCGCGGTGCCCAACCTCGACGAATCAACCAAGGTCGCGGAGTCCGCAGGCGGGAAGTGCGTGGTGCCGAAGATGCCGATTCCGGGCGTAGGATGGCTGGCCTACTTCAAGGACACGGAAGGGCACATCTTCGGGATGATGCAGAACGATCCTTCGGCGAAGTAGCGCGGCCGCTCCGTATAGGGGCTCCGGTCGTCTGTTATAGTAAGCCTTCCCCATGTCCGAGCATTCGAAGTTCCTGTTGGCGGATAGCCAGATTCCCACGGCATGGGTCAACGTCCTGCCGTCGCTGCCGGAGCCCCTTGACCCGCCGCTTCATCCTGCAACGCGCGCGCCGCTGACGCCGCAGGACCTGCTCCCGCTGTTTCCGATGGAGCTGATCGAGCAGGAGTTCTCGCCCAAGCCGCTGGTGGACATTCCCGGCGAGGTGATGGACATCTACCGGCTGTGGCGCGCCACGCCGCTGTATCGGGCGCGCCGGCTGGAGAAGGCGCTGGATACTCCCGCGCACATCTACTATAAGTACGAAGGCACAAGCCCCGCGGGAAGCCACAAGCCCAACACCGCCGTGGCGCAGGCCTACTACAACAAGCGCGCCGGCATCAAACGGCTGGCGACGGAGACCGGGGCCGGGCAGTGGGGCAGCGCGCTCGCACTGGCCTGCCGCTTCTTCGGGCTGGAATGCACCGTCTACATGGTGCGCATCAGTTACGATCAAAAGCCTTATCGCCGGATGATGATGCACTCCTGGGGAGCCGAAGTGTTTCCCAGCCCCAGCCCGCAGACCAACGCGGGCCGCGGCGTGCTGGCGCAGTCGCCGGATTCGCCGGGCAGCCTGGGAATCGCCATCAGCGAGGCCGTGGAAGACGCCGCCACGCACTCGGACACCAACTACGCGCTGGGCAGCGTGCTCAATCACGTGATGCTGCACCAGACCGTGATCGGCCAGGAAGCAAAGCTGCAGATGGCGCAGGCGGGAGAAGATCCCGAAATCGTGATCGGCTGCTTCGGCGGGGGAAGCAATTTCGGCGGGCTGGCGCTGCCCTATGTGCTGGATCGCCTGGCCGGCAGGGGTCCGCGCATCGTCGCCGTCGAGCCTTCGGCGTGTCCCACCCTGACCCGCGGCACCTTGGCATACGACTACGGCGACACGGCGAAGCTCACACCGCTGATCAAGATGTACACCCTGGGGCACGATTTCGTGCCGCCGGGAATTCACGCCGGGGGCCTGCGTTACCACGGCGCATCGCCGCTGCTCAGTCACCTGCTGAAACTCGGACACATCGAAGCGCGGGCGGTGAACCAGTTGCCGGTGTTCGAAGCGGCGCTGCAATTCGCGCGCACCGAGGGCATACTGCCGGCGCCGGAATCGTCGCACGCGATCCGCGCGGCGGTGGATGAAGCCATCGCGGCGCGCGAAGAGGGCAAGCCTCGCGTGATCCTGTTCTGCCTCAGCGGGCACGGGCACTTCGACCTCGGCTCGTACGAGAGCTACCTCAACGGCAAATTGCAGGACTACGAATACCCCGGGCGGCAGATCGACGACGTCCTGGCACAGGCCTGAGCGATCGCCGCTTCACGCGGAGTTCGCTTTTCTTCCGGAGTTGTGCTACGAATCGGTACCTGGTGAGGTACCGACGATGACTCTGTTGATGGACTATCCGCTGCTGGTGTTTCTATTATCTCTGTTGGTCCTTTGGGTTTCAGCACAGGCCGGCTCATGGCTTCGCAGAAAGCAAGCCCTGGCAGACGCCGAGCACGAGTATCTGGGCACGATTGAAGGCGCGTCCCTGACGCTGCTTGCCCTGATTATCGGCTTCAGCTTTTCCATGGCCGTGGGGAGATACGATCAGCGCAAGAACTACGAGGAGGAGGAAGCCAATGCCATCGGGACGGAATATGTTCGCGCGGGCCTTCTGCCTGCCGGCGATGCGGCGCGTGTGCGGCAGCTCCTGAAGAGCTACCTGGACCAGCGCGTATTGTACTACACGGTTGGCCGTGATGCGAACAGAATCGATCAGGTCAATGCCGCCATCGACCGGTTGCAGAGCGACCTCTGGTCCGCCATCCAGACACCCACCCTGGCGCAGCCTACACCCGTCGCGGCTCTGGCCGTTTCGGGCATGAACGACGTATTGAACTCGCAGGGGTACACACAGGCCGCATGGTGGAACCGGATTCCGGCCGCCGCCTGGGTTCTGATGGTCGGGATCGGAATCTTCTGCAACGGGCTGGTTGGATACAACGTGCGCCAGGAACGCGCCAGGCTCCGGTGGTATTTCCTCTTGCCGGGGATCGTGGCGGTGTCTTTCTTCCTCATCGCCGACATGGATAGTCCGCGGGGCGGTGTCATTCGGGTGGCGCCCCAGAACCTGATCAGCCTGGCTCAATCGCTCCGTGCGCAATAGGCGTCCATATGGAAGCTGCCTGCTCGCACCGTTGCTGGCCGCGGCCGGCCTCGGGTGCGCTGCTGCGAGCGATCCCGCGCCGCCTGCCATCACCACCGACCGGCCCGCGGTAACCGCCGCCAGCACCGTGGTGCCGAAGGGGAGTCTTCAGTTCGAGAACGGGTTCGCGGAAACATCGAGCCAGGGACAGCGGACGTTCGATGGTCCGGAGACGCTGCTCCGATTCGGCGTGGCATCGACAACCGAACTGCGGCTGGTCGCGCCCAACTACTTCGCCCAAGCGGAGGGAGCGTCGGGTTTCGGCGACCTCACGATAGGAATCAAGCAGCAGTTGGGTCCGGCGCACGGTTTCGACTTATCGGTGATTGTGTCGCTCAGCCTGCCATCGGGCGCCGCCGCGTTTTCGAGCCACGGATACGATCCGTCGGTGCAGGTGCCCTGGTCGCGTGCGCTGTCCGAAAAATGGGTCGCCGCCGGGATGCTGTCCGTGTATTTCCCGACGGTGAACGGGAGCCGCAACGTGACCGGCGAGACGACGTTCCTGTTCGACCGGGTGCTGACCGGCAAATGGGATGCCTTCGCGGAGTATGCCGGCAGTTTTCCGGAGCGGGGAGGGCCAAGACACCTTCTGCACTTCGGCACTGCCTTCAAACTGACGCCGCGGCAGCAGATCGACCTGCATGTTGGCGTAGGCGTGTCATCGGCGGCGCCAGATCACTTCGCCGGTATCGGGTACTCGTTCCGGCTGTGAGCTTGCTTCCGGCCGGCAGTCGTGACGCCGGAGGTCTCGCGGAAAGGTGAGAACGGCTGCTCGACGAATCGGAACATGATGTAAGCGCCAGCCAGTGCGGAAATGCCAGCGGCGGGAACGGCGGCCCAGCGCGGGGCGGCAAAATGAGCGACCGTGAGCAGAGCGAGGCCGTGGGTGAGGTAGAACGAATAGCTGATTCGACTCAAGAAGAGCATGGGCCGCGGCGTAGGACGCGGCAGCAGCCAGCAGCAAAGCGCAAGAGCGCCGATACCGCCGAGGATGGTTCCCAGGTGTTCGGTGCCCCAGAATGCGCGCGCGGCCGCGCCGGCCGCCGGAAGCAGAATCCACCCGGGCACTTTCGCGGCCGGCATCCACTCGGCGAGGAGGACGCCTGCCGGCAGGAGCGCCGGCCTGCCGGCCTTCAGATAAACCAGAACGCTGAGGAGGGACCACAGGACCGTGCGCCGGCGCAGAGACCAGCCGCTGGTCCAGGCGGCGAGCGGATGGATAACCACATAGAAAAGACAGATGTAGCCCAGCGTCCAGGAAACGGTGATGATTCGCGGGGCGCCAAAGGCAAGCGGGACAAGCGCTGCGTTCTTGAGAATCATCCAGGCCGCCGCCCCACGGCCGGCGGGCAATCTGGACATCTCCGGCAGCGCCACGGCGGCTGCGATATAGAAGATCAGCACAAAGGCGAAAACGGGATAAATTCTGGCCAGGCGCCGCGCGAGAAATACGTCGAAGGGCACCGGGCGAAAGCGGAGCGACAAATAGACCAGACAGCCGGTGAGGACGAGGAACATGTCGGTCCCGACGCGGCAGAGATCCATGAAGGGGCGGGGCTGCTCGTGGAAGAGCACCGCAATCAAGTGGACCAGAAATACGGCCGTCATGGCCGTAGCCCTGATGCAGTCTGCACCGGGCCATCGCCGCCCCTTACCAGGAACACCGATGTCCCCGGCAGACGGACGCGGGTCGGACACCGACCGTGGAGCTGCAAAACAGTTGCCAAATATCGAACAAAAAGATTTAAAGATTCTTTTTTCCCAATTTTTGGGAAAAAGTATACTGATCGGTGAATGAAAGCCGAGATTCTCGCCGCGCAGGAACGGATCGCGGGGTACGTGCGGGAGACGC
The DNA here is from genome assembly GCA_035578025.1 of Verrucomicrobiia bacterium. Taxonomy (GTDB): domain Bacteria; phylum Acidobacteriota; class Terriglobia; order Bryobacterales; family Bryobacteraceae; genus Solibacter. The sequence continues at coordinate 5,523 of DATJYJ010000493.1, forward strand.
CTCTGGAATGGTCCGCCGCGGTGGGAGCGTTCCTGAAGCTGGAGCATTTGCAGCACACCGGATCGTTCAAGTTTCGCGGCGCGTCGAACAAGATCGCCATGCTCCCGGCGGGACAGGCCGCCAAGGGCGTGGTCACGGCTTCGAACGGCAACCACGGTCTGGGAGTGGCGGCGGCGGCACGGGCGCGCGGCATCGCGGCAGAGGTGTATGTGTCCTCGCACGTTTCGCCAGCCAAGGCGCGGCGCATCGCGGCCATGGGCGCGTGCATTCATCCCGCGGGCGACGATCCGCTGACGGCCGAACTGGCGGCCCGGCGCGCGGCGGAAGAATCGGGGCGAGTGTATATCTCACCCTACAACGATTGCGACGTGATCGCCGGACAGGGGACCATCGCGGTCGAAATGCAGCGGCAGATGCCGGAACTGGACGCGGTTTTCGTCGCGGTGGGAGGGGGCGGGCTGATCGGCGGAATCGGCGCATTCTTGAAGGAAGCCGCGCCGCGAACAGAGATTGTCGGGTGCTGGCCCCGGAATTCCCCGGTGATGTTCGAATGCCTGCGCGCCGGGGCGATCGTGGAGGTTGCGGAGGAGCCCACGCTATCGGAATCGACGGCGGGAGGGCTGGAACCCGGCTCGGTCACATTCGATTTGTGCCGGCGAGTGATCGACCGCGGCGTGCTGGTGTCCGAGAATGAAATTCTGGCGGCGATGCGGCTGGTGTTGGAGGAAGAGCACTGGGTGATCGAAGGCGCGGCAGGGGTGGCGGTGGCCGCGTTTCTCGAGGAGGCGAAAAGGTATGAGGGGAAGAAAGCGGCGGTGGTTCTCTGCGGCCGGAACCTTTCGGAGGGTGTGGGCCGCCGCCTGTTTGGCGCCGGTTAGCGCGGCGGCCGCGAGCTACCATTTCGCAGCGGTCTGGGACGGGTCGAAGCTGTGGAAGGACGCCTGCGTCACCGTGGAGGGCGAGCGCATTGCCGCGGTGGGAGCGTGCGGCCCGGGCGCGGTGGACCTGACGCGCTACACGGCAATTCCCGGCATGATCGACGTGCACACGCACATGACTTACGTGCTGGGGAATCGCGTGAGCCGCGCGGGCCGGGGCGCGGCGGTGCCGTACCTGGCGCGCGGCAATCCGCGGAAGACGCTGGAGACGGGCGTGACCAGCGTGCGCGACCTGGGAGCCCAGGGGTACGCCGACATCGCCATGCGCGACTTGATCAACCTGGGCGAGATGCCGGGGCCGCGGATGTTCGTCTCCGGATACGGTCTGCAAAAGCGCCGTGGGCGGCCGGCGGGTCCGAACCTGGCGGACGGCGCCGAAGAGGTGACACGCATCGTGAACGAGCAGGTGGCAGCCGGCGCGGACGTGATCAAAATGTATGGCTCGACCGGCAGCGGGCGCGACGTGAGCGGCACGCAGACCTTCAGCTTCGAAGAAATGAAGGCGGCGTGCGATGCGGCGCATGCGGCGGGCAAGCGGATCGCGATCCACAGCTACGGGCCGGACGGCGCGCGGGACGCGGTCCGCGCCGCCACGGACAGCCTGGAGCACGCCACCGACATGGACGATGGGACCATCGCCGAAATGGTGCGGCGCAAAACGTTCTACGTGCCGACCATCGACCACAACCGCTACTACGCGGACAATGCGGCGCTGCTCAAGTACTCGGCGGAGGACGTGGAGGGGCTGAAGGCCTACATCGCGCGCAACCTGGAGACGGCACGCAAGGCATTTCGCGCGGGCGTACGGTTCGCCATGGGGAGCGACGCGGTGTATGCGATGTTCGGCGAGAACACGCGCGAGCTGGTGTGGTTCGTGAAGGCCGGTATGACGCCCGAGCAGGCCCTGCGGGCGGCGACGGTGAACGGCGCGGAACTGCTCGGCATGGAGAAGGACATCGGGTCGATTCAGCCGGGCGCGTACGCGGACGTGGTCGGAGTCGAGGGCGATCCGCTGGCGGACATCAACGTGGCCATCGAAAAAGTGCGGTGGGTGATGAAGGGCGGTATGGTGGTGAAGTGAAACTCCGATTCTGCCTCCTTTTTGTTGCCGCGACTCTTGCAGCCGCCGACTGGAAGCCTCTGTTCAACGGCAAGAACCTGGACGGCTGGGAGGTGATCGGCGACGGGCAGTGGACCGTCATGGCCGACGGAACGCTGCTCGGCCAGCGGATCACCAACCTGCGCACGCAACTGGTGCCCGGAGGTCCGCTGGCGACGGCGAGCGACTTCCGGCGCTGGGTGGACCAGCAATCGTGGCTCTACACCAAGCGCAACGATTTCGGCGAATTCGACTTGCACGTGGAATACTGGATCCGCACCATGGGGAACAGCGGCGTTTCCATCCGCGACAGCTCGCGCGCGAAGTGGGCGATCACAATCCCGCCGGATTTCACGAAGACGCCCTCGAAAATCGGGTACGAGATCCAGATCAACAACCGCTATCCCGACCCGCATCCCTCGGGCAGCATCTACGGATTCATGGACGCGCCCAAGGACGCGCAGCACGAAGACGACTGGAACGTAATGGACATCCTTTCGCGAAACGACAAAATCACCGTGAAGCTGAACGGTCGCGTGGTGGCCGAGCACGCGGGCGATCCGGCGCGGCCGAAGACCGGACCGATCGGGCTGCAATTGCACGATCAGTTTCAGGTGGTGATGTTCCGGAATATCCGGATCGCGGAGATGGGGAAGTAGGCATCTTCGGGCCGGCAGGCCCGCGTTACTGGGACTCGAGCATGCCCAGCAGCTTTTCCTGGACGGCTTCCGCCGTCGGATTGTCGGCGGTGATGACGCAGATGGTGTCGTCGCCGGCGATCGTGCCGATGATCTCCGGCCAGCCTTCGCGGTCGAGCGCGACAGCGACGGAATTGGCGTGGCCGGGGTCGGTCTTGAGGACCACCAGGTTCTGCGCGCGAAGCACGTCGCGCAGGAACTCGCCGGCGAGCAGCGCGAACTGCAGGCCGTGCTCTTCCTCGGCCATCTCCTGGTAGCCTCCGCGAGTCTTCACCAGGCGGAGGTCGCGGATATCGCGCGAGAGCGTCACCTGGGTGGCGGCGATGCCCAGGCTCTTCAACTCCTGCGCCAGCTCTTCCTGGGTGGTGATTTTCTTGCTTCGGATCAGTTTCAGGATCTGGCCCTGACGGTAGCTTTTGGTCATACGCTCATCTCATTGAGCCGCTCGCGGGCGGCGGCAAGGGCGGCGGCGACGGCATTGGGACCGGTGCCGCCGGGCAATTCCCGCGACTGCATGCCCTGGCGCGGATCGAGCAACTCGGGAAAATCGATGCCGAAGGCGCGCATCTCTTCGGCGCTCCAATCGGCGGGTTTCCTGCCGGCGCGCACGCTTTCCAGCACGAAGCGGCCGACGATCTGGTGGGCCTGGTGGAAGGGCGTGCCGGCGCGCGCCAGGGCTTCAGCGAGGTCGGTGGCGACGACCCAGCTTTCTTCGGCGGCGGCAGCCGGCCTGACGGGATTCAGCTTGACGGTCTCGACGACCGCGCGCGCCATTTCGAGAGAAGCGGAAAGCTCGTCGGCGGCCTCGAAAAGCGGGACCTTGTCTTCCTGCATGTCGCGGTTGTAGGTCATGGGCAGGCCCTTCATGGTGACCATGAGGCTGGTGAGCGAGCCCATGACGCGGCCGCACTTGCCGCGGATCAGCTCCAGGGAATCGGGGTTCTTCTTCTGCGGCATCAGGCTGGAGCCGCTGGTGACGCCGTCGCCGAGTTCGAGCCAGGCGAACTCTTCGCTGGAGTAGAGGATCCAGTCTTCGGCGAGGCGGCTGAGGTGGATCATGGTCACGCTGGCGGCGTAGAGGAAATCGAGGGCGAAATCGCGGTCGCCGGAGACGTCCAGGGAGTTGCGGGTGATGGCGGCAAAATCCAGGTCGCGGGCGATGGCGCAACGGTCAAAGGGGAAGCCGCTGCCGGCGAGCGCTCCCGAGCCGAGGGGGAGCACGTTGGCGCGGCGGCGGGCTTCGCCGAAGCGCTCGAAATCGCGCGCGAACATTTCGAAGTAGGCCAGCAGGTAATGCGGCCAGAGCACGGCCTGCGCGCGGCGCATGTGGGTGTACCCGGGGATGACGGCGTCCGGATACTGCGCGGCGAGATCGAGCAGCGCGCGCATCAGGGCGGCAAGCAGTCCACGGACGCGGTCGCACTCCTCGCGCAGCCACAGGCGCGTATCGAGCGAGACCTGCTCGTTGCGGCTGCGGCCGGTGTGGATCTTGTCGGCGACGGCGCCGGCGCGCTCCTTGAGCTTGCGGATGACCAGGGTGTGGACGTCCTCGTCGGTGGCGCCCTCGTAGAAGGCGGGGCCGGCGGCTTCGGCGCGGATCTGTTCGAAGGCTTCGACGATGCGCGCGCGCTCCTCGGCGGTGAGGATGCCGACCTGTTCGAGCGCGCGGGCGAACGCCTGGGACCCGCGGATATCGCAATCGATCAGACGGCGATCGAAGGCGAGCGAGTTGCCGAAGCGTTCGAAGACTTCGTTGGGTCCGGATTCGAAGCGGCCGCCCCAGAGCTTCATTTCGCGCCTTTCAGGGCTCTCACTTTGATGGGCAGGCCGGTGAGATTGATGAAACCGAGGGCGTCCTTCTGATCGTAGCTGGCGCCCATGGTGAAGCTGGCGATATCGAGCGAGTAGAGCGAATAGGGCGATTTGCGCGAGAGCGGCACGATATTGCCCTTGTAGAGCTGGAGCGTGACTTCGCCGGTGGTCGCCTGGCCCACCTTGGCGAAGAAGGCGTCGAGCGCTTCGCGCAGCGGCGTGAACCAGAGGCCGTTGTAGACCATCTCTGCGTAATCCAGGGCCAGCTTCTGCTTATAGTGCAGGGTGTTCTTATCGAGCGTGAGGGCTTCCAGCTCGCGGACGGCGAACATGATCAGAGTGCCGCCGGGGGTCTCGTAGCAGCCGCGCGACTTCATGCCGACGAAGCGGTTCTCGACCAGGTCGATGCGGCCGACGCCGTGCTCGGCGCCGATAGCGTTGAGGGTTTCGAGCAGATCGAAGGCCTTCATCTTTTTGCCGTTGACGGAGACGGGCTCGCCCTGCTCGAAGCCGATGGTCACCTGGCCGGGCTTGTCGGGGGCTTCGGCCGGACTCCTGGTGAGCATCCAGATTTCGTCGGGCGCGGAGTTGGCCGGATCCTCGAGCGCGCCGCCTTCGTGCGAGATATGCCAGATGTTGCGGTCGCGGCTGTAGATCTTGGTGGTGGAGGCGGCGATGGGGACGTTGTGCGCGTGCGCGTACTCGATGGCGTCTTCGCGGGAGACGATGGTCCATTCGCGCCACGGGGCGATCACCTGGAGGTGAGGCGCCAGGGCCTTGTAAGTGAGCTCGAAGCGGACCTGGTCGTTTCCCTTCCCCGTGCAGCCGTGGGCAAGCGCGTCGCAGCCGGTGGCGAGGGCGACCTCGACCTGCTTCTTGGCCAGCAGCGGGCGGGCGATCGACGTTCCGAGAAGATACTTGTGCTCGTAGACGCCGCCGGAACGGACCAGCTTCCAGAGATACTGCGAGACGAACTCCTCGCGCATGTCTTCGATGTAGACTTCGGAGGCGCCGGTCTTGCGGGCCTTCTGTTCGAGGCCGGTGAGCTCATCGCCGCCCTGGCCGATATCGCCGCACACGGCGACGACTTCGCAGCCGTAATTTTCCTTCAGCCACGGAATGATGACAGAGGTATCCAGTCCGCCCGAGTAAGCGAGCGCCACTTTCTTCGGTTTGTTCATAAAGTCCTAAGTTAGCATCATGAGCAGCAGCGCCTTCTGCGCGTGCAGGCGGTTTTCGGCCTGGTCGAAGATGGCCGAGCGCGAGTGCTCCATGATGGAGTCGGTTACCTCCTCGTCGCGTTTGGCGGGGAGGCAGTGCATGAAAATCGCATCGGGACGGGCCTGCGCGAACAGCGCGTCGTTGACCTGGTAATCGTGGAAGGCGCGCTTGCGCTTGACCATCTCCTGCTCCTGTCCCATGCTGGTCCAGACGTCGGTGTAGACCGTGTGGGCGCCGGAGACGGCGGCGGCGGTGTCGTGCGTGACCAGCAGCGAAGCGCCGGTGACGGCGGCGAGGCCCTCGGCCTGGGTGACGATATCGGGATCGGGCAGGTAGCCCTCGGGACACGCGAGCGCGAAATCCATGCCGAGGCGGAGCGAGGTGAGCATGAGCGACTGGGCGACGTTGTTGCCGTCGCCGACGAAGGCCAGCTTCATGCCCTGGAGCACCGGCGCGCCGAAGCGTTCGCGGATGGTCTGCATATCGGCGAGGGCCTGGCAGGGGTGGTACAGATCGCTGAGGGCGTTGATGACGGGGACGCGCGACCAGCGGGCGAGATCTTCGACGGTAGTCTGGAGGAAGACGCGGGCGACGATGCCGTTGGTCCAGCGGTCGAGGTTGCGGGCGACGTCTTTGAGGGGCTCGCGCACGCCGATGGGGCCTTCGATGAAGACCGATCCGCCGCCCAACTGTTTCATGGCGAGCTCGAAGGTGAGCTTGGTGCGGAGGCTGGGTTTCTCGAAGAGCATGGCGATGTTTTTGCCTTCGAGGGCGCGGCCGTAATCGGCGGGGGAGGCTTTGACTTCGGCGGCCAGATCGAGGAGGTAGAGCAGCTCGTCGTCTGTGAGGTCGAGATCTTTGAGGAGGTCGGAGCCGGCGGTTTTCAGGATCTGGTTGGGAGCAAACATGGTGTCCACGGGTCGGGCCTCGATGAATGAATATTCACTATAATGAATAATCACACACTCGGGTAGCGTTCGTCAAGAGAGCTAGCCGGCAGGACAGTGTGTCACCGGCCTCCCGGTTGACCGACCGCGGCGGGTTGTGGGGATCGGATCACCAGCTAGGGCCCCTGTGGGCCGGCATCCTGGATAGAATATACCGAGCGAAGGAGGAATCCATGGCGGCTTCTGCTGCACTCGGATCGGTCGTTGACGTCGAGTTGTTTATCAAGGAGTACTTTGGCGCGTGGCAAGGAACGGACGAGGAACACATTATGTCTTACTACGCGGAAAATGTGGCAATTCAGATTCCGGGCGCGCTAATGGAGGGGAAGGCAGCCGTCCGTGAGCAGTTCGTCCGGCCATTCATTAGCGGCTTCCCGGGAAACCGCCACGTCGCCAAGAATATGATTTTCGGACAAGGCGTTGTCGTTGTTGAATGGAGTTTCGAAGCCGAACATAAGGGTCCATTCGCCGGACGTGGGCCGACCGGTACTCGCGTCGAAGTCCCCGGTTGCTCAGTTTATGAGTACGATTCGGCGAAACGTCAGATCACCGGGGGCCGAATTTACTTCGATGTGGGGACGTTACTGAAACAGATCGGCGCGGCATAATTTCACCTGGCTTTTGTGGGCCGTAGCCAGAGAACCGCCGGCAACGGCACTCAACGGTTCAAGGCAGCAAAGCGTCATACCTGTAACATGGCTACCCAGCGGGCCGGCGCAATTCTTGTTTCTTTATGCGGCACACTGTTGGCCCAGCAGGCAGCCGGTCCATTGTCCTTTGACGTCGCATCGATTAAGCCCAGCCTGGACCCGCCTGGCAGTGTCGTGGGCATTTTTGAAAGTAAGGGCCGCATCAGCGCGAAGAACGTCACGCTGAGGCGGTGCATGCGCGGCGCCTACGACGTACCGGAGCCCCAAATCATCGGAGGGCCGGGGTGGGTCATTCAGGATCGCTACGATATCGAAGCCAAGGCGACAGGGCCGGCCGGCGGTCATGAGCTGATGCTGATGCTCCAGACGCTGCTCTCCGAACGCTTCAAGCTGGTGTTTCACCGCGAGCAGAGGCC
>DATJYJ010000494.1:0-38939 GCA_035578025.1 Verrucomicrobiia bacterium
GTCGAGGAAATATGGTCCGCGTTCCCAGCCCTCGCCATCTCCGCCGAGCCAGGCGCTGCTCGGGCCGAGGTCCGGCCAGAATTCGTCGAGATGCCCGCTGAGGCCCTGGGCCTGGATGCGGAGCTGATCGAGCAGCCATCCCTTCGGCATCACCGAAGTCAGCGGCAGCGGCTGAAACGCTCCCGGCTGCAGCGGCGCGCGATTCGGCGCGGCGCCGAGTGTGCACAGGGCCACAAACGCCAACAGGAGTTTCATCTGCCTTGTAGTCTACAATCTTTGTAGGGCAGGCTTCCTCAGCCGCTCACGCGTGCGGAGCGCGCTATTCCATGGACTACCAATCCGGCTTCGGCAACGAATTCGCGACGGAGGCCGTCAAAGGCGCGCTGCCCGTGGGACAGAATTCGCCGCAGAAGCACCCCCTCGGCCTCTACACCGAGCAGTTGAGCGGCAGCGCCTTCACCGCGCCGCGGGCCGTCAACCGGCGCACCTGGACCTACCGCATCCGTCCCAGCGTCACGCACAAGCCGTTCGAAGAGCGTCCGGCCGGGATGCTGCGCAGCGGCCCCTTCAACGAAGTCCCCACGCCGCCCACGCAGTTGCGCTGGAATCCCTTCCCGATTCCCGATCAGCCCACGGATTTCATCGAAGGCCTGGTGACCATCGCAGGCAACGGCGATCCGGCCATGCAGACCGGCGTCGCGGTGCACGTCTATGCCGCGAACCGGTCTATGCAGGCGCGTTTCTTCTATGATGCGGACGGTGAATTGCTGTTGGTGCCGCAGCAGGGCCGGCTCCGGCTTGCCACTGAGCTCGGCATACTGGAAGCCGCGCCGGGCGAGATCTGCGTGGTGCCGCGCGGCATCAAATTCCGCGCGGAGCTTCCCGACGGCCCCTCGCGCGGCTACATCTGCGAAAACTACGGCGCACCGCTGCGGCTGCCTGAGTTGGGTGCGATCGGCGCCAACGGCCTGGCCTACCCCCGGGATTTTCTCGCGCCCGTTGCCGCCTTCGAAGACACCGACGGCGACTTCCGTATCGTGGCCAAGTTTCTGGGCCGGATGTGGTCCGCGGAAATCGACCACTCCCCGCTGGACGTGGTCGCCTGGCACGGCAACTACGCGCCCTGCAAGTACGACCTGGCGCGCTTCCAGTGCATCAACACGGTGAGCTTCGATCATTCGGACCCATCCATCTACACCGTGCTGACCTCGCCGGCCAACGTGGATTTCGCGATCTTCCCGCCCCGCTGGCTGGTGGCCGAACACACCTTCCGGCCGCCCTGGTTTCACCGCAACCTCATGAACGAGTTCATGGGCCTGATTTACGGCGCGTACGATGCCAAGGCGGAGGGCTTCCTGCCCGGCGGAGCCAGCCTGCACAACTGCATGTCGGGCCACGGTCCCGACGCGGAGACCTGGGAGCGCGCCACCGCTGCGGATCTCAAGCCGCAGCGCCTCGCCGACACGCTGGCCTTCATGTTCGAGACGCAGCTCGTGCTGCGGCCCACGCGTTACGCCATGGAGAGCAAGATCCTCCAGCACGAGTATTTCGAGTGCTGGCAGGGCCTGAAGAAGCATTTCCATGCCGGTTGAAGCCCCTCGGCGACCTGAAAGGGCTGGGGTGGCTGTGCCCGCGTACGGCGTGACGCGCACCGGCATTGCAGTGCGTATCGACGACCAAGTGCTGCACTTGCGCGACATCCTCGACCGCCTGCCAGCCGGGCTCCGCGATGCCTGCGCCGCTGAAACTCTGAACCCGCTGATGACGCTCGGCCGGCGCCGCTGGCGCGAATTGCAGGCCGCACTCGAGCAGATCCTCCGCGATGCGCCGCCGCGCCTCAGTCCGCTTTCGGAAGTGGAGATGCTCTGCCCCGCGGCGATCGCCGATTACACCGATTTCTACGCGTCGATCCACCACGCGACCAACGTCGGCGCTCTGTTCCGCCCCGATAGTCCCCTGCTGCCGAATTACAGGCATGTGCCCATTGCGTATCACGGCCGCGCGTCCTCGATTGTCGTCAGCGGCACGCCGGTGCGCAGGCCCGAGGGCCAATTCAAGAACGGCGATTCGCTGGTGTTCGGGCCGACGCGCTCGCTGGACTACGAGCTCGAAGTCGGCTTCTTCATCGGCCCCGGCAACGCGCTGGGCGAGCCTGTCGAGATCGCGCGCGCGGAAGAGCACATCTTCGGCGTCTGCCTGGTGAACGACTGGTCGGCACGCGACATTCAGGCGTGGGAATATCAGCCGCTCGGTCCGTTTCTCGGCAAGAGCTTCGCCACGACCATCTCGCCGTGGGTGGTGACCATGGACGCGCTGGAGCCGTTCCGCGCCCCGGCCTCGCCGCACGATCCGCCGCCGCTGGCGTACCTGCAATCGCGCACGGACGCCGGCATCGACCTGAATCTCGAAGTCCTGATCGCCAGCGCCGCCATGCGAGAGGCCAACCTGCCTCCGATGCGGCTCAGCCGAGGCAACCTGAAACATCTCTATTGGACGCCGGCTCAATTTGTCGCACACCACACCAGCAACGGCTGCAACCTGCGCCCCGGCGATCTGCTCGCCAGCGGAACCGTGTCGGGACCCACCCGCGATTCGCTCGGCTGCCTGCTCGAGATCACGCGCCGCGGCGCCGAGCCCGTCACGCTGCCGACGGGTGAGACGCGCCGCTTCCTGGAAGACGGCGACGAGGTGACGATTCACGGATGGTGCGAGCGCGACGGATACGGCCGCTTGGACCTGGGAACCTGTGTCGGGAGGGTCGACGCGGTGCGTGCCTAGCGGCCGTCACGCCCGCGCAAAACGGTGCACGCCCGTCGGGTCGTCCGGCGGCACCGGTGGCCGACCGGCCGGCCGGGGACGGTCACCCATCATCCGCTGAATACGCGGCATGGCGAACGCTGTATCGGTGATGTAGCTCCGTCGCGCGTCCGTTACCCAGCCATGCCCTCGCGCGATCTCGAGAATCTGCTCTCCCTTAAGGCTGTCGGCCGCTTGCACGTGGCGAACCGAACGGTTGGAATCCATGCTGATGGCTTGTTCGAAGGCAGATGTCGTGATATCGCTGATCCAGTATGCGACACCGCACTGCCGCCACGGTTCCGCAGCCAGCGCTTCCACCGTCGCGGCCGGCAGATACATCAGCAGGCCTTCCGTGATCATGAGCGCCGCCTCGGCGCCCGCTGCCTCGTAGACCGCCGAGCGTTGCGCGGCGTCGTTCAGGTCGGCGGTCATCCGCTCCCGCCGGCAACGGGGCGTCTCTGCGGACATCGCCGCGTCCTTATAGTCCAGCATGTCGGCGAAATCGACTTCGATCCACCGGAGATCCGGCGAAAGCGGCAGCCGCCAGGGTCGCGTGTCCAACCCGCAGCCCACGCTGAGAACCGTCGAGATCCCTTGCGAATCCAGGGCCTCCAGCAGCAGCTCGTCCAGGAAGCGGCTGCGCACTGCGATTCCGAAACGCATCATCTCGGGCTGCGGCAACGTGCGGAGCATCGCCATTCCGCGCTCGCCCGCCAGGCGTGCCGCAAACGGATCCTGCACGAAGCCGTCCGGCGACTCGAATTCGAGCGCCCGGCATGCGGCCACCATCAGGGCCGTGTCGCTGACATGCGTGATATCACCGCTCCCGCCGCTCACCGCCCCACCACCTTCCCGTACAACTCCGAGTACGCCCGCGCTGAAGCTGCCCACGAAAAATCCTTACCCATGCACCGCCGCATCCGCTCGACCCAGCCTTCCTGATTTCCGAACGCATCGAGCGCCGCGTGCACCGCCCCCACCAGCGCCTGTCCCGAATACTCCCGGAACTTGAATCCCGTCTCCCCGTCGATCGTATCCTCCAGCCCTCCCGTGGCATGGACCACTGGAGGCGTGCCGTATCGCAGGCTGTACATCTGGTTCAATCCGCACGGCTCATACCGGCTGGGCATGAGGAAAATGTCGCTCCCCGCTTCGATGCGGTGCGCCAGCCCATTATCGAAGCCGATCCGCACCGCAATCCGCCCCGGGTGCTCCTGCTGCATGCGGCGGAAGAAGTCTTCGTACTCGCGCTCGCCCGAGCCCAGCGCCGCCAGGTACACGTCCCCCGCGATGATCTCTGCCGCTGCCTCCGCCAGGATATCCGCACCCTTCTGCCGGGTGAACCGCGACACGATCCCGAGCAGCGGACGGTCCATCGCCTCGGCCGGCAGTCCGAATTCTTCGATCAGCCCACGCTTGCACGCCTGCTTGCCGCTCAAATCCGCCGCCGAGTATCGGGCCGCGATCAGCGGATCCACCTCGGGACTCCACTCCCCGTAGTCCACTCCGTTCAGAATCCCGCTGAGCACATTGGCGCGCGCGCGCAGAGCGCCGTCCAATCCGAAGCCCAGCTCCGGCGTCTGAATCTCTCGGGAATAGGTCGGACTGACCGTGGTCAGCGCGTCCGAAAAGGCGATGCCGCTCTTGATGTAGCTGACACGCCCGAAAAATTCCATGCCTTCGGGCGAGAAGAGGGTCGTATCGAGCGCCGCCTCCGTCAGCGCCGTCTTCGGAAAGAGCCCCTGATATCCCAGGTTGTGGATTGTGAAGATCGTGCGGCAGCCGAGAAAGGTCGGATCGGTGGCGAAGGTAGTGCGCAGGTAGGCCGGCACCAGTCCGGCCTGCCAGTCGTGGCAGTGAAAGATGTCTGTCCGGAACAGGTTCCGCGCCACACCGATCGCCGCCCGCGCGAACACCGCGAAACGCACATGATTGTCGGGATAGTCGAGCCCGTTGTCGCCGTACAGGCCTTTGCGGTCCAGGTCGAACAGTTCCGGGCAATCCACCAGGTACACCGGAAATTCCGCGGCCGCCCGATATACCGTGCAGTCGAAGGCGTCCATGCCGAGGTGCACAAAAAGATGGTCCCAGACGCGCCTTGCGGTCTTGAGCTCAATCCCGCTGTAGCGCGGCAGCACCACAGCCATATCGTGCCCCAGCGAGCGCAGTGCCGGCGGCAGCGCGCCTACGACATCGGCGAGCCCGCCGGTCTTGGCCCAGGGCGCAACTTCCGAGGAAACCATCAGTACGCGCGCCACAGTCGAATTGTATCAAGCGGGGCGCTTACGCCTGTTGTGCGATCGCCAGGTCGCGTGCTTTGAGCCACCGCAGCCGCGACCGGTGTTCCTGGTAGATGGTGGTGAATCCGGCCCAGTAATAGCCGAACACGAACAGCGCCAGGAAGGGAATCGAGAGGAAATTGTAGGTCGAAATCGCGAACGCCACCATCACCACGAAGTACGTCCCGATGGCGATCTCGAAGTACGGCAGCCAGCCGCTGCGCCGCCGGTATTTCTTGTTCTCCAGCTTCACCGGCCGCTCGCCGATCGCGTACTTCGGGGTGCGCACGAAGCTCGTCTCCACCCCGAAAATCGCCTCCAGCACCGCCCGCGTGTTGATGATGGTCAGACCGACTCCCACCGCCATCAGCATCGGCAGCAGCAGAACCGATCGTTTCCAGTTTTTGGGATACAACTCCCGCTGTGCCACCACATAAAACAGCGAGATCGACCAGAAGGACGCCGCGATCAACGGCAGGTCCAGGAACACCATCTGCCACACGCCCATGTAAAAGCGCACGATCATCACCGGCAGCATCAGCGCCGAAACCACGATCATCAGCGGATACGAGATGTTCGGAGTCAGGTGCAGAAACGCCTCTGCTTTCACCCGGCGCGGAATATCCGCCTTCAGAATCGAGGGCAGCAGTTTCTTCGCGCACTGCGTGAGCCCCTTGGCCCAGCGCGATTGCTGCACCTGGAATCCGTGCATCTCCACCGGCAGTTCGCTCGGGCACTCCAGCCCCGGCAGGTACACGAACCGCCAGCCCTTGAGCTGCGCGCGGTAGCTCAGGTCGCTGTCTTCGGTCAGCGTATCGTGCTGCCAGCCGCCGGCGTCGTCGATCATCGCCTTGCGCAGAATGCCCGCTGTGCCGTTGAAGTTGAAGAAATACCCCGCGCGAGACCGCGCCCCGTGCTCCAGGATGAAGTGCCCGTCCAGCAGCATGGCTTCCACTTCCGTCAGGAAGTTGTAATCGCGGTTCAGATAGCTCCAGCGGGTCTGCACCACGCCGACCTTCGGGTCTGCGAAGTGATGAATCGTGCGCACCAGGAAATCCGGCGGCGGGCAGAAGTCCGCATCGAACACAGCCACGAATTCGCCCGTGGCCACCGACAGTCCTTGCTGCAATGCGCCCGCCTTAAACCCGTGGCGGTTGGTTCGGTGCAGATACTCGATCGGGTAGCCCAGCGCGCGGTACTTTTCCACCAGCGCTTCCGCAAACGGCGCCGTGTCGTCCGTGGAGTCGTCCAGCACCTGGATCTGCAGCAGCTCCTTCGGATACTGGATCTTGACCACTTCGTCGATCAGCCGCTCCACCACGTAGCGCTCGTTGTAGAGCGGCAACTGGACCGTCACCGGCGGCAATTTCTCGAATCGCCGCGGCGGCTCGCCCTGCGCCTTTTTCCGGTGCTTGAAATAAGTATGGATTACGTCGTACCGATGAATACCGTAAATCGAGAGAATGAACAGCACCGTAAAATACGGAATTAACATCGCCCAATCAAACCAATTGAGCTCGTGAATTCCGGCGAACGGGTTGTTCATGACACTGCGGATGAACCGCTCGGCAGCGGACGGCCGCGCAACCAGAAATACCAGAGCCAGGCTAGGCGACATGAACTTGTCTGGAAAAAGACATACCTATCTTATCAAATCCTCGCCGCGCGCCGGGACACGGGAATCACAAACTTCAGGGCCGTGTGCGTCGCGCTGAATCTTACAACCTTCACATCTTTCAGCCCGGCAGACCGGCCGGCCTCGATTACCTCGATTTCCCGAATCTCCGTCACGCCCTTGGGGTACACAACCCAGAGTGCTCCAGTAGTTTTCAGGCCGCCGGCCACCTTCGCGATCCGCGCCAACTCCTTCGCCGTTCCTACCGCCCAAAACACCAGGTCCGCTTGCTTTTTGGCTGCCGCTAACGTCGACAACTCCTCCGCGAACGCTGCCTCGAACGCTCCTATCACCCGCACTTCGAGGCCCGGCTTCACTCCGAGTTTTTCCGCTCGCGACGGAGGATGCAGAATCTTCACCGCCCACTTTTCCGCCGCCGCCCCCATTTGCAGCAGAACCGGGCCGCCTGCGGTCTCCAGCCGCAACGTCCCCGCCTCGGCTTTGGCATCCCTCACATCCTTGAGCGGAATCCTCACTCGATCCGTGCCGCGAAACAGGATGTGGTCGCCTTCCAGATAAGCTCGTCCCGCAAGCACGCGCCCGTCATAGTGCATCCGGCACTCGATTTCCTGTCCCATCGCTACCTCGCTACCACCGCACCACTGCCCGCCCCGCCACACTCCCGCCCCGCAGCCGATCCATCAGCTCCGGAACCTCGTCCAGTCCGTGTATTCCGATACGTGGCCTCACCACTCCCTGCTCGGCCAGCTCGAACACCGTCCGCAGATCCTCCGCCGATCCCAGGTAGCTGCCTCGCAGCGTGATTCCCTTCAGCACCGTTTCCACCAGCGGCAGTTCGTAGTTCGCCACCGAGAGTCCCACCAGTACCAGCCGGCCGTTCCGCTTCAGAGCGCGAAAGGCCTGCGGAATCGCCGCCGGTGCCGCGGTGAACACGATCGCCGCATCGGCTCCCTTCACCGCTGCTTCGGCTCCATCCTCGCCCGCGGCCTCCCTCTTCTCGCCGCTCGGGTCCGATACCGCCACGCGCACCCCCATATGCTTCGCCATCTGGAGCGCCAGGTGGCCCAGCCCGCCGTAGCCGAACAGCGCCACCGTCTGCCCGCTCTCCAGCCCCGCCTCGCGCAGCGCCCGGTACGCGGTCCATCCCGCGCAACACAGCGGCGCCGCGATCTCCGCCGCCAGTCCGTCCGGCACGCGCACCAGCGCCCGCGCCGGCGCAATCACCAGGTCGCTCAATGCCCCTTGCAGCGTGTAGCCGAAATTGGTCTGCTTGGGACAGAATCGCTCCCGCCCCGAGACGCACCACTCGCAGCCGCCGCAAGTCGTGCCCAGAAACGTGATGCCGGCGCGATCTCCCGGCGCCCAACCGGTCACTCCCGCGCCTGCCGCCTCCACCCTTCCGATTCCCTCGTGTCCCAGTGTCACGGGCGCCAGCGGCAGTTTCTCCAGGGTCGTCACGAACACGTCGGAGTGGCACAGCCCGCACGCCTCCATCCGCAGCAGCACCTCTCCTTCGCCAGGCTCGCCCAGGTGCACCGTCTCCACCGCCACGCCCGCCCGCGCCTGCTGCAGGACCGCGGCACGGGTCCGATAAGTTCGCGCCATGACTCAGGAGTATACCCTCTTCCAGCCTTCCCCCCTGAGGTACCCTGTGGACAGTGGCACGCGACGAGATCCTGGCCCGGCTCCGTGAAAGGATTGTGGCCTTCGCGGCATCTCATCTATCGAGGGACGCCGCCGAGGATCTGGCGCAGGAGGTGCTCATGCTCCTGCATGAAAAATACGCGCACCTGGAGCGGGCCGAAGACCTGCTGCCGCTCTCCTTGCAGATTGTGCGGTTCAAGATCATGGCCCAGCGGCGCAAATCGGTTCGCCGCGGGGAGTACAACCAGGTTTCCATTACCGATATCCAGTTGCCCGATCTGGACGCCGACCCCGCCGGCTACGTCGAGCGCAAGGAATTGCTCGAGCGGCTCACACGCGCCATCGCCGGCCTCGGCGATCGCTGCCGTGAAATCATGCGGCTGAAGCTGCAGGGAAAGACGTTTCCGGAAATTCAGAAGATCATGGGCGTAGCGGCGATCAACACCATTTACACCTGGGACCATCGCTGCCGCAAGAACCTGTTGGATGCCATGGGCGGAGACTGGGAACCCAAGCTATGACGCGGGAAGAAGTCCAAAAACTGCTCGGCGGGTACGCCACCGGCACCCTGACCCCGGCGGAGCAGCAGGCGCTCTTCGAGGCTGCGCTCGATGACCAGGAAATCTTCGACGCCCTGGCCCGCGAACAGCCCCTGCACGACCTCCTGCGCGATCCGGCAGCCAGGGCAGAGGTCCTCGCCGCGCTCGACGACCGGCGCTCCGCAGGCATCTGGGCGTGGGTGCGCCGGCCGTGGGTGGCCGGGCTCGCCATGGCAAGCGTGGCGGCCATCGCCGTCGCCGTGTGGCAGGTGTCGCGCAGGCCTGCCGAAAAGGCAGTCATCGTCGCCGAGAACCGTCCGGCGCAAGTGCCGGAGGCCGCGCAGCCCTCTCCAGCCGCCGCGCCCACGCCTGCGGCCCCGGCCGAGAAGACTGCGCGCTCTTTCGCCGACAAGACCCTCATGCACGCCAGGCGGCAAGAACCGCGAGTTCCCGGCGTCTCAGAACCAGTCACGCCCTCCCGCGATGCCGCGCTTCAACCCAAGCAGCAGGGCGCGATCACTGCGGCGGCACCCGAGGCTGCTTCGGCAAAGCCAGCCGACGAACTGAAGTTGAACCAGCAGGCCGCAGCCCCGCCCGCGCTACCCGCACCGCAATTCAATCAAAACCAGGCTGCGGCGGCGGGCGCCCAGCAAAACCTGCGCGCTCTCGACGCACGGGCGCTTTTCTATGCTCCGCAAGCGCCGCCAGCCGGCCGTTCCGCCTTCGCGCCCGCGCAGGCCGACCAGGCCTCCGGAGTCGGAGGCGTGGGCGGCGCACAATTGGCCAGGAAGAAAGGCGGTGTGATCGGGGGCGCTGTCGGCGGCGTTCTCGGCGCCTCGACATCGCTTGGCGTGCGGGCCAGCATCGTGCGCGCCAACCAGGAGTTGGACCCCTCCACGCCTCTGCAGGCCGGCGAATCCGTGAAGCTCAAGCTCATCCCGAACGCCGACGGGTTCCTCTACGTGGCCGAAGGCGACAACCTGCTCGCCGGCGCGGCCGTGAAGCGCCTGGAGGCATTCGAAACCCCGGAACTCACTCGCGATGCCCCCGGCCAGCGGCAGCTCCGCATTACCTTCACGCGCGTCGCCATGCCCGCCGATGCGCTGGCCAGGCTGGCCAAGGATACCCGCGCCAACCTGGTCCAGACCAAGGCCGAGACTGAGCCGGCAACTTACACCGTACAGAACGCTTTTGCTCCCGCCCCGCAGCAGGTGGTGGTGCCGATCACCCTCACCTGGCAGTGACGGCGCTCACCGCCTCCACAAACTGTTCGGCAACGCGCGGCGCGTCGAACTGATCGATCCAGCCTGCAGAAGACTGGACAGGCTGAAGCCTGTCCCAACGGGCAATACCGTCCGCCAGTGAATCGGGGTCGTCGGGCTCGACCAGCGTAGCTCGCGGCGCCACTTCCGGAATCGCCGCCGCGCGCGCCGCCACGATCGGCTTGCCCGCCGCCATCGCCTCCAGCAGCACGATTCCAAAGCCCTCCTGCACGCTCGGCAGGCAAAATAGAGTGCACCGGTTGTATTCCGCGGCAAGCTGCGATCGCGTGACGTCGCCCAGCCACGTCACCGTATCCTCGAGCCCCAGCGACCGCGCCAGGCCGCGCCACATCGCGTTGCACGGCCCGTTTCCGACGATCCGGACTTCCAGCCCGGGAATCCGGCCGCGCAATCGGGCGGCGGCGCGCAGCAGAACGTCCACGCGCTTGCGCCGGTAGAATCGCCCCGCAAACAGGACGGTAAATCGCTCCGCGCCGGCCGGAGCCGCGGCCAGGTGCGCGCGCCACGTCGCCAGGTCGATCAGCTCCGGCACGATCGCCGGCGGCTCCTTCAGGCCGTATAGCGTCCGCACCTGCTCCGCGCAGTACCGGCTGGTCACCAGCACTCGTGACGCGCGATGCACGTGCAGGCGTTCGCAGCGCGCCTGAATTCCCATGGTGAGCCGCGTGAGGCCGCGCTCGAACCGCACTTCGTCCGCGATCACGCCTTTCAACGACGCGACGTGCGGCGCGCCTTGCGCGATCCGGTAGCCGTCCATATCGAAGCCGATCGTCAGGTCATGCTCCGTCGAGCGCCGCAGCCGCCGGTTGAACCACAGTCTTTCGGCCGTATAGACGGGAAAGTGGCGCAAAGGCGCCTCGATGTCCACCACGTGGCCAAGAGCGCTCAGCGCTTGCGCCAACACGTGTATGCCTACGTAGGTTCCGCTGCCTCCGGCAATGTTCTGCGGGGTCGAAGTAAGAAAGCGCAGCCGCACGCTGCACACAGATTACTACGGTGCTAGGCGATAATGGGCACGAGCCTCCATGACGAACGCATCAGGTACGCTGCGGGCCGTCTGCCTCCTCAGCGGCGGCCTCGATTCCTCTACCTGCCTGGCCTACGCCCGGCGTCAGGGCTTCGCCTGCTACGCCCTCTCCTTCGACTACGGCCAGCGCCACAAGATCGAGCTCGATGCCGCCGCCCGGGTGGCCGCCGCGCTTGGAGCCGAACGCCACCTGATTGCGAAAATCGGGCTCGATGCCTTCGGCGGCTCCGCTCTCACTGCCCCCATCGACGTGCCAAAGAGCCGCACCCTTGCTGAGATGTCCACCAGCATTCCCATCACCTACGTCCCGGCGCGCAACACCATCTTCCTTTCCTTCGCCCTGGCCTGGGCCGAAGTGCTGGGCAGCTCCGACATCTTCATCGGCGTCAACGCCCTGGACTACTCGGGTTACCCCGATTGCCGCCCCGAGTTCATCGAGGCCTACGAGCACATGGCCAACCTGGCGACCAGGGCAGGCGTCGAAGGCCGCACCCGTCTCAAGATCCACACGCCCCTCCTCCGCCTGACCAAAGCCGAGATCGTGAAACTCGCCGGCCAGCTTGCCCTCGATTTCTCGCTCACCTTCAGTTGTTACGACCCCGATTCCGCAGGCCGCCCGTGCGGGCAGTGCGATGCCTGCCTGCTCCGCCGGAAAGGTTTCGAAGAGGCCGGCCTTGCGGATCGCTGAGCTGTTCTACTCCCTGCAGGGTGAGGGCGCGCTGGTGGGCGTGCCGTCCGTCTTCATCCGCACCAGCGGCTGCAACCTGCGATGCGCCTGGTGCGATACCCCCTATACCTCCTGGCAGCCCGAAGGCACGGACCTTAGCCTGGACCAGATCCTGGACGAAGTGCGCGGACACCCGGCGCGCCACGTGGTCGTCACCGGCGGCGAGCCGATGATCGCTCCGGAAATCGTCGCGCTCTCCGGGCGCCTGCGCGCCGCCGGAATGCACATCACCATCGAGACCGCGGGCACCGTCTTCCAGCCCGTGGCCTGCGACCTGATGAGCATCAGCCCCAAACTGGCCAACTCCACGCCCAGCGATCCCGGCTGGAGCGGGCGCCACGAGCGCCTGCGCATTCAGCCGGACGTGCTCGCCGAATTGATGTCGCGCTACGAGCACCAGCTCAAATTCGTCGTCGCCCGTCCCGAGGACCTCGATGAAGTGCGCGAGATCATCACTACATTGCAAGCCGCCCGGGATCGCGTCATCCTGATGCCTGAGGGTACCGATCATGAGAGACTGCGCGAGCGCGGCCTCTGGCTGGCCGAAATCTGCAAGAACGAAGGCTTTCGCTTCAGCCCGCGCCTGCACGTCGAGTTATGGGGTAACCAGCGGGGTGTGTGATGAAAACAGCATTGATGGCAGACCCGATCTTCCGTGAGCATCTCGCCGGCCGGCAGCATCCCGAACGGCCCGAGCGCTTCGATGCCGTGATGCATGGGCTCGCGCAGGCGGGCCTGCTCGACCGCCTGCCTCGCATCGACTCGCGCGCCGCCACCGAGGAAGAGCTGCTCCTCTGCCACACCCCGGAATATCTGCGCATCGCCCGCCGCGATGTCGCTTCCGGGATACCCTACCTCAGCACCGGCGATACCGACATCACCCCCAATTCCTGGGATGTCGCGGTCCGTGCCGCCGGCGGCGTGCTCGCCGCGGTCGATGCGGTCCTCACCGGCGCCGCGGACAACGTATTCTGTGCAGTCCGGCCGCCCGGACATCACGCCACGGCATCGCGCGGCATGGGCTTCTGCCTCCTGAACAACATCGCCCTGGCCGCGCGCTACGCGCAGCGCAAACACGGCATCTCGCGCGCGATGATCGTCGATTGGGACGTGCACCACGGCAACGGCACCCAGGAAATCTTCTACCGCGACCGCTCGGTATTCTTCTTCAGCACACACCAGTGGCCGCTCTATCCCGGCACCGGGCGCGCCGACGAAACCGGCGAAGGCGAAGGCGCCGGCACAACGATGAACTTTCCGTTCCCCGCCGGCAGTGGACGCCACGAGATTCTGGGAGCAGTGGAGAACTCGCTCCTCCCTGCCGCCGCCCGCTACCAGCCTGACCTCGTTCTGATCTCCGCCGGCTTCGACTCCCGCGCCGGCGATCTCCTCGGCCGGTTCACTCTGACCGATGCCGATTTCGCCGACCTCACGCGCCGTGTAATGGAAATCGCATCCGGCCGCGTTATTTCGGTGCTCGAAGGCGGCTACAGTCTTGAAGGTCTGTCCGCAGCCTCTGCCGCCCATGTATGCGCGCTATGTGGGGCGGACGATCCGTCCTTGTCGTCCGCCCGAGGCTCGGGGCGTGCACTCTAAATCACCCGCGCGTCCAGTTCCCCCCGCCCCAGCCGCACGTGAATCGCGGAATCCGCCGGCGCTTTCGACGCGTCCGTCACGATTCCCTGCTCGTTGGTGACGATCGCGTACCCGCGCTCCAGAATTTTCAATGGGCTGAGCTGCACGAGTTGCGCCGCCGCCCGTTCATACGCGCCCCGGCTCCGCACCAGCCGCGCGCGAATCAACCTCTGTGCAATCGTCTCCGCCGCATCCAGCCTCCGCCGGTCTGCCGCGAGCCGCGGCCGCATATCGAACCGCCCCAGCCGCGATTCCATCAGCCGCAGCCCCCTGGCCCGCGAACCGATTGCGCCCCGCGCCAGTTCCTTCAGGCGGTAGCTCTGCTCGTCGATCCGCTGCTGCGCGCGCCCGATGCGCCGCGCCAGCAGCCCGTGCGCGCGATCGACTCCCTGCTGGTGCAGACGCCGGCCCAGCATCGCCAGCCGGTACCGCAGTAACTGCGTCGCGCGGTGCTCCGCCGTGCTCACGCGTTCCGTGCAGTCATCGCGCGTCGGCACGATCAGCTCCGCCGCGGCCGAGGGCGTCGGCGCGCGCAGGTCGGCCACGAAATCCGCGATCGTCACATCCGTCTCGTGCCCCACCGCCGACACCACCGGCACCTTGCAGGCCGCGATCGCCCGCGCCACAGCCTCCTCATTGAACGTCCAGAGATCTTCCAGCGATCCGCCCCCGCGGCCCACGATCAGAACATCCGCCCATTTCGTCCGGCTGAAGTATTCGATGCCGCGGCAGACGTCGTCCACCGAGCCTTCACCCTGCACCAGCGCCGGATATAGCCGGATGTGCAGCCCCGGGAAGCGGCGGGAAAGGATTTGCACCATGTCGGCGATCGCGGCCCCGCGCGGCGAGGTCACGATCCCGATCTTCCGCGGAAATCGCGGCAGGGGCCGCTTGCGCTCCGCCGCGAAGAGTCCCTCGGCCGCCAGTTTCTTCTTGAGCTGCTCGAACGCCAGTTGCAGCGCTCCGAGTCCCTGCGGCTCCAGCATCTCCACCAGAAGCTGGTATTCGCCCCGCGCCTCGTAGACGTCGATGCGCCCGCGCGCCACCACGGCCAGCCCGTCCTGCGGCCGGAACTTCCAGTAGCGGTGCGACGAGCGGAAAGCCACCGCCTTGATCTGCGACTCCCGCTCCTTCAGCGTGAAGTAATAATGCCCGCTGGCCGCCAGCTTCAGGCCGGAGATCTCGCCCGCCACCCGCACATCGTTGAACTCGCCATCGAGCACGTCGCGAATCGCGGAGTTCAACTCGCTGACCGTGAACACACGCCGCTCGGGAGCGGCCTCGAACTCGAACAGGAATCCCGATTCTCCCATCAGCCTTTCGCCCGCTCACACCATTTTCCGCTTCTGCCGCAAACGCCACAACCCGGCTGCGCAGACCGCCACGAGACATCCCTCCACCAGCACCTTCTCGCCATCCAGCAAATCGGGAGGCCGGTTCTTCAGATCGGGGTCGATCAGCAGCCCGTGAAGAAACAGAACCGCAGCCGCGAAGTAAGCCGCGTAATGGATCTTTTTCCACGGCCGGCTGCCCAGCTTCGGCCGGAAATAGGACGTGACCACCACAACCATCACCGTGTACAGCGCGATCGCCCCCAGCGTATTGTACGCGTTCTGCCCGGGAGAGTTCACCGGGTAGAGCAGGTCCGCGGCATGAAAGCGCGGCTTGTCGGCGAAGAGCAGCAGGGTCGGATGCACCAGCACGAATGCCAGCGCAGTGTAGGCCGTCCAGTTATGGATGCGGAAGATCGGGATCTTGCGCCGCGGCCATCGCCGCGCGGGGCTATAGTTCCGCGATACCAGAATTCCGAGCACCACATTGAGAGCCAGCAGGACCATCGCCGTCAAGCCGGCAAAGCTGGAGAGATCGATTGCGTTCATTCGGTAGAAACCCAGAGGGGATAGACAGATGGTAGCGAAAAACCGGGCTACCTTCCGAGAACCACGTCGATTCCCGCGAACACCAGGTTGAGTTTCGATCGTGTTAGCTTTCCGCTGCACTCCGTAAGAAGCTCCCGGTCTACCGTCAGGATTTGCGAGAGATTAGCTACGGAATCGTGGCTCAGCCCGGTCGCCTCCCGTGACAGCGCCACATTCCCGGGCGTATCGGCCCATCGAAGATTCGACGTGAGTGGGACGCATACCACCGTCCCGATGCGGCTGCGATTGTAGATCTCTCCCTGCACGACTACGACTGGCCTTCGGTATCCCGGGGCAGAACCGACCGGCGCGGGCAGGTCGGCCCACCAGATCTCGCCTTGCGAGATCACCATTCCGTCCGCTCGAGAATCCGGCGCGCAGCGGCACCTACGAAGGGATCCCTCGCCTGGGGGAGCGCGTCCACGACCCGGTTGATTGCTGCTGTCACCTCTTCGGCATCGTGCCGGGCCACATATTCCCGGACGGCCTCGGTATACAGCTGGCTCCGTGATTTTTTCTTTCGTTTGGCAAGCCGCTCGGCGCCTGCGAAAACATCGTCCGGGATTGAGATCGCGGTCTTCATACCTTTAGTATAACCGCCGGCCCTCACTTTGTTGAAATATCCACCTGGTCGTGGTACGCGTTCCCCGTCCCGATCGCCAGCGGCAGCCGTCCCGGCCCTGGCAGCAGCGAGGGCAACGTCACGTTGATCTGGTACAACCCCGGGAATCCCGGCGCCAGCCCGTTGAACACAACCGCCCCCGTCTTGCCCCCGACGTAAACCGCCACCGGTGAAACCGTGTCGTACAGCGTCCCCGCATTCCCCGCCGTACCGTCCGCGACACTCGGGTTCGTCGTCCCCATGCCGGTCAGATAGATCAGCACCGTCTCCCCAGGCAGCGCCGGACTTGCGTCGTTCACCAACGAATAATCCGCATGCAGAATGGCCCCGCTCCCGTACCCCGATTGATCCAGCGAGTACACACCCGGCGACGTCGCCGCCACCGGCACCGTAACCGTATTCGAATTGGCGCTGTTGTTCTGTACCACGATCGTCGCGGTCGGTCCCGTGGTAGCGAATGGAACCAGCGCGTTGATCTGTCCGGGACTGACGAAATACAGAGGCGCGTTCTTCCCGTTGATGAGCACGCTCACCCCGCCCAACGAGGTGGGATACGGCGGTTTCGCTGTCTGATTGCCCGCCGCCAACCCCGTGCCGAAAAGCGCCACGAACTGTCCCGGAGCGATTGGATTGCCGGGCGGAGCGAAACTGGCCGCGTTGATTACCCCCAGCGGGTTCAGATACACCCCCGATCCGGTGAAAGCCGGCATCGGTGCTCCGAAGTAGATCTCGTATGCGCCCGGATCGATCGGGCTGATCGCGGCGCCCGCCAGCGTGCTGCCGGCCCCCAAGCCGATCACGGTCAGGTCCGATGTGCCCGTTCCATCCGCATTCAGGTTGTAGTTGTTGATGCCCGTGTAGTCCGTGTCGCCCACACCCGCCGATTGCACCAGGGCTTTGAACCGCTTCGTCCAGGTGATCTTCCCCTGGCCCCGCGACGCCACCGCGCCCGCGTACCCGCTCACCGAAGAGGTGTCCACCCGCAGCCCC
This sequence comes from Verrucomicrobiia bacterium, assembly GCA_035578025.1. Lineage (GTDB taxonomy): Bacteria > Acidobacteriota > Terriglobia > Bryobacterales > Bryobacteraceae > Solibacter. The sequence goes on from DATJYJ010000494.1 coordinate 17,101, forward strand.
GCTCCCCACAAAGTGCTGTTCCAGGAAGCGTTGCTCGCTCCGGTTGGCGCCTTCACGCCGATCACGATGTCGTGTCCGCCCGGCGTCGTGGATCCGCCCAGGATCACGTTGCCCGTCGCCGAAAGATAAAGCGTCTTCGTGCCGCTCAACAGGCTCCCGGTATTGGCTGCACCCACGGTAAAACTGCCCGTCCCGTCGATCCCCATCGTGAACGTAGCACCCGTCACCTGCTGGGTTTGGGGAATCCCCTGCGCGAGATTCGCGGCGTGCCCGCTGACCGTGAACGGCGTGAGGTTCCCCAGCGGCAGGGTGTACAGCGAAAATTCGGTAGCTCGCATATTCGCCGTCGTACCTCCTGGAAATTCCAACGCCATCGTCGTATACGGCCCGCCCAGCACCGCCCCGCCTGCCGGCGCCGGAATCGCGACAAACAGATCGAAGGTGTTGTCGGATGATTCCGTGCTCGATCCCAGCACCGCCTCTATGCTGTAACGCGCATTCAGCTTGGCTTTGGTCCTCAGCGGGCTGTCCATGGTGACGAAGCCGCCCGAGTCCACCGAGTAGCTCCCCGATCCCTGCTGCGAAACTGCTGTCGAATTTCCCGTCAGTTGCTGTCCGATAAAGCTGAAATGTCCGCTGCTATCGAAGGTAATTGTTCCGATCAGGCTGCGGACGTCGCTCAGGTTCGTCACACTCGATCCATCCGTGCCCAGGGATATATGCCGGAAATAATACTTTCCGTTTAGCGATTGATTACTCAGGGCTTGCGCATCCGCGGGCGCGCCGGAACTTACTGCCAGCAATGCCCAAATCCACCCCGTTCGTCTGCTCATATGACGAAATCATAAACCCGCGCGGGCCAGAATTTTCTCGTTCTTGGATAAATGGTACCCAAATTACAAAAGTTGAGGAACTATCGCACAAGCCCAGGGTTTAGAATGACGTTATCCGCGCAAGGGGGAAACGCGCGTTTCGGAGTTGATTCCATGTTTGAGCCTCGGCGACACCTGTTTTTTGGCGGACTCGTCTTCCTCGGCTTCTCCGCCCTGTGCATCGGGCAGGAGACTGGCTACCAGGACCCGGACTGCCCCTTCTTCGGCCCTCAGCGCGAGCGCTTCTATACCGATGCCTACCGTCGTGTTTCCGGCATCGCTCCCGCCCGCCGGCTCGGCGAGACCACCCAGTCCGTCATGCAGTCCCTGGGCTTCGTGCCCGGCGGCAGCCGTACCTACGACTTCGGTCAGCAGCATTCAGCCGGCTCCATCGACTCGTTCATCTATGCCGATTTCCAGGCCAACGGCATCACCCCCGCGCCCCGCACCACCGACTGGGAATTCATCCGCCGCGTGACCCTCGATCTTACCGGCCGTATCCCGACTCCCGACCGCGTCCTCTCCTTCGTCGCCGACACCTCCGCCGACAAGCGCTCCAAGCTGGTCGAGGAACTGCTTGCCAAACCGGAGTTCGTCGACAAATGGACCATGTTCTTCGGCGACCTCTTCCAGAACACTACCGTCAAGAACTCCACAGGCACCAACCGGCAGGCCGGCGGGCGCAACGCCTTCTACGCCTGGATCAAGGACGCCGTTGCCAACAACAAGCCCTATGACCAGATGGCCACGGAGCTGATCTCGGCGTCTGGCGGCGATTCCTTCACCACCCCCACCACCAATTACCTCATCGGCGCCAACGTCACCATGGGTCCGACGCAGGACATCATGGACCAGATGACCGCCAACACCTTCGACACGTTCCTCGGCATGACCCACGTCAACTGCCTGCTCTGCCACAACGGCCGCGGCCACCTGGATGCCATCAATCTGTGGGCCATGGGCACCACCCGATACCAGGCCTGGCAGCTTTCTTCGTACATGTCGCACACCCAGGCCGCGATCGTTCGCTACGACCCCAATAACAATAACAACTACTACTGGTCGCTCCTCAACAACACCAAAGGCTTCACCGCCGATTACACCCTGAACACCACCACCGGCAATCGTCCCGCGCGCCAGCCCACCGTCAGCGGCTGTAAGAGCGGCCAATCCTGCAATTATGTCCCGCCGCAATACATCTTCACCGGCGACACACCCAAGTCGGGCGACGACTATCGCACCTCCCTTGCCAAGAGCATTACCGGAGACTTCCAGTTCGCCAGGGCAGCCGTGAACTACATGTGGGCCTATTTCTTCGGCCGCGGCATCGTGGACCCTCCCGACACATTCGACCCCATGCGCTTGGATCCCGACAACCCGCCGCCCGGCCCGTGGACCCTCCAGCCGAGCAATGCGCGCCTGCTCAACGCTCTGGCGCAACACTTCATCAACAGCGGTTACGACCTCAAGGCCCTGATGCGTGAAATCGTGAATAGCGATACCTACCAGCTCTCGGCCACGTACCCCGGCCAGTGGAACGCCGCCTGGGAGCCCTACTTCGCACGCAAATTCGTGCGCCGCCTTTGGGGCGAAGAGATCCTCGACGCCGTCGCTCAGTCGACCGGCGTCTTCCCGAGTATGGCCGTGACCGGTATGACGCAGTCCGATGGCACCACCCCGGTTCGTGTCAGCTACGCCATGCAGCTTCCGGACGTCGTGAATACCACCGACGGCACCACCGACACCTTCCTCAACAACTTCCTTCGCGGCAACCGCGACGACCAGCCGCGCAAGCCGGATGGAAGCATCCTGCAGGCTCTCGGCCTCCTGAACAGCACCCTCATCGAGACCAGGCTGGCCGCCACCGGCTCCGCCGCCAGCCCCCTGATCGTTCAGGCAATCGCTCTCGGCAACACCGACCTGGTCAACAAGCTCTACCTGACCATCCTCTCGCGATACCCTTCCAAGGACGAAATGAATACCGCCCTGGCATCGCTTCCCGCGGCCAACGGCACGGCGCGCAACAATGCCATCCAGGACCTGGCGTGGTCGCTGTTCAACAAAGTTGATTTCATCTTCAACTACTAGGCAACGGGGAGACGTCATGAGCAACGAACAGGAAAAAATCAACCGGCACTTCAAGAAGTATCCCTGGACCTATCCGCCGTTCCACAACCGCCCGCACTGGACGCGCCGCCACTTCTTCGAGATCGCAGGCGCGGGCCTCACCGGCGCCTTCCTCACCCAGCGCTACGCCAAAGCTGCCGACGTCTCTACCAGCGGCGTCACCACCAAGAATACCGCGAAAAATGTCATCTTCATCCTGCTCGCCGGCGCTCCGAGCCATACCGATACCTTCGACCTCAAGGTAGTCAACGGAACCACTCCGACTAATTTCAATCCGGCCACCATCAACGGCATGCTGTTCCCCACCGGCCTCATGCCCAAGCTGGCCACTATGACCGACAGCTTTGCCGTCGCGCGCAGCGTGCAGGCCCACGCCGTGGTTCACTCCGTCTGCCAGACCTGGGTGCAGATCGGCCGCAATCCGCTGGCCGCCCTCGGCAACATCGCCCCCAACATCGGCAGCATCGTGGCCATCGAGAAGGACAGCCAGCGCAAGCCCTCGGACATCTTCCCCACCTTCCTCGCCCTGAATTCCGCCGGCGGAGTGAATCAAGGCTACCTCTCGGCCAAATACGCGCCATTCAAGGTGACGCCTTCCACGGCCGGCATCGCCAACACCACCAACTCCGCCAGCGGCGGACAGACGCGCTTCGAGGGCCGGTTCAAGCTGCTCAACTCGCTCGACGGCGGCCTGCGCTCCGGCGCCGGCGGCGCCCCCGTCGACTACTCCAATTACAACGATTTCTACGTGGACGCCAAGGAGCTGATGTACAACCCGACCGTCAACCAGTACTTCGGCTTCACTAGCGCCCAGAGCGCGCGCTATGGCTCCACCAGCACCGGCAATGCCATGCTGGTGGCCTCGCAGATCCTCAAGGCCAACCTCGGCACGCGCTACATCCAGATCACCAGCGGCGACGGCTGGGACATGCACTCCAACATCTACGCCACTGCCAACCTGCCCACGAAAGCCGCGCTGCTCGACAACGCGCTCGCCACGCTGATCCTCGATCTCAAGAGCTACGGCCTCTTCGATCAGACCCTGATCGTCATGTACGGTGAATTCGGCCGCACCGTCGGCCCCCTGACCGCGCAGGCCGGCCGCGACCACTGGCCGCAGCAGTTCTGCTTCTTCGCCGGCGGCGGTATCAAGGGCGGCACCATCGTCGGCGCCACCGACTCACTGGGTAAGGACACGGTCGATTACGGCTGGTCGCAGAACCGCTACATTTACCCCGAAGACATCGAAGCGACCATTTACTCCGCCGCCGGCATCGACTGGACCACCGTCCGCCACGACGACCCGCTCGGCCGCGGCTTCGAATACGTCCCCACAACCGGCCCGGTGCAGTATTACCCGGTCCACGAATTGTGGGGGTAAACATGTGGGGCGGACGATCGTTTGTCGTCGCCCCTTCCGTGCTCAACTCTCACCGCGGTTCCCCTTAGAACCGCATACCCACCCACGATCATATAGCGCGCGCCCGCCGCGTTCAAATCTCGCAACAGATGCCCCTGACGGCTGCGGCCGTCACTACGAGATCCCAGGCCGCCTCGATGATCCGCGACGGTCCCAGCGCCTGCCAGAATTCGACGTCAAACTCGCGTCCTGGCCACCTTCCCCTGACTACCCGCTCCATTATGAGGCGATCAGCCATCGTTTTCCATTCCTAATTCCCCGCCGCCTTCACCGTCACCGTCACCGGGTCCGAATCTTGCGCCGTCGCCAGCGATCGCACTTCCACCACCTGCGTCCCGGGCGCCAGCGTGTCCGGAATCTGCGCCTGGATCTGCCCCGAAGAGGTCACCAGGAGCGGTACCGCAATGTCTCCGAACGTCACGCACGAGCCGCCCAGCACCGTAGGCGGCGGAATCGTGTCCGCCGTCGCCGGGCTTGCCAGATTCGTCCCCGTGATCGTAATGAACGAGCCCGGACCGAACTTCGTCGTGCCGTCCGCGGAGTTCACAATCCCGCCCGCTGTCGCGATTGCCGGCCGCGTGTCGTTTCCGCTCGGCGCCAGGCTCACCACGCTCAGACCGCTCAGCGTGATCATGTACGCCGTAGTTCCCGCCGAATCCACCACCATCTGCCGCGGGACGGTGTTGAACCGCGTCGTGCCGAACACGTTCACCACCGGGTTCTCCGGCACCACGCCCGCCAATTGGACTTCGCCGGTATTGATGTTCACAATCTCCAGCGTGGTCCGAGAGTCGTCGCGCGTCACCGTGGTGATGCTCTGCCTCACCGGCGTGGTCAACCATAGGAACCGATTCGCGTCCAGCGGCGCGGCAGTTGCGATGTTGCGATTACCGGTGTTGATTACCGTAACCGTCGGAGGTCCGCCCCCCGGTCCGCCTCCGCCCGGCGGCGTGATCGTCGTCGCGCCCGGACTCGCCGATCCGCCCAGCGTGGTCAGCGACGGGTTCACGATCAGCCCGTTCACCAGAAAGTACGAATTCGAAGGTCCCGCGCCCAGCACCCCGTAATAGCCCTGGATCGGCGCCGGAATCAGCAGCCTGCTGGTCACAAACGTATCCGCTGTGCCGTCGTAGACGTATGCCGTTCCGCTGCCGTTCAGCACGATGATGAAGTTGTTGTCCGGGGTGCCGATCATGCCGCAATTCGGACACCCGGTCAACGCGGCCGTGTACACCGAATCCAGCGGCCGGGGAAGAGCCTGGCCGCTCACCACCTTCCACAGCGACCCGTTGGACATCATGAACTGCAGCCCGAAATTGCCCACCGCCAGCGACCGCGGATAGATCGGGTTCGCCGTGCCGTTGCGCTGCACCGCCGGAAACGCCACGCCGTTCACCACCTGCTGCATATCCAGGTCCACGACGCTGATCGACTCGCCGCCCGTGTTGCCCACGTAGAGCGATTTGCCGTCGCTGCCCATGGCCATCTGGTGCGGCATCTGTCCCACCGGAATCGGATTCACGAAGTGCTGCTTCTGAATGTCGAACACTTCGATCCGGTTGTATCCCGAGTTGGTGATGTACACCTTGCCGCGCGCTTCATCCAGCAGAATGTCCTGCAGGCCCTCATTGCCCGCCGTGTTTCCCGTAGTCCCGCCAGGATTGTTGTTCAGCGTGGTCGGCACCGGGTAGATCACGCCGCGCTGGTCGTTCTGCCGGTAGTTCATATACACCCGGATCGTGTTCGGAATGTTGATGGCCTCGGGCGAGGAAAGCGTCAGGTTCACCGGCGTGCCGCTCTGCGTGCCGGCGCCGGTCCAGATGTTGGTTCCCGGCTGCCGCACCAGCCCGTTGCGCCCCGGGTCCATCGTGAACGTGATCGACGACGGCGCCAGCCCGCTCGCTTGCTGATAGATCAGCGCCGAGCCCGGATTCGTCGCAACCGTGTAAGTGAGCTTACCCTTGCCCAGGTTGTTGATCTGCAGCGTCCCGGTCGCCACGCCGCGATTACAGTCGTCCATCGCCAGGAACACCTGCGTGGTCGCCGGCATGATGATCGGGTAATCGTACAAATGCCCGATCGGCATGTGGATCATCCCCGAGTCGCTCAATCCCCACGCGTCCATGCCGTCCGAAGTCATCACGATCTTCGCCACGATGCTCTCCGGCAGCCGGATTCCCAGCCGGATTCCCAGGCTCGTCGGATCGTTCATCATTAGCGTCGACGAGTTCGACGGCGACGGTGGATTGGTGGTGGCCGCGGTATTGAACGCGCTGTAGAGCGTGCCGCCGTCCGGTGTGAATATGCTGCCGCCGATGTTGGCCAGCGTGTTCACCGCCGCGGCCGTCGTGAACGGCGCGTTGGCGTTGTTCTGCTGCGCGATCACCGCCAGCGTCGACATGTCGTACAAGGTAAAGCCCGCCATGAACTTCGATCCGTCCGGCGACATCGCAATTACCGAGCTCTGCCCCGAAGTCGTCCGGTTGCGCAGGATCACGCCCGACGCCACCTCGTAGACGAAGATATACGTATTCGAATTCGTTGGCGTCGTCACGCCCACGATGAAAGATCCGTCCGGCGTCCGCATCAGCTTGCCGGTGAACGTGGTGGTCGGCCGTGTCGTGCCCTGCGCCGGTGCTGGAGTCAAGGTGGTCGTGAGCGCCGGCACCGTGACCGCGATCAACTGCTGCCCCGCCACCTGCGTGCGATCGAAAACCGAGAGCGTGCCCTGCGGCACTCCGTTCACTACACCGCTGCCCACCATGCTCACCAGCGCCCGGCCGTCCGCGCCGACTTCCACGCCCTGCGGCGCCGACGGCAACTGCACCGTCTGCACCACCCGGTTCTGCGATAGGTCGATCACGTTCAGCGAGCTGCTCCCGTTGCACGTCACATACAGCCAGGCGCCGTCCATGGAGATGGCCGCCGCCAGCGGCGTCTTCCCGGTCCCGATGCTTCCCACCACCTGGTTCGTCGTGTAATCGAAAATCACCACCTGGTTGGTCTTGTTGTTGACCAGATAGAGCACGTGCCGCAGCTCATCCAGCACGATGTCGCTGGGCGTGCCGCCCTGCAGCGTGATGACATTTCCGAAGGTCGCCCCGATCGCCGTTTGCGCGCGTACCGGCTCCTGCCATGCGGCCGCCGCCACCAATCCCGCCAATACCAGACACTTGTAGTTCAACGCAAATCCTTCCCGGAGACGCGGCAAATCAATCCTTAGTGTAATCTAACCCGTTTTCCCGAGCGAAGTTGCTTCTCAGCGTTTTCTCTGCGTCCCCGCGTCTCCGCGGTGAACCGCAACATCCCCGCTCGACTCGTGTTATATTCAACAAAATTGAAAGTACAGGTGCGGAACCAGACCCGGAGTGTCCTTCTGGGCGGATCCATTGATGTTGCGGATTCCAGCTCCAAGCGACGCACGGGCCTGTTGAAGCACGACCGGCTGGAGCCCGGCGAGGGCCTGTGGATCGTACCGTGTGAGTCGGTCCATACCTTCTTCATGAAGTTCCCGATCGATCTCGTCTATCTCGATCGAAAACGGAAGGTTCGGAAGGTGAGGATGGCAGTCCCGGCGTGGCGCCTTTCCGCATGCCTGACTGCACATTCGATCCTGGAACTGCCCGCCGGAACTGTCGAAAAAACGGGCACCCAGGTTGGAGATGTTCTGGAAATCGAGAAGCTGACGGAATGAAGAGCTCGCCAATCGTGCTCGCATTTGCCGTACTCGCGGCCTCCTGCACGCACACGCAGGTGGTCAAAACTGCCGCCGCCCCTGCCCCCAAAACCGCCACCGTATGGGACCGCCAGGTGCACAACGCCATCGATGCCGGCGATGGCGACCTCCAGTTCCGTCAACTTCGCGAAAAAGTCGCCGCCGAGCCCGACAACATCCAGGCCCGCGTCGATCTCTCCCGCGCCTATCGCGAGCGTGGGTATCACGAAATCGCCCTTGAAATCAGCCGCCTGGCCGTCGCCCGTTTCCCGGACTCCGGCCCGGCCCAGCTTTCCCTCGTGCGCGACCTCCGCGAGGTCAACCGTCGCGCGGAAGCCATCAGCAGCCTGGAAGCCTTCCTCAAATCCCATCCGCAAAATAGCGCCGAGTACTACTCCTGGCTCGGTATTTTGCGCGATGAATCGGCTCTTTGGCCCCTGGGAGAGCCTGCCCACCGCAAAGCCATCGAACTGGCTCCCACCGCCGACTATCTCCACAACAACCTCGGTTACAACCTGTTGATGCAAAAGAAAAATGAGGAGGCCGCCGCGCAATTTCGTGAAGCCCTTCGCCTGAATCCGTCATCCGAGATGGCGCGTAACAATCTCGGGCTGGCGCTCGCCAATTCCAATGCAGCCAGCCAGGCGGTGGCGAATTGGCAATCCACATCGGATGCCGCCTCCGCGCATAACAACCTGGCCGTGGTGTGGATCGAAAAAGGGAACTTTGCCGAGGCCCGAAAAGAACTGGAAGTGGCCTTGAGCCTGGACAAGAATCACGCTGCCGCACTGAAGAACCTCGAGTTGGTGAGCCGCCTCGCCGCTACGCCGGCGACCCTCACCCTTCCGCCCACGCCGGACGAGACGCGCTGGGAACGCTGGAAGTCCTCGATGAAGCGGCTGTTCGTGGGACCGCTGGACGAACCGCGGAAGGACGTTGCCAAAACCGCCTCCGCGCAATAACCTGGAAGGAACTTTATGAAAGCATTTCTCTTGAATCTGCTGCGCGAGGAACAGGGACAGGACCTCGTCGAGTACGCCTTGATTGTGGCTGCCGTCGGCCTCGCCCTGATCACGACCGTGAATCAGCTCTCACAGGGCATCGTGAGCCTTTACCAGAGCATCACCGGCGACCTGTCGAGTATCGGCGCCACCGGCCAGTAGATCGCGCGGCCGGATGTCCACGCCGGAAGTGCGACTGCGCTGGTGGGTGCCGGACCTGGCGATGGTCGCCGCCTGCGTCACGCTCTTCTACTGCGTCTTCCTCTTCCAGGGTTACCAGAAGCTCTTTCGCGATTCCGACGCCGGATGGCATATCCGCAACGGCGAAGCCATTCTTGCCACCGGCACGCTCCCACGCACCGATCCTTATTCCTTCACCCGCTCCGGCCGGCCCTGGTTCGCCTGGGAATGGCTCTCCGACCTCGCAGTCGGCGCCCTTCATCGCGCCGGCGGATTGAACGCGGTCGCGCTCTTCTACTCCGCGGCGATTGCCTTCGGTGTCTGGCTCTGGTTCCGTCTGCACTGGGCGCTCGGCGGCAATTTCCTGATTGCGTGCGCCATGGCGCCGCTCCTTCTTTCCACCTGCAACATGCACTGGCTGGCGCGCCCCCACATACTCGGCTGGCTTTTTCTCCTCTGGGCGATGTTCCCCGCCGGCCTCGCCTCCACCGCCGCCATGACGGTTCTCTGGGCGAACGTCCACCCCAGCTTCTATCTTGGGATTCTCGGTAGGGTAGGCCTCCGGCCTGCCCTGCTGACCAGGCACGCGGCGGTGATCCTGACTCTCGGCGTCCTCAACCCCTACGGCCCCGCCCTCTACACCCACCTCTACCGCTACCTCACCGACTCCGCCCTCCTCGCCCGCATCGGTGAATTCCAGTCCTTCGACTTTCATGCCGAAGGCGCCGGCCAGATCGTCGCCACCGTCATCCTCGGAATGATTGGCGGCACCCTCGCCTTCACCCGGAAGCAATATCACCACTTCGTCATCGCCATCGTCATCACTGCCCTGGCCCTGCGCTCGGCTCGCGCCCTGCCCTTGTGCGCGCTCGTGCTGCTCCCCATCGCCAACGCCGCCATCGCCCCCTATTGCGGCAAATCGTTCAACCGGTACGCCGCCAACCTGCGCGCGCTCGATGCCCGCTGCCGCGGCCTTTGGCTCGCCCCCGTCGCGCTCGCGGCGGTGTGGTTCCTGATGCCCAAAGCCGGATTCCCGCCCGGCCAGTTCCCGGTCGCCGCCTACGGGCACATCCCCGCCGGTGCCCGCCTCTTCGCTCCCGATAAGTACGGTGGCTATCTCATTTATCGCTCCAACGGCACAATGAAAGTCTTCTTCGACGGCCGCAGCGACCTGTACGGCGCCGGGTTTCTCGAGCAATACGCGCGACTCACTCAGCTGCGCCCCGGCTGGCAAGAGATCTGGAACTCCTACCACTTCACGCATGCACTCCTGCCAAACGATTACTCACTGGTGCCTGCACTCGAGCAACTCGGCTGGCACGTGATTTACCTGGATCGCACCGCCACGCTATTGGAAAAACCAATGTCGGCCGCTGATTAACCCGGATCAACGCAGATGTGTCTATCCGCAAGGATGGACCATTTTTGCCGGATCGACAAGCCGGTCGAACTCCCCTGCTGTCACAAAGCCGAGCCTTAGCGCGGCCTGCTTGAGCGTGAGGTCGTGATCCAGTGCGTAATGCGCGATCTGGGAGGCTCGGTCATACCCGATAACCGGTGAGAGCGCAGTGACCAGCATGAGCGACTTGTCCACGTACTCCTGAATCTTCTTCAGATTCGGCCTCGCGCCTTCTACCAGAAACTTCCGGAAGTTGACGCAACCGTCGGACAGGATCGTTATCGAATGGGCAATGTTGAAGATCATGAGCGGCTTGTAGACGTTCATTTCGAGATAGCCGCCCGCCCCGCCGAAACCGACCGCGATGTCGTTCGCCATCACCTGGACCGAAATCATCGTCAGCGCCTCGGCCTGCGTGGGATTCACCTTGCCCGGCATGATCGAAGAGCCGGGCTCGTTTTCCGGAATCATCAGCTCGGCGAACCCCGCCCGCGGCCCGCACGACATGAGCCGGATATCGTTGGCGATCTTGTACAGCGACACCGCGAGGGTGCGCATGGCGCCGGAGAGCTGAACCAGCGCGTCGTGAGCGCCCTGCACGGTGAACTTGTTCGGCGCGCTCACGAAGGGCAAGCCGGTCAACTTGGCGATTTCCGCCGCCGCCTCCTCGCCGAAGCCAGGCGCGGCGTTAATCCCGGTTCCGACCGCCGTTCCGCCCAGGGCCAGTTGGTACACGCCTTTGAGCGCGTCGCCGATCCGCTCCAGATTGTCGCTGAGCATCCCCGCGTACCCCGACCACTCCTGGCCGAGCGTCAGTGGTGTCGCATCCTGCATGTGCGTGCGGCCGATCTTGACGATGTCCCGCCACTCCTCGGCCTTTCCGGCGATCGCATCGCGCAGCGCCGTCACCGCCGGCACCAGGCGCTGGTTCACATTCACTGCGGCCGCGATATTCATCGCGGCCGGGAATGAGTCGTTCGACGATTGCGACATGTTGACGTGATCGTTGGGATGAACCGGCTTCTTGCTGCCCATTGGCGTTCCGGCGATCTGGCAGCAGCGGTTGGAAACCACTTCGTTCACGTTCATGTTGAACTGCGTTCCGCTGCCGGTCATCCATACATGGAGTGGAAACATGTCGTGATGCTGGCCGGCCAGAATCTCATCGCAGGCCTGAACGATGAGCCGGTGTTGCTCGCCGTGCAGCCGCCCGCCATTGTGGTTTGCGTTGGCGGCAGCTTTCTTGAGAATCGCGTACGCCGTGATCATCTCGCGGGGGATCAGATCATGACCGATGCTGAAGTGTTCCAGCGACCGCTGGGTTTGTGCGCCCCATAGCTTGTCGGCAGGCACTTCCACTTCACCCAGGCTGTCCTTTTCTTTGCGAACTCCCTTGGCGGGTGTGTCGATAATTACATCCATGGCCGTCCTCATTGGCCCGTGGCCTTGTGGTAGTTCGGAAACGCCGGGCGGCGGAGTTTCGGCGGCGGATTCTTCTTCAGTTCTTCGAGCACCGTCTGCACCGCCTTCTCGAGCTGCGGATCGTGCCCCTGTCGCACCAACGCCGGGTCCTGCTCCACTTCGATATCCGGCGCCACGCCGATATTCTCCACCTCCCACTCGCCCGTCAGCGGATTGTAGATGCCGGAGCTCGGCGCGCCCACAAAACCGCCATCCATAAGCTGCGGCCCTCCGGCCATTCCGACCAGCCCGCCCCACGTGCGCGTTCCGATCAGCTTGCCCACACCCGCCCGCTTGAAATACCACGGCATGGCGTCGCCTCCCGAGCCCGCGCGTTCGTTGATGATCATCACCTTCGGCCCGAAGATGCCCTGCGGTTGAATCAGAGGCTCCCCTACCCGGTTCGAGGCGGCGCTGAGCGGCTTTCGATTGAGAATCTCCGCAATGTCCGTCGCCAGCAGGCCGCCGGCATTGAAACGCTCGTCAATGATCGCGGCGTCCTTTCCGAGCTGTGCATAGAAGTAGCGGGTGAACGCGTCCAGCCCGCCGTTCGCGGTATCCGGCATGTAGACGTAAGCCACTCTCCCGCCGCTCATCTTGTCCACCTTGCGGCGATTCTCCTCGATCCACGCCAGGTTGCGCAGGCGGCCCTCATTCGCTACCGGGATCACCGTGACCTCGCGCGACCCCGTGCCGCTCGCGTCCGGCCCCACCCGGAGCACCACGGATTTCTCGGCGAGCCCTTCGAAGAAGCTGTAGACATTCTCCGGTGGGCGCACCTCGCGGCCGTTCACGGCGAGCAGGTACTCGCCCGCCTTTACGTTGACCCCAGGCTGCGTCAACGGCGCCCGGAGCTGCGGGTTCCAATTCTCACCGCTGTACACGCGCGAGAAGCGGTATCTGCCGTTGGCGACTTCATAGTCGGCGCCCAGCAATCCGGTTTGCACCCGTTTCACCTCCGGCAGATCGCCGCCCCCCGTTCCCATGTGGCTGACCGTGATATTGCCCAACATCTCCTGGAACAGATACGTCAGGTCGCTTCGTGCGGCGACGTTGCGCAGGTAAGGTTCGTATTGCTTCTCCGCAGCTTTGAGATCGAGCCCGTGCATGTTGCGGTCGTAGAACCAGTCGCGTTCCACGCGCCAGGCTTCACGGTACATCTGCTTCCATTCCGCAACCGGGTCCACCCTGACTTCGATACCGTTTGTCTTGAGCGCCCCCTGGGCGCCGCCGGCCGGAGGAGTCGGCGCCGCGGGCGTGGGGCCGCCGGGGCCTCCCGCCATGGGTCGCAGCGCGGCGATGATCCAGTTCTCTCCCTGGCGGTAGAGCGCCTTCTCGCCTCCCGACGACATTTGGAAACTGCTGACTCCCGCCAGCGGCACGTCGCTCTTGCGAGCCTTCAGATCGTAACGGTGGATCGTCATGCCGGTCGGCGCACCAGCCATGGCATCCAGCATCGTCCCGGGCGCCTCGATGGCCAACAGCGTTCCCGCCTTGCCCGCCTGCAGCGCCACGTAGCGCCGTGGCGGCAGCGGCATGGATAGAATGCGCTGATCGATCCCGTCCAGGTCGATCTTCACGTCGGCAACCGCCGCTTTTGGCCTGCTTGCGTCGGCCGGCTTCTTCTCATCCGACGCCTTCTTGTCGTCGGCCGCCTTGGTCTCGTCCGCCGGCTTCTTCTCATCGGCGCCCTTCTTGTCCTCCGCCGCCTTCTCCTCGTCGCTTTCGGGCGCGAACGGCGAAGGCTGCGTCTTGTCCAGAACGGCAAGATAGACGGAGCTCGTGGAAGTCTTGCCCGCCGCGTGGATGTCCAGGCCCAGCGTCTCCCCGGAATTCGTGCTCGCCGTGAAATACAGATACTTGCCCTCCCGGTCGAACACCGGATTCAGGGCGTCGCTCATCCCGTCGGTGATCTGCGTCGATTTGCCGGCCGCGAGCGAATACAGGTGAATCGCGCTGAATTCGTTCGGCAGAACCTTGGAATACGCCAGCCACTTGCTGTCGGGAGACCATGCGCCCCCGATGTCGCCGTTGCGCATCTGATACGTATCCTGGGCCACCTCCACCTGCTTCTTCGTCTCTAAATCGACGTACCAGAGCTTCTGGAAACTGTCCACCATGGCGATCCGCTTGCTGTCCGGCGAGAAGCGCAGACGGCTGTAGAATCCGGGCTTCAGGTCGATCTTCGTTGCTTCGCCGGCGCCGTTTTGCGGCCGGACGTGCAGCGCGTACTCGCCCGACTCGTCCGAGAGGTACGCGATACTCTTGCCGTCCGGCGACCACTGCGGATCACGCTCCATAACGCCCGGCGTGTTGGTCACATTTCGCGGATCGCCCTTTTCCGCGGGCACCGTGATGATTTCCCCTCGCGCGGCGAATACCGCCCGCGCGCCGTTCGGCGAGATCGCTGGCGAACCCAGGCGCCGCCCCACATCGACCAGCTTCGTGCGCAACTCCGGAAAATCGGCCTGCACGCGAATTGCAACGGCTTTCGTCTTCCCCGATTTCAGATCGTAAATGGAGACCCCTCCGAATTGCTCGTAGACGATGGCATCCGGCCCCAGCGAGGCCGACTTCAGGTCTAACCCGTGTGCGGGAATCGCCTCTTTCACGGCCTTTGTCTTGATGTCGTACCAAAACAGCGTCGCCGGCCCGTTGCGGTCTGACAGGAAATAAACGCGATCCCCCGCCCACATGGGATTGAAGTCGTTGGAATTCTCGCGCGGCACTTTGGTGACGCTGCTGTCGGAAAGGCGCGCCAGCCAGATGCGCGTCGTCGTGCCGCCGCGATACTTCTTCCACATGGTGAACGCCTTGCCGATCGGCTCGTACGCGATCGATTGCCCATCCGGCGACATCGACGCCTCGTAACCGGTGGGAAATGGCAGCTTTTCTTCCGCACCGCCGTCGGCAGCCACGGTGAACATCTCCGCATATCGTGAATACGCATCGCGAGCCGAACTGAAAATGATCTTCTTGCCATCCGGCGTCCATCCCAGGACGCGATCGGGCGCCGGGTGCCACGTCAGTCTCTTCGGCACGCCTCCCGAAGCAGGAACGACGAACACGTCCACGTTGCCGTCATACTCACCCGTGAAAGCGATGCGCGTGCCATCGGGCGAAAATACGGGATCGGTCTCCGTCCCGTTGCCGCTGGTGAGGCGCACGGCATCGCCGCCCTCGCGTGGCACGCTCCATAGGTCGCCCGCGTAGGCGAAAACAATATGGCTCTTGCTCAGCGTCGGTTTTTGGAGCAGCAGCGGTTCGTCGGCGCAGATGGCCAGGGCCGCCGCGGTGAAGAAGGCAAACACAAGTCGCATGGAGTTCTCTTTCTCACCGAGAGTTCATCACACGCCGCCCGCTTGTGCAACTCCTGAGGCCGCGCCGGCGATTGCACTACTCAGTCCGGCACGAACATCAGAAACTCGGGACTGTCCGGCAGTTTCGTGATCCAGGGCTTGAGGTTCTGCAGGTTCGCATCGCCCATCAGGATCTGCGGGGTGCCTGTGCGAATGGCCACGTACGAGTTCGGCGGGTCCTCGCTGTCGAACGCGATGCCGGAGATGGTGCCCGCAGTCACCGTGGCGACCGGCTTGAACTTCAACTTCGGCTTCTTCGATTTGGATTTCGGAAGCGGACTCGACCAGATCTCCTTTCCCGCGCAAACCATCAACGTCTTGTCCCGAACCAGCAGGTGTGTCGGCGACACGAGCGCGCCGCCGCCGCTCTTCCCGTAATACTCTCCGCTCTTCGGATTGTAGATTCGCACGCAGTTGCCCGGCTCGTCCACCACGAAAAGAAAGCCGCCGGCAACCGCCACGTCGCGCACCGAGTTCTGCACCTTGAGCTTCGCGCCGCTTCCACTGAACTTTACTTTCAGTCCGCCCTGCCCGCTTTTCAAATTGGGTGCAACCGGAACGTTGGGTAGCTTGCCGTTCTTGGACGCCACAAACGTCGAATCCAGGAACGTGCCCTTCAGGTTGAGCCCGAGCAGATAGCTGGATATGGCGCCTCCTTTAGCCGTCTCGCCGCCCTTGTCCACATCGAGGATCGCGACCACGTTGGTGTCCTGGTTCGAAACGAAACAGCGGCCCGACTTGTGGAACGCCATCGCGAACGGATGATCGATCGAGGCGAGGCTGTCCGAAATCAGCGTGGCCTGGAGCTTATAACTCGTGCCCGAGCCCTTAAAGGTCAGGACGTTGCTGGTCTTCTTGCTTCCGTTGGCGACATAGAGCAGCGGGCCGGCCAGCGCCATGCCGCGCAGTTCGGATAACGGGACTTTGCCGGCATGCAGCACCTTGGTGCTCAGCGGCTTCGTCGATGCCCCCTTGCCTGAGGCATACGCGCGAATGTTATTTTTTCCGCTCCCGCCCCCGTGAAAAGTTACAAAGATCATAACTCCGGCATCATATGGAAGCGGGCCGGGGAAAGTCAACGGTCTCGATTGCCGCCCCAAACTTCGTACATAATAGGGATCGATCCCGATGCCGTTTGGTATCGCTCACTGGAGCCAAGCATGAAACTCCTGCCTCTCGTCCTCTGCACCGCGTCTGCTTCCGCGGCCGCCACGCCGTGCGCCGGCATTTCTGAGCTCGCCCTCCCCGGCGCCACCGTCACGACTGCACAGTCCGTTCCCGCCGGACCCTTCACTCCGCCCGAAGGTCCGCCGATCCCCAGCGTTCCCGCCTTCTGCCGCGTGGCGCTCGTCGTCAAGCCTTCCTCCGATTCCAATATCCAGATGGAGGTCTGGCTTCCCGCCTCGAACTGGAACGGCAAGTTTCAAGGCATCGGCAACGGTGGATTCGCCGGTAACATCGGATACGGCGCCATGGCCGTCGCCATCGCCCACGGCTACGCCACCGCTTCCACCGACACCGGCCACCGCGCCGGCGGCACCGACGCCTCGTGGGCATTGGACCACCACGAAAAAATCGTGGATTTCGGCTACCGCGCCATCCACGAGACCGCCTTGAAGGCCAAGGCCATCATCAACGCCTTCTACGGCGAGGCTCCCAAACGGTCCTATTTCAGCTCCTGCTCCAACGGCGGGCGCCAGGCCCTCATGGAAGCCCAGCGGTATCCGGCCGACTATGACGGCATCATCGCCGGCGCGCCCGCGAACTACTGGACCCACCTACTCACGCAGGCCGTAGTCAACATTCAAGCCACCCTCGGCGATGCCGCCGGCTACATCTCTGCCGCCAAGCTGCCCGCCATCCAGAACGCCGCGCTCGCCGCCTGCGATGCCAACGACGGCGTGAAGGACGGCGTCATCGAAGACCCCACCTCATGCCGCTTCGACCCCGCCGTGCTCCTCTGCAAGGGCGCCGAATCGGATTCCTGCCTCACCGAACCCCAGCTCGCCGCTCTCAAGAAGCTCTACGCCGGCCCGCGCAATTCCAAGGGTGAGCAGATCATGCCCGGCTATTCGCCCGGCGGTGAGGCGGAGCCCGGCGGATGGGCGGCATGGATCACCGGTCCCTCGCCTGGCAAGAGCCTGCTCTATGCTTTCGGCACGCAGTTCTTCAGCAACATGGTCTTCGACCAGGCATCCTGGGATTGGAAAACTTTCCAGGTCGATCGCGACGTGAAGATTGCCGACGACAAGATGGCCGGCATCCTGAATGCCGCCAACCCCGACCTCAAGAACTTCCAGGCGCGTGGCGGCAAGCTCATCCTCTACCACGGCTGGAGCGACGCCGCCATTCCCGCCCAGAGCACCATCAATTACTACCGCAGCGTCGAAAAGAAAATGGGCGCCAAGCAGGTGGCCCAATTCGTCCGTCTGTACATGGTGCCCGGGATGGAGCACTGCGGCGGCGGCGCCGGCGCCAACTCCTTCGGCCAGGCCGGCGTCCCCCAGGCCGACCCGCAACACGATATCGACGCGGCGCTCGAGCGCTGGGTGGAACAAAACTCGGCGCCCGCCGAGATCGTCGCCTCCAAATTCAAGTCCGGCGCCAACCCGGCCAGCGGCGTTGCCCGCACCCACCCGCTCTGCCCCTATCCGCAGAAGGCTTACTACAAAGGCAGCGGCAGCCAGGACGACGCGGCAAATTTCGTCTGCAAGTAACCGCCGCCCACCCCTGCCCTGCGCCGCAAACCGGGGTCTGACCGCTCTGTCCCAAGGCGCATGTACTCTCTTTCAGCAACTTATCGCTAATCGCCGCGTGGACAGAGCGGTCTGACCCCGGTTTGCCCCGTCGAACCGGCCCGTTCCCCAATTCGGTTAAGCACCCACCCCTGCCCTTGAGGCCCGCCCCGCCCGGTGTTACATTCGCCGGTGAAGCAACCGTTCGTCGGAAAGGAAGGAATCCACCATGTCCGAAGAGCGCAATCGTGTCACTCGCCGGCGCTTTGGAACATCCCTGGCTCGGGCCGGTGTGGCGGCCGCGGTCGGCGGATCCGCTATGGAACAGGCTCCTGCTCAGGCGCCCGCTCAACCCGCAGCGCCCGCTGGCGGGCCCGTCGCGCCCAACGATCAACTGGTCTTCGCAGGCATCGGCCTTCGCAGTCGCGGCATGTACGACCTCCAGCGCCTGCTCCCCGACTCCCGCGTGCGCTTCGTCGCCATCGCGGACGTGCGGGAGAGCGCCCGCGAAAACGTCAAGAGCTACGTAGACAAGCACTACGGAAACAACGACTGCAAGATGTACCGCGATCCCGCCGAACTGCTGGCGCGGCCGGATATCGATGCCCTCCTGATTGCCACCAGCGACCGCTGGCATGGGCCCATGGCGATGTGGGCGGCGCAGTCCGGCAAGGACATGTACATCGAAAAACCCGGCGCCATGTCGATCAACGAAAGCTACGCCATGGCCGATAACGTCCGCCGCTACGGCGTGGTCTACCAGTCCGGCGCCCAGCGCAAAAACCAGTTCGCCTTCGAGTTCGCAGTCGGCTTGGCCCGCAGCGGCCGATTGGGCAGGCTGCTCGCCGTGCATGCCGACACCGCCATCGGTCTGGGAACGGTCGATGAAGGCGGGCACAGTTGGTGGCCCCCAGAGACCCCGGAGCCCGAGCCGCTGGTGCTCGATTGGGACAAGTGGCTCGGCCCGTGCCTGTGGCGTCCCTGGAATTCCGCCTACCCCGATCGCGGCCGCGGCGAGTTCTGGGATTTCCATGCCGGCCTGCTCGAGTGGGCTTCGCACACCGTCGCCATGGCCCAATGGGCCGCCGACATGGAGCACACCGAGCCGGTCGAGTACGTTCCCGAAGGCCCCACCTACCGCGGCGATGGCCTCATCAATCGCTACACCATCTATTGCCGCTACGCCAATGGCGTGCAGCTCATCCTGCGAAATCACAGTTGGATGTTGCTGGGCTCGTGCAGCAACCGCTTCGAAGGTACCGAAGGTTGGGTCGAAGTCGGCGATAGCGGGCGCATCGAGGTCTCGCCGAATTTGAAGTCTCTGGTACCCACCAAGATCGGCCCGAAAGGCGACCCGACCGGGGAGCACATCCGCGAGTTTCTGCAGTGCATACGCTCCCGCACTCCTCCACGCGCCAATGCCGAGGTGACGTGTCACACGCACGTCACGTCCCACGCCGCGTGGATTTGCGCTCAACTCAACCGCAAGTTGACCTGGGATCCGGCCAAACGGATGTTCCTCAAAGACGAAGAGGCCAATCGCATGCGCGGCCGCGCGTACCGCGAGCCCTGGCGCATGGAGGCGCTGGCTACCAGCATGTAGCCGGGAAGAAAGGAGACTACCGCAATGCCGCAAACAACTGCACAGACACCGACGCCGCAAGCCGCCCCCGGACGTGGAGCCGCCCCCGCGCGCCCGGTCATCCTTCCCGAGTACGACGCGCTGCCCATCTGGAAGATGGAGCCGCCCAAGCTGGTCGCCATGGTGAAAGACCCTTCTTCCACCGTGTTTCAGAAAGCCATCGCCTGTAAGAAACTGGCCTTCGTGGGCGGCAAGGAAGCAGTCACGCCCATGGCGGCGCTCTTGAGCCACCCCCAGCTTTCGTGCTACGCCCGCTTCGGGCTGGAGCCCAATCCCGACCCGTCCGTAGACGATGCCTTTCGCGACGCTCTGCCCAAATTGCAAGGCCGCTTGAAAATCGGAGTGATCACCTCGATCGGCGTGCGCAAGGATCCCAAAGCCCTCGATGCGCTCACGAAACTGATCGACGACAGCGACGCCGAAGTGGCCCGCGCCGCCGCCGCCTCCGTAGGCATGATCGGAGGCATGCAGGCTTCCCGATCGCTCCAGGCCGCGCTCGGCCGCACCAACTCTCCCGTCTTTCCGGTCGCCGCCCGGGCCGCCCTGCTTTGCGCCGAAGGCCTGATGGCGAGCAATCGGCCGCGCGCGCTGGACCTCTACACCCAGTTGAGCGCGGAACCCATGCCGAAGCCGGTGCGGCTCGCTGCCATCCGTGTGCTCAACGGCGCGGGCCCGGCGCCCGAATACGCCAAAAAATGGCCAGCCCCGACCGGCGAGGCCGCGGATCGGGACAAGAGCGGTTTTCTCGGCCGCGACCGATAGGCCGCGCGCCCGGCTCGAATGTGGGGCGGCCACTCCTGGCCGCAGCCGCCTTTCAGGCGGCGTGTTGCGCTCGACCACGGATACCCGCGTTCACCGGCTTCTGCTCGATGTATTCCCGAATGCGGTCGAACACTGCGGGAGTTCGCTCCAGGGCGAGAGCTCTGCTAGCGCCTCTGGCTAGCCAGAATCGACCAGCATTCTGAGATGAATAGGCCACCATGCGCGTATCGGCAGCCCGTAGGAGAGTGGCCGCAACCGATGCATTTTGCGGGCAAAAAGATTCACCCTTGCTCACATCTGGCCGGGATCCACCGCAGTGGTGGTGCCCCGCCGGTCCCCGAGAACGCCTACTGTGCAGGATCAGGCAGTTACGCATGGCCGTTCAACCGCATTCCAAGGGTGGAAACCAGAGGTTCTTATGAAACGCTTCAAAGGTTAATGGTTACAATGCCGCCTCAACGAATATTTCGTGCCTTCAGCCGGATTATTCCTTCCCTGATCAAGTAAGCATCGCCAGAGATGAATTCGAGAGGCTTCTTGTTCATTGCGTCGAGATCCTCAGCATTCCAGCGAGCCTTCATCACACCGGCCGCCGCGTGCCCGTCAGTACATTTCAAAACGTGGCCAATCTCGTGGGCCAGAACATGTGCAAGAAGCTGCGATTCCCGCTCCGAGTCTTCTCCAAGGGACTGGATCCGATCCCACAGGACAGTGATTCTTGGCACCGCTTCCGCGTGTAGCGAAGCGTAGGCCACAGCTTCGCAGTGGGACCGGCCCGGGGCATGCGTCGTAAACACGACCAGGATTGCTACCGAACCGTCCGGCGATGCCGCCGGCTTGGGTTGGCCATTCACGGCAGCTAAGCGAACGCCGATGCGGGCGAACATCCATTTCACGGTAGAAATGGCAATCCGGTTCTCGAGATTTGGCACCAGGTCAGCGCCTGTCAAATAGATCGTCACATCGACAGGCTGTATTGCGTCATGACGCTGCGTGCTCGTGCCTGACACTGCGACGGCGGATATCAACGCCATCAATTGGTAGGTTCTCATCTGCGTTTCTCCCGGCCGTAGCGCGGAAGAAACAGAGAAACGGGGACAGAAATCCAAAAACAGAAGCGTTAGAATGCATGTAGGCCGTTTGAGTCCGTCATGGCGACCGGAGGC
>DATJYJ010000495.1:0-12329 GCA_035578025.1 Verrucomicrobiia bacterium
GGAAGTCGCTTGAGTGCCGGCCATCGGCCCGATCAAACGGAGAGAGTTGATCGCATACCTGCGCGCCCTGGGTTTCGACCCTCCTGTATCCGGCGGCGATCACCAGTACATGCGCGGGCGAGGGCGAAAGCTGCGCATTCCCGAATCCTCATGCGGAGGACATCAGCCGGGGCCTGCTGGTGCGCATTCTTCATCAGGCTGGAATCGATCGTAACGAATGGGAAAAGCTCTGAAAACCCGTTTCGCATTTTGCTCGTCACGTTGAATTAGCCAACCAACGCCGGGACTTCAAGTACCGATCCCGTCTCGGCCTGCGCCAGGTGTACACTAATCAGACAAAGGAGTCTCAAATGAGATTCGCACTGATCATGGTCTTGGCGGGCCTGGCTTGCGCGCAGGGCGGCCCGGCCGGTCACTGGGAAGGCACACTCCCGATGAACGGCCGCGAGATCGGACTGACGCTCGACCTGGCCCAAAATGCGAAGTCGGAATGGATCGGCAGCATGGGCGTCGCTTCCGCGAATGCCACCGGGCTGGTGGTGATGGATATCGCGGTGAACGGCGCGTCCGTCAAGTTCATCGCCGTCGAATTGCAGATGGCCCGCTTCGAACTCACTCTCGGCCCGGACGGAATCCTGAAAGGCACGGTGACCAACGCCCAGCGGTCGGCGCCGGTCGAGTTCAAGCGCACCGGCGAGGCGAAAGTCGAGTTGATTCCACCGAGCCCGGCGGTGTCGAAAGAGCTGGAGGGTGATTGGGAAGGCTCACTGACTACGCCGAACCGCGTGTTCCCGCTGGTGGTCCACTTCAGGAATCAGCCGGACAAGACGGTAGCGGCGACCATGGACAGCCCCGACGCCAACGCGATGCACGTGCCGCTCAACGACGTGAAGCAGACGGGGCAGTCGGTGGACTTCGGCATCAAGGTGGCGCACAGCAGCTTTCACGGAACGCTCAACAAGGAAGGCACCGAGATCACGGGAGCCTGGACTCACGAAACCGACAGCATGCCGCTCACGCTGCGGAAGAAATGACTGCGCCGCTTACTGCCAGGTAAGTTTCATTATGAACGTATCGTCGAAGGCGGCTTTGACCGGCTGCGCGGCGTTCACCACCGGAAAATCGTCCGAGTAAGTCTGACCCGCGACCAAAATCGCGCCTTGCGGATCGACCGCGACCGCCCGCGCCCCGTCGCTGAATCCTCCGCCCAGGTATGTCGAGTACAGCAGGCTGCCGCCGTCCGGGGAGAACACGGTCACGAAGACGTCCAGAAAATTGGCGGAGGCGGATTGCCAGGCGTTGACTGTGGGAAAGTCCTTCGACCGCGTGGCGCCGGTGACCACTACGTTGCCGGCGGGGTCGAGCGCGATTCCCTGGGCGTACGTGGTGCCGCCCGACACATAAAGGTTGTTCTGAATGAATCCGCCCCCGTTACTCTGCACGGGATCGATTAGTTGATGGCCGCCGAGAAAGGTGGAGAACAGTAGCGTTCCCCCATCGGCGCTGAGTTCCGTCACAAACGCCGCGCTGTGCGAGCCCTGCGCC
Organism: Verrucomicrobiia bacterium; assembly: GCA_035578025.1. Taxonomy (GTDB): domain Bacteria; phylum Acidobacteriota; class Terriglobia; order Bryobacterales; family Bryobacteraceae; genus Solibacter. The sequence continues at coordinate 1,546 of DATJYJ010000495.1, forward strand.
ACCGCCCAGAAGACCCCCGGCGCCGCTGCGTCGGTGGCCAGCAGGCCGATCGGCGGCACCGTGCCTTGAGTCCCGGTGAACGGTGTGCCGGGCGCGGGTTGCCAGGTGGCCGCGTGATCGTAGGATACGTAAATCCCCACGCTGGGATACTGCACGGCGGCGTAGAGCGCTCCGGTCGAGGGGTCGAGCGTGAGATTGCCGGGGATCGCGACGCCCTGCGGTCCCGCGATCTTCGTCCAGGTCACCCCGCCATCGTCGCTGCGCAGTCCGGGTCCGGCATAGACAATCGACGGCTGCTTACTCGCATCGATGACAAAATTGCCGATGCTGTCAAAAATGTTTTGGGCGCCGGTCCACGAGGCCCCGGCGTCGGTCGAGCGGTACAGCGTCGGCTTGGTTGGCGGCGGCGGCGGGCCGAAAAAGCCCGGGAAGAGAATCGGCGGGACTTCGCCCGCGAACACGTTGCCCGTGTTCGGATCCACGGCCAGCGCCCCGGTGCAGTTGCCGCAAGCGTCGGTGAGCGTGGCCATCACGCTCCACGAAGCTCCGCCGTCGGCGGTCTTGTAGACCGATCCCGAGGCTGCGGCATAGAGCGTGCCCGGCCGCGTCGGGTCGGCCGCCAGCCGCTGCACGGGAGTATTCGCGGGCAAGCCCGCCGAAGCCGCGCTCCACGTCTTCGCGCCATCTGCCGACTTGTATACGCCATTCGCCGTGCCCGCGTAGAGCGCTCCGCTTCCGTCGCGCACCAGCGTGGAAATGGTTCCGCCGGTCAGGCCCTGGTTCGCCGCCGTCCACGTGGCGCCGCCGTCCGTGGTGAAGAAAAGACCTCCGTCGAAGGCCGCAACGTAGAGTGTCCCCGAATCGGCAAACATCGCCGAGATCTGGCCGAAGGGCGCGTTGTCGATCGGGCTCCAGGTGGCCGTAGTATCGCTGGACTTCCATAACGAGCGCGCCCCAAACAGATTTTGTGTAGGCCGCACCAGCGGGAAGTCGGCGGACCCGGTCATGCCGGTGACCCACGCGCGGCCTGCCGGATCCACCGCGACCGCGGTGCCTATGTCGAACAGCGAGCCGCCGAAAGCGGCGCGGTAGACCTCGCGCGATCCATCGGCGCTGAGCTTGGAGACAATCGCGTGCGACGTTTGTGAGATGCTCTGCCCGGCGCCCGTGAGGTAGACGTTGGAATCGTGGTCCACAGCGATTCCGCGGATCGTGAGGCTGCCGAGAAACGACGTGTAGACGATGCCGCCCGACGGTGAAAGCTTCACCACGAAGGTGATCGAGAAGCCCGCGGGAGGCGCAACCGTGCCGTTCGGCCCCGGGAAGATCGACGATTCGGTGTCGCCGGCGACATACGCGTTGCCCGCGGCATCCACCGCCAGCGCCCACCCCAGATCGCTGCCCTCGCCTCCGAGATAGGTCGCGTAGAGCAGGTGCGCGCCATCGGCGCTGAACTTGGCGACAAACGCGTCGCGATAATACTTGAGGTGGCCGTCGTCGAGCGACGGCTGGGCGGCGTTCACCACCGGGAGATCGGTGGACGATGTCGTGCCCGCGATGATGACGTTCCCGTCCGGGTCCACGCCGATCGCGTTGGCCGTTTCGAAGCTGGATCCGCCGTAAAAGGTGCACCAGAGGAGCGCGCCGCCAGGCGAGAATTTCGCGACGAATGCGTCGTTGTCGCCGGAGTGAGTGGTCTGATAGGCGCCGGGCGTGACGGGGAAATCGTGCGAGGCGGTGAGCCCGGCCGCGTACACGTTGCCCGCCGAATCCGTGGTGACGGCGGTGGCGAACTCGCCCCACATGCCCCCGAGGTAAGTGGAGAATTGAGGACCGGCGCCGGAGGAAATGGAAGCCGTGAGGAGTAAGATGAACACTGGGGCCCGGAACACAAATTCATTATAAGATCCGATGTTCGCCATATTCGGCTTCCAGCGTGAGCTGCCTCACTAATTCGGAGGATGAGATGAAAAGCTTTTTCAAGTGTCAACCGGGGCTGCTGTTGATTCCGGCTGCCTGTGCGTTCGCGGCCGACTTTACCCCGCCGCCCACCAAAGCCGAGCCGGTCACCGAAACGCTGCACGGCGTCACCATCACCGACCCCTACCGCTGGCTCGAAGACCAGAACAGCCCGGAAACGCGCGCCTGGCTCGCCGCGCAGGACAAGTTCGCGCGGGCCTACCTGGACAACGTCCCGGGGCGCGAGCAGCTTCGCAAGAAATTCGAAGCGCTGCTCAAGATCGATTCCGTCGGCTCGCCGGTCGTGCGCAAGGGCCGTTACATCTTCAGCCGGCGCCTGGCCTCCGAAGATCGCCGGTCCATCTGCCTGCGCCAGGGCTTCACGGGCAAGGACGAAATCCTGGTCGATCCGGCCAAAGTGACCGACGATCCGACATCGTCCGTGCAGATGCTGGGGCTCTCCGAGGACGGAGATCTGTTGATGTACGGCATCCGGCGCGGCGGGGAAGACGAATCCGACGTCCGCCTGCTCGATGTCAACACGCGCAAGCCGCTCCCCGACCAACTTCCTCGCGGACGATATTTCAGCTTCGCGATCAAGCCCGACAAGAGCGGCTTTTATTACTCCCGCTTCACGGTGGGACAGGGCACGCGCGTCTTCTATCACGCCATGGGCAGCGATCCCAGGCAGGATAAGCTGATCTTCGGCGAGGGCTACGGTCCGACTCAGGGAATCGGAGTCGAGCTTTCCGCGAACGGGCATTGGATGCTGATCCAGGTCGGCGACGGAGTGCCCACCAGGCGCACCGAGTTGTACTTCCAGCGGGTCGGGCAGCCCGGGCCGCTACAGACGCTGCTGAAAGAAGACGGCGAGTTCGATCCCGATTTCGCCGGCGACATGCTGGTGATGAACACCAACTGGAAAGCGCCCAACCGGCGCATCCTGCGCGTCGACCTGAACCATCCCGCACCGGACCAGTGGAAGGAAATCGTCCCTGAATCCAAGCTGGCTATCGATCGCGCCACCCTGCACGGCAGCCGGCTCTTCGTGAGCTACCTGGAGAACGTCACCACGCGCATCCGCCAGTTCGATATCGACGGCAAGCCGCTCGGCGACCTGGCTCTGCCGGGGATCGGCACCGCGGGCCTGGCGGGCGGACGATGGGAGGACGACGAGGCGTTCTTCGGGTTCACCTCTTTCGTGGAGCCCGGCGCCACCTACCGGTTCAGCGTCTCCACCGGCAAGCGGGATCTCTGGTTTCGTCCGAGAATCCCGGTGGACACCGGCAATATCGAAGCGAAGCAGGTCTGGTATACATCCAAAGATGGCACCAAGGTGCCGATGTTCGTGGTGCACCGCAGGGACCTTACGCTGGATGGCAACCGTCCGACCTACCTGACCGGCTACGGCGGGTTCAACCTCTCGAGCATGCCGACCTTCAGCTCGGTGGCCGCATTGTGGGCCGAGGCGGGCGGTGTCTATGCCGTAGCCAATATCCGCGGCGGCGGCGAGTTCGGCGAAAGCTGGCACAAGGCCGGCATGTTCGAGAAGAAGCAGAACGTGTTCGACGACTTCATCGCCGCCGCCGAGTGGCTTGTCCAGAACAAGTACACGCAGCCCGCGAAACTGGGCATCGTAGGCGGCTCCAACGGCGGCCTGCTGATGGGCGCCATGATGACGCAGCGTCCCGGCCTCTTCGGCGCGATCATCTGCGGCGCTCCGTTGCTGGACATGCTGCGCTTCCAGAAGATGTCGGTGGGCGCGTGGTGGACGGCGGAATACGGCTCCTCCGATGACGCAAAGCAGTTCGAGTATCTGTACAGGTACTCGCCGTATCACAACGTCAAGAAAGGAACAAAGTTCCCCGCGATCCTCTTCGTCAGCGGCGATTTCGATACGCGCGTCGACCCGGCCCATGCGCGCAAGATGACCGCGCTGGTGCAGGCGGCGAACGCCGCGGACAATCCGATCCTGCTGCGCTACGACACCAAGGGCGGCCACAGCGGCATCGCCAACGTCAGCAAGACTGTCGAGGAACAGGTGGACCAGGTCGGATTCCTGGCGGCGCGCCTGGGCCTGGCGTGGGACCGGCTTTAGCCGGTCCTTCCGATGGCCGCGTAGCTCCCTTCCGTCGCCCGGATCAAATCGTCCGGCGCAAGCAGCATCTGGCAGCCGCGGATGCCGGCGCTCACGCTGATGGTGTCGAAAAGAATCGCGGTCTCGTCCAGGAAGAACGGATACGGCTTCTTCACCCCAATCGGTGACACGCCTCCGCGAATGTAGCCCGTCAACCCCAGCACTTCCTTCACGGCGACTAATTCCACCTTCTTGTTGCCGCTGGCTCCGGCGATCGCCTTCAGATCGAGCTCCGTGTTCGCCGGGATGCACGCCATCAGCACGCCCGTCCGGTCGCCGCGCGCCACCAGCGTCTTGAACACCTGCTCGGCCGGCATCCCGATCTTTTCGGCGACGCGCGGCGCGCTCAGGTCGTCCTCGTCCACCTCGTACTCGCGCAGTCCGTAGTGGATGCCCGCGGCGTCGAGAATACGGGCGGCGTTGGTCTTGGCGGCCATGGTCGGATCGCTATTCGAATACGGGCATCCGTGCCAACTCTTCGGCGGGTATCGGCTCCACCGGCAATCCGGCCCTGCGCCAGGCGCTGAGGCCGCCTTTGATCACAGCGGCCGGAATCCCTTTCGCGATCAGTACGGGCGCGACACGCGCGCTGGTGGCGTCGCGCAGTCAAGTGCAGTAGAGATACACCTGCTGCCCGGCGGCAAGGTCTTCGACCGGCATCTCCTCGACGGCGGCGGGGTCGATGCGCCGCGAGCCGCGGATGCGCACCGCGTTGCGGTCGTAGTAGCCGTGACTGCGCACGTCATAGATCACCGCGGTGCCGCCGGCGAGTGACCGGGCCGCTTCCGCGGGCAGGACAAACGGGACCGCCGGATCGCCGCGCGACATCCACCATACGCGAACCTTCACCGCGAGATATACGGCAATGGCGATCGGGATCAGCCAGGCAAGGACGTTGCCGGCCGCCTGGTAGCCGTGGAAGAAGGCATTGACCAGGTCGCCGCCGATGTATCCGGCAACCAGATAGACGCCCGTGTAGAGCGCCGCGCCGCAGAAGTCCCAGCGCAGAAACCGGGCGAACCGCATCTGCATGGTGCCCGCCATGGGAGCGGACAGCGCGTTGATCCCCGGCAGAAATTTGGCGATCACCAGCAGCGTGCGGCCCCGGCGGCGGAACGACTCCGCCGAGCGCAGCACGCACGACTCGGGATTGATCGAGATCCGGCACAGCAAACCGAGCAGCCACCAGCCGGCGTGGCGCCCCATCGCGAACAGCAGGACGTCGGCGGACATCATCGCCGCGATCGCCGCCCCATACGCCAGCGGAAAGCTCAGCGATCCGCGCGCTCCCGCGGCGCCTACAATCAGCAGAGCCGGCGCGGCCGGAATCGGCAGCCCGATCGCTTCCAGGAAGACGACCACGCAAAGAATCGAATAGCCGTGCTGGATGAAGCCGGTGATCCAGGAATCCATTGCGTGCGACAGAACGATGATCGCACAGGGATGGCGGTTATCGAAAAGCCGCACTTCCGGTCGTCATTTATCAATAGTTGAAACACGGCAGCCCTGCTTCTTCGCCCAGGAAAATCGCAGCACCATCAGCGGCAGCGTCGCCGACGCCACCGGCGCCCCAATCGCAAGAGCCAAGGTCACCGCCACGGAGACCCGGACCGGCGTGAAAACCGGCGGAGGCCCGCCGCGGCTTGAAAGTCAACCTCAAGAACCGCGTGCTCGATTCCTTCGTCGGCGGATGGCAGCTCAGCGGCATCCTCACCCTACAATCCGGGCCCGCGCTGACGTGGGGTAACTATATTTACTTCGGGGGCCCGATCAACCTCAACCCGCACCAGCCCAACGGACTGGCGTTCGACGCCTCGCAGTTCGTCACCGCGTCCGCCCAGCAGCTTGCCGATAACATCCGAACCTTCAATAACCAGTTCAACAATCTGCGCCGCGACATGACCAAGCAGCTCGATCTCACCCTGAGCAAGAGCTTCAAGTTCGCGGAGAGGCGGTATATCCAGTTCCGCCTCGAAGCCTTTAATGCCACCAACCGCGTCACCTTCGGCGGTCCGCAGACCAACCCGACCAATTCCGCGTTCGGCACCATCAGCAGCCAGGCCAATACTCCGCGCAGGATTGAATCCGGGTTGCGATTAGTCTGGTAAACTAGAGCGGGGCAGCCCACCCTGCCCCACCAGGCGGGGCGCCCCGCCCCACACCGCCCGGGCGCCCCGCCACTTCGAAACCTGCCCCCTTCAAACCAGCGGCACGTGAATCACCGTCAGCAGCTCCTCCGCCCGCGTATTCTGCGGTGAGTTCAGGTACAGCTCGAAGCACGGCACGTCGCGCAGCTCGCGCCCGCTGCTCGGCAGCCACCCGCCGAAAATCAGCTGGTACGTCGCGCTCAGCTTCTCGTACGGCCCCTTGTGCATCAGGGTCGCGTACTCGCCGCCGGCCAATTCCGTAACGCCGAACTCGCCCTCGGGTTGAATCGGCCGCGCCAGCGTGATCGCCGCATCGTAGCGCAGCTTGTCGGGCGGAGTGATCTCCGGATCGTCCCAGGAAATCCCCAGGAACCGGCTGGCCGCACCGATCAAACCGCGCATGCCGGCCCACATCGCCAGCCGCCCCCAGGTCGCGCCCACCTGGTCGTACGGCCCGACGTGCCGCAGGAACACGACGGTCTGCGGCTCCAGCGTCCGGATTTCCACCGGCGGCGGTGCGCCGTAATCCGGCGGATCGTAGCCGCCGGGCTCGCGGAGCTTCTGGCGGCTGTTTCGGAATTCGGAAGGAGACATCCCGAACATGGTGTGAAACGCCCTGGTGAATGCTTCGTGAGTTTCGTAGCCGGCCTCGAACGCAAGGTCCGTGACCGGCTGTTCGTCCAGCTTCAGCCGCTGCGCCGCGCGCTCCAGGCGGAGCCGCCGCACGTACTCATGGACGCCCTCGCCGGTCAGCGCGCGGAACACGCGGTGAAAATGACATGCCGAGAAGCAGGCAACGCCCGCCAGCTCCTCCAGCGAAAGCGGCGCGTCGAGACGCTGCTGAATATGCGCCAGTACCCGCAGAATGCGCTCGTGATAGCTGGCCGAAGTGCCCGTCTTCATCGCAGCACCCAGGCCGCACCCCCGAGAAACGCGGGATAGAGCAGATAGCCCGCGCCGATCTCGGCATAGTAGCGGGCGGCGGTCATCTTCATCGGCCCGTAGGCGAACATCGGATAGTCGAGAACGAGGTTCACCGCCAGCCAGAGGAATCCGAGCAGTACGGCCTCGCCGATCCGCGGAGCCGCATGTCCGCGGAAGTACCGCCGCGCCAGGAGCGCCGCCACGATCACCACCGCCAATGACATGGCGGTATCGAAGAGCGCCGGGCTGGTGTGCTTGAGCGGAAACACCGCGAAGGCGAACACGAAAGGTGCCAGCCAGCTCAGAAATGCGAGCGCCAGCGCCCGTTTCCAGTGAGTCAGAAGCATTTGTGATTCGATGGTAGCCGAGGGTAGGGGAGAACGCTTGACGATTTTTGCGCTTTTTGCCGGCAACCAGCGCTCGCCCGGATGTCAATATTTGATCAATGTTATTGGGATAACTGCTTGAGCGTGCAGTTTCGTGCGCGCCATTCCGCATAGCAACATCTTCACGCTTCGGGGCACGCCCGAACCTCCCCCCCGTGCTTCAGTTCTCGACCGGCACTTTCTCGGCGTGGTCGATCACCACCAGGTCGACCGCCATTTTCTTCGCCTCCAGCTTCAACCCGAGCTCTTCCTGCAGCGCCCGTGTGACAATGCTCATCGGGTCCGGCGGCGCCTCGCGCGTGCCGCCCGCCCCCGGCGGGTTGATGTCGCCGATATATTTGGCCACATTCACCGTGATGTCGTACTTTCCTTTCAAGCCCGTCTCGTCGATCACCGGCGCGCGGAATATGTTCGAGATCATATCCACCAACTGCGAAACCGGGGTGCGCTGCACCGATACCGTCATCCTCTGCTGGTCGGGCTTGATGTCCGGCTCCCCCTCCGAGGCCGATTCCTTCAGCTTCACGCCGCCCTTGGCCGGCTGCAGCACATACGCCTGCATCTCCTTGGTCTGGCGATGCACCGTCATCTTGAAGCGCTCCGCCAGCAGCGTCTGCATCATCAGGCGAAGCTGGTCCTCCGGCACCTCGCCGCCCGCCTTCGCCGTGATCATGTAACGCTCGGAGCCGATCCAGTCCGGCCCGGTGACTTGATAGTCCAGCACGTGATACGCCCAGGCCACGCACGACCGCAGGCTGTTGTTGCGCATGATCACGCTGTCCGGCGACACCACCACCCGATTCGCCAGCGGATTCATGCCGCGCCCGCCGCCCTGGCTGGCCCGCACCGAAGCCACGTCAAAGGCCGGTGCCTGGCCCCAAGCCACGACCGCGAACAGCATCGAAGCCGCGAACAGTCTGCACCTCATGAGTTCTCCTGGAAACATGACGGTCCGTCTGATAAAAGATTAGCTGATGCTCACCTCCAGACGTACCTTCGTGCAAATGGCCGCCGCCGGGCTTGCCATGGCCGCCCCCAGCGACCGGATCCGCGTGGGTTTCATCGGCCTCGGCGGCCAGGGAACCTCACGCCTCAACGAGTTTCTGCGCCACCCCGATGTCGACGCCGCCGCGGTCTGCGATGTCGACGCTGCACACGTCGACCGCGCGGCCGAAATCGTCACCAGGGCCCGCGGCCAGGCCCCCGCGAAATTCCACGACTTCCGCAAGCTCCTCGAACTCAAAGATCTCGACGCCGTCATGATCGCCACCCCCGACCACTGGCACGCCCTTCCCACCATCCTCGCCTGCCAGGCCGGCAAGGACGTGTTCGTCGAGAAACCGCTCTGCTATTCGATCGGCGAAGGCCGCGCCATGGTCGCCGCCGCGCGCCGCCACGATCGCATCACGCAAATGGGCAACCACATCCACAACGACCTCCCCAACTACCGACGCGTGGTGGAGGTGATCCAATCCGGCGCCCTCGGCAAGATCCATCGCGTGGATTGCTCGCTCGCCGACGCTTCCAAACCCCTCGGCAAACCCGCCGACACCGCCCCGCCCGCCGGCCTCGACTACGACTTCTGGCTCGGTCCCGCTCCCAAGCGGCCCTACAATCCCCTGCGCTCGCACTTCACCTACCGCTACTTCTGGGATTACTCGGGCGGCTATCTGATCGATTTCTGGTGCCATTACACCGACGTGGTTCACTGGGCCTTGAACCTGCCCGCGCCCCACAGCGTGTCGGCCTCCGGCGGGCGATGGGCGGTCGATGATCTCGCTGAGACGCCGGACATCCTGGAGGTGGTCTGCCACTATCCCGACCTGCTGCTCACCTGGACCCTGCACCCCAACGGCCGCCCCGGCTTCGACCACATGGGCAGCAGCGTGATCTTCGAAGGCTCGGCCGCCACCCTGGTGACCAACTACAACCGCTACGAAGTCTACGTGAAGGGCAAGCGCGACGAAGGTTTCAAGCCTCCCGCGCCCAGCATTCCCGATTCGCCCGGACACATCCGCGAGTTCCTCGACGCCATCAAGTCGCGGCGGCGAACCACCTGCGACATCGAATACGGCTACCTGCTCACCAAGGGAGGCCTGTTGGCCAACATCGCCTACCGCACCGGAGAGCGGCTCTACTGGGACGATGCGCACGAGCGTTTCACCGGCCACACCGATGCCAACCGGTACGTGACCCGGCGCTACCGCAAGCCCTGGAAACTGCCGGTTTGAGTGCGGCCAACGCAACCTGCCGGCGACTGCAGGTGCGCACCCCATTGTGTTACGCTATTTCGTTCCATAGAGATCTCTTGTAACCGGGATCGTCGGATGGGGTCTCTGCGCCAATAAAATATGGACGTCATGTTGCATGCCCTGGGTGGGATTCTGCTGCGAGCCGTCCCCACTTTTTTGCTGGTCGTTCTGCTCAATTTTTACCTGAAGAGGGTCTTTTTCAAGCCGCTCGAAAAGGTTCTCCGCAAACGCTACGAAGCCACCGAAGGCGCGCGCAAACTCGCGCAGCAGAACCTGGAACAGGCGGCCGCCAAGACCGCTCAATATGAGGAGGCCATGCGCGCCGCCCGCGCCCGGCTCTACCACTCCCAGGAAGAGATGCACAAGCAGATGCAGGATCACCACTCTGCCGTGGTCGCCGAGGCGCGCGGCAGAGCCGAATCGGCCGTCAAAGCCGCCAAATCGCAGCTCGCGTCTGACGCCGCCGCCGCGAAAGGATCGCTTGCCGCGCAGAGCGACGCGCTCGCGTCTCAAATCGCCGAATCCATTCTGGGCCGGAGCGCGGCATGAGGCGCATCGGACTCCTGGCCCTGGCACTGGGCCTGACGTTTGCAGCGGTGCCTCTCGCGCTCGCGCAGGAGCCCGAAACCGTGAAAAACCTGCCGGGCGAGGTCCGGAAAGAAGAAAGCTGGGCCGAAAAGCACGAGCTCGAGCTCAAAATCGCCAATTTCGTGATTCTCGCCGGCCTCATCGGATACTTCATCGGCAAGAACGCCGGCCCGTTCTTCGCCGGCCGTTCCGCCGGCATCCGCAAAGACATGGATGAATCTTTGCGCCAGAGCCAGGAGGCCGAAGCCCGCGCGTCCGAGGTCGAACGCCGCCTGGCCAGCCTGGAAGCCGACATCGCCGCCATGCGCGCCGAAAGCGACCGCGAGATCAAGGCCGAAACCGAGCGCATGTCGCACGTCACCGCGCAGGAAATCGCCAAGATCCAGGCCCA
>DATJYJ010000496.1:0-21920 GCA_035578025.1 Verrucomicrobiia bacterium
CTGCGGCCATCGCGACGAAGTGTCCACGGGGCAGCAGCATCGGAAAGAGCATCAACGCCCAGCAGGACGCTGCGCACCACAGGCCATGTGTCAGGCCGAAACGAAGTGCGTCGAGATCCGCGGCGGTACCGAACGCGGCCAACTCGGCATGAGCGTGGCAGCGATTGAGACAGCGCTGCTTGACGGGTGAGAACTGCCAAAGCAGCACGAAGAGGAGCACCGCCGCCGCCGGCCAGTACGACTGCGGCGCAAACCGCTTGACCGCCAGCTCGATTGCCAGCACGACACAGCCGGCCAACATCCAGACCGCGCCATAGGCGGAGACAAAAAGCAAGACCGAGCGCGCACGCCGCCGCGCGAAGCTGCGCTGCCGGACATGGCGGATCGGCGGGATCAGCACCGGCGACATCATCGCCACCAGCATCACGAACCAGCCCGCGGCCAGAGAGGCGGGCGGATTCATTGCGAGAAGCATCCGGAACGACGCTCCCAGCGGCATTGCGCCAGCACCGGCGGCATGGAAATGAGCGTGGACACCCATGCCGCCGGGCTCGACGAGGAGCAGGATCCATGCGAGCGCACTGAGCAACAGCACGGGGTTCCGCACCCGCGCCAACTCTCGCGCGTCCGATACCATCGCTAGCGACCCAGACGGTAGACGCTTACCCGACCAACGGTCACTTCCGCCTTGTCGGGAATCGGCTGATACGGCACCACGCTTACCTGGAGCGAATCGGTGTCCAGCGCATGCTTCATGTGGAGTGCGTCGATGATGGGGGTGACTTCCAGCGAGAAATCGAGGCCATCGCCGGCGTGCTCGCCCTCTTTGCGGCTGGCTCTGCGGAGTCCGAAGAGTCCGACAGTACCGGCCAGAAGCTCGGGATGATCGGCCGGATTCGCCCCCGCCGGCAGGTTGACATAGACGCTGAGCGCTGCCGCGTCGTGAGTTCCGCGCACGTTTTCCAGGTGCAGAAAAACACGATCGGGCGGAGCGCTTTCGGACGCCGCGGTAAGGCTTGCGGATACCTTGCGGCGAACGTCCGCGGCAAGCTTGACCGTGGTAGTAGCCCCCTTGCCTTTGATCGGAAGCGCGCCTTCATTGGCGCCAACCAGCTCCGAATTCTCGCCCTGGCTCACAGCAGCACCTCCTGTAACCCTGGCCGCCGCCGCGGTCGCGCCCAAATGCGTCAGCCTCTGCGAGAGCAGGTTCACTGCTGGAGCGAGCTTCGGCAGGCTGTCATATGTATAGTCTAACTTGCTGAGACTATCCATCTGCTCCGGAGTGTAGACCCAGGATTTGTTGGTTGGTAGCGGCATCACAAATTCGCGCTGGCCGTGGGCCGCGGGACCCTTCAGCCAGGCCGGGTCGGTGGGGTTGGACTTCCCGTTGCTGTTCCACACCGCCCACATCCGGTCGATGTTGCAGTGGTGCAGATAGAAGATCGGATCCAGTGCCGCAAGGCCGGGATCGCTCATCAAGCCATACGTCTCGCCGTCCGGAGCGTTCCCCCCGACAAAGGAATGCACCAGGTTGTGCGGATTGTTTTCCAGATTGCCCGATTGCCTCCCTGAATGCGAGAACCCCGTCTTGGGACCGCCGAAGCCAGGCGGCGGGGTGTTGTGATCGGTGCCCGTGTACAGGTCGTTGGACATGCACTTCTGGTTTACCGGGGGCATGGGGACGTAAATATTTCCGTCGCCCTTGGGCCCGTAACGAGCTTTTACAAACAGGGGGTTGGCACTGCCGTCGGGCAACTTGGTCTGCGTGAAGGCCGGAGGGATCTGGCTCTCTGTGCCCGGCCCGAAATAATCCCAATAAGGCAATGCCCAGGTCGAAGGGCCGCCGAGGCTCACCACAGCCGCGCGGATTTGCGCTTCCAAGGCCAGAAGATATCCACGATGCCACGGAACGAAGTACCAGCTCTGGTGCTGGCACTGATCCCAGTACTTATTCCAAACGCTCGTGGAGGGTTGCGGCGTGGTTGGAGTCGAGGGAGGCGCAGGCAAAGCACCCCAACCCGGGAATCCGCTCTCCTTGATGTACTCGCCGTGCATGGCGGCAAAGAACCACCAACTGGACAGGTCGTCGAGCTTGCGTCCCTGCATGACGCCGACGCCTTTCGCGTACCACAACAGATCCGTATTGGTGAAAGTGCCTCCGTGATTCCATGCATTCGAGCGCGTATATGTGGCCATGATTTCCCCTTCCTAAAGTGGCGTTGGATTAAGTTGCGTTCAGTATACACCAGAAGCAGCCGGATTCAACGGCGCAGAGTGAAGTAACTATTCAGTAACTTGACGCGCTACGGTTTCATCTCGCGGCGAGCCTCGGATTCCGCGAGCCACCCGCGCCGCAACCGTTCCTGCGGAACACTCGAGAGATAGGGCTTGATGTCGAGAATCGGGGTTCCATCGAGCATGTCGACACCCCGGACGTGAAGGACCGGGCCTTCCCGGCGCAGCAACTCGACCACGGTGAGCCCGATCGGATTGGGACGCCGGGGCGAGCGGGTGGCGAAGACACCGTGAGGCCGCTCCTCATCGATGGGAGGCGTTGCCACCAGGCTGAATCCTTCCGATCGATCGAACGCCCAGATCACGAACAGGTGAGAAAAGCCTTCAATATCCTGGAGGCCAGGCTCAAACTCCGCTCGGATCTCGAGAGTCCCTTCCGCCACGTGCTTCGCTCCCAATCCCTTCGGAATCTCCCGCGTTTCCCGGAAAGGGCTTCTTATGTGACCGATCGGCTGCATCGAGAACATGGCGGTCTCAGCCACAGTCCAGATTTTAGCATTGCCCATCCGCGCAGCGGCTTAGCGCGGCGGGGCGGATACACACGGCTCGCCTTTCGGCACCGCGCCGACGAAACAGCCGAACTTCATCTGCTCTTCGAGGCGGCACGACCAGACCAGCTCGCCGTTCCAGACCGTGATATCGGGGCAGCTATCGCACATGTTCATGGCGCCGTTGCAGAGGATGTCCGCGGGCTGGATGATGGTCACCGATTGAAGATGGAGCGGCCGGAAGAGGTTGAGCGGGTTCTTCCAGAGGGACCACAGAAAGTTTTTGGCCACGCCTTTTAAACCGCGATCGAGGGGCGCGAGCAGGAGCATGGCTTTGGCATTCCGCTGCACGCCGGGCTTGGTGTAGGCCAGGTAGGTGCCGTGCCGGAGGTGGTTGAGCACCTGCGCCAGCTCCATGAACTTCGGGCCCACATACCCGAGAATGCTCTTCCTGGTGCCGATGCGGCCGCTGAGCAGCCACTTGAAGGAGTCGGGCTTTTCGGTGCCGTTCAGGTAGGCGCTGGGCTCGAAGTCCGGATATCGTGTGCGAATCACTTCGACTATGTCGTTGGAGAGGATGTCCAGGCGCTGGTTCTCGTCCAGGGTCGAGTAGACGATCGGGCTCATGTCCACCTTCTCGCCGCGCGCGTAGTAGTCGAACTTCGAATCGAGGACGGCTGCCCTGATGGCGATGAACACGATGACGTGAACGATGTCGATGTGTTCCTGGCCCCAAGCCAGGATGTCCGGCACGTACTGCAGGGTGTCGCCATACACGGTGGCATTGAAGGCGCAGGAGAGCCCGCCGACTTCGGCGAGCATCTCGGCGAGGGTGAGGCGGAGCTCGTTCAGCTCGATCTCGGACTTGCCGCGCCAGTGGGGGCGGTGCTGCTTGCTGTCGACATGGAGGGTGAAGCCCGCTGCGCCGGCTTTCTTCAATTCCCGCACGAATTCCCGGGTGAGGGCCATGCCGTTGGTGTTGATGATAGGCTTCAGCCCGTCCTGCGCGACCAGGCGGACGATCTCCAGGATGTCGGGATGGACGAGAGGATCTCCTCCAGCCAGAGAGACGCCGTCCGTCTTCCGGTATTTCCTGAACGTGGCGAGGTCGCTCCTGATCTCGTCGAGGGGCTTGTGTCCCTTGGGGCTGTTTTCGCGGTAGCAGCCCTCACAGTACAGATTGCACGCCTTGGTGACTTCGAGCCAGGAGATGGCATTGTCAGGCAGGTTCCATGGAAGCCGGTAGTATTGGTTGTGATCAAGAAAAAGCGGCATGAGCAACTCCCGTCCGGCTCCCGCGACGGGGAGAGGTGCCGGGGAGGCGGCGCTCTCCCGAGCGCTTATCAGAGTATCATGCCTGGAATTCCCGAAAAGCCACCGCCCTGGTGCGGAGCTCAGGCGACGATCTTCTTGCGGACCGCGTAGAGCACGATCTCGGCCGTGTTGTGCAGATTCAGCTTCTGCATGAGGTGGGTGCGGTGGGTCTCAACTGTGTACGGACTGACGTCGAGAACGGCGGCAGCCTCCTTATTGGATTTGCCTTCGGCCAAAAGTTGAAGGATCTCGCGCTCTCGTTCGCTGAGGAGCTCGTAGGAATCCTGCAGGCCTTTGTTTTGAAGCTGGCGAACGTAGTCCTCGGCGAGGGCTTGGGCGATGGCGGGGCTGAAAAACGATCGGCCGGTGGCGACCGCCCGGACCGCACGAAGCAAGTCCGCCTGCACGTCGTCTTTCAGGAGGTAGCCTTTCACGCCGGCAGCCAATGCGCGCACCAGAAATTCTTCGTCCGCGTACATGCTGAGGATGATGATGCGGACATCGGGATCGCGGCGTAGGATCTGGGCGGCGGCGTCGATGCCGTTCAACTGGGGCATGGCGATATCCATGACGATCAGCGAGGGATTGAGCTCTTCCGCCAGACGGACGGCCTGCCGCCCGTCGGCGGCTTCGCCGACGATGTCGATATCCTCCTGGCGTGCGAGGAGAGCTTTGAGGCCGGCTCTGACGATATCGTGATCATCGGCGATGAGAACCCTGATGTTCAAGGTGTTGCCTCCTTGGCGAGGGGGATTTCGCAGCGTACCAGGGTGCCTCGCGACCGTCCCGACAGGAACTGCACGCGGCCTCCCAACTCCTGGACTCTCTCTTCCATATTAAGCAGCCCGAGCCCGCGGCCGCGGGCTTCATCGACGTCAAAGCCCCGGCCGTCGTCTTCGACGGTCACGGTGAGCCGGTCCGCTCCGCCGTGAACGGTGACGCGGATCGATCCGGCGCCGGCATGCCGGGCGGAATTCGTCAATGCCTCCTGGACCACGCGGTAAATGCAGGTGCGATAGTCGTCCGGCAGGCCAGCGAGCTCGCCGTCCAACTGGAGGTCAACGGGGACGCCGCTGCGCCTGGTGAACTCGCGCGCCTGCCACTGGAGCGCCGGCGCCAGGCCAAGCTCGTCCAGGACCGATGGACGAAGTCCCGATGAAATGTGGCGAACGGCGCGCAGAGTTTCCTGATTGAGTTTTTTGGCGTCGTTCAGATGGCGCGCGAATTCGCTCCCCGGCGGCTGCGGCTGTTCTTCCAGGTTCCCGAGCTCCATGCTCAACGCCGTGAGCATCTGGCCGACCTGATCGTGGAGCTCGCGAGAAAGCCTGCGGCGCTCCTCCTCCTGGGCCTTGGAAAGCTTCTGGGAGAGTGTGCGCAATTCGGCGGCGTGCTGCTCGATCTGCGCGAGGTGGCTGGCGGCCGCAGCCTCCAGGAAGCGGGTGCGCAGGATGCTGGCGAGCGCCACCGCGGCGCCCAGGAGCAGCGCGATGGCGGCGTTCCGCTTCAGGCTGGCGACCAGCGCTTCGTTGGTGGTCAGGACCTGCTGCTGCCGCTCGAGGGTCTCGCGGTCGCTGACGTCGCCCACGCGCTGAGCCGCGGCCAGAGCCACGTCGCGGTAGGGAACAACCGAACGCCTGCGGAACGAGGGGCCGTGGAGGGCGCGTTCTTCCGGGGTCCAATCGAACACGGGCTCGATCGAGTCCAGATAGTTCAGGACCGCCGAACGAAGGCCGGCCCTTTCCTTCAAGCTTTCGCTGGGCAGCGCCTGTTCCAGGGCCGCCAGGTCTTTCTCCATCTCGGCCCTCAACGCCTGGAGTCTCTGCCGTTCTTCGGCGGCCGCCTCGGGCGAAGGGTCGAGCAGGTAGTCGCGAACCAGGATCGAGGTCAGGTAGATCTCGGAGCGCAGGCCCTCGAGGGGCTGGCGGCTGGCTCGTTCGGCCTTCTGAATGGCCTCGACGCCGGCAAATACTTCGGTCATGCGGTCATGCAGAGCCACCGCGGACACGCCGATCAACAGGAGCAGCGCTCCGAAGCCCAGCGAGAGCAGGGGCCACGTTCGGACTCTCATACGGCAGGCATTCTAGCAGCAGAACAGTTGGCAAGGGATGCGGCAGCTCACAGATGATTCCACAACGAGTGTTCTTCCCGCTCGCCGGATCTGGTTCCCGGCTGATGGAGGGAACGATCGAGGGCGGAGCGCAAGGCGAGCCCGGCCGCGATGCCGCCGGCGAGGGCCGCCGCGCCGGTGACGATCACGAAGGCAGCGAAGAACACGCGGCCGGCGAAGCCGAGCGTATCGGCCGCCACCACCACCGCGACGAAGGCGATCGCCACCTTGACACCGATCGCCAGCCGGCGGGCGAAGGGCATCCCCTCGTTCACCGCCCAGACGAGAGTGCTCCGCCCGAGATATTGCGCGAGCCAGAAGCCGGCCAGTAGAATTGCACCGGCAGCGAGCAGCTTGGGGACGGCGAAAACAGTGGCCTGCACGATCCGTGACGTCAGCGTTGTGTCGAATACGTCGATGGACATCAGCAACGCAGTGCCGAGAATCGCCCAATACGCGACGCCCGCGACGAGAGAAGCCGCGCGGAGCCGGCCGGAACGATCGAGGAACGAGCCCAGGCCGCTGTCCCGGAGAAAGCGGTCGAGGGCCACGGCTTTCACGGCTTTCAGGATGAGCCAGCGCAGAATGGTGGCCAACAGGAAGGCGACCGAGAGGATCACCGCCGCCACGATGAGGGGCGGCAGACAGGCGACCAGATTTTGAGAAAGCCGAGCCAGGGCCTTCTCAAGGATTTGCTGCAAGACATGAATCATGGCAGGACCTCCAGGTTCTCCGATGTTTGCTTGCCGGGCGCGTCCGGCCCGGCGCGGGCAGGCTCGAACGCGCGGCCGCGCCAGCGGGCTTCGAGGTAAGGCTTGATCTGCTCCGCCGTCATGCAGAGCGCTTCGATGCGCTCCTCGGCTTCAGGCGCGAACATCTCCCTGGTCTCGATCACGAAGGACGCCACTCTGGCCAGATAAAGCGGCGTGAGCGAGCGCAAGAGGTGGCCGCGGTCGAGCCTGCGGCGGCGGTAGGCGCACGCGAAATCGAAGATGATCCTCATCCACAGCTCGTCGTCGAGATGAAAGGGTTTTTCGCCGGCCAAGGCGGAGCCGTGGAGGCTCTGTACGGCTTTGAGGGCGTCCGGTTCCAGCGCCAGAGACCAGATCTCGCGGAGATCGGAACAGGCTGCGCGAAAGATGCCGATCATGCGCCCCACGTTGGCTTCGACGGGATCGAGCCCCACGTCGTGAGGGAATCCGTACAGATCCACGGGAGCGCTGCCGTGAACCGGGATCCAGGCGGTTTCGTACTCGTTCATGAGAGCGAAGACGCTGCCGACCACCTGGTGGAGCATGCCGCTGAGATCGGCCGCGGGATCCTTGGCGTCGTGGAGTTTTGCGCCGAGGAAGCTCTGGCAGGTTCGGAAATTCTCCGCGACGGCGATGGTGGTCATCCAGATATCGACGCCGTAGCGGGCGACATCGCTCTCCCAATCGTGCCTGGAGAGGTAGCGCTCGATCAGCCGCGGCGACAGGCCGAAGTCACCTCCGATGGGCTGTCGGATGCGGCGGCCGTAGAGCGACCGCGTCAGCGGATAGACGATGTTGTTGGTGATGGTGCCATCGTACTTATGGCGGTGGTAATAGGGGGCGACGAGATCGTAGCGGGCATGCAGGACCGGGCGGACCAGCAGGTCGATCCATTCGGGCGTAATGGAGCGCAGGTCGGCGTCGACGACCGCACAGGCTTTGGCGTCCAGCGCTTGCGCCATTTGAAAGACCAGGCGGAAGGCGCTGCCCTTGCCCGGAATGCCGTGATAGGGAAACGAGAGGCGGTGGATGCCGGTCAGCGGGGTGGAGACGGCGAGCAGGCGCGAAAGGTCGAAACTGGCCGAGAGCGCGACATCCGGGGTTCCATCCGAAGATCCGCCATCGGAGTTGACCACCACGGCGCTGAACTTCGGGAAGTACCGGGCGAGGCCGCCCTGGATGGCGCGGACGACGTGCGCGATGCTGCGGGCATTGTTGTAGCTGGGGACGCCAACCACGATGTCGGTTTCGCGGATGGCGTCCACGGCACGCCGGGCTTCGTCCGGCATGACGGAGTCAGGCGGCACAAACGGCCTCGGCGCAATTCTCCGACTGCGGGTCCACGGCCTGGATCAGGCGATCGAAGAAGTCGGGGATCGCGGCGATCACGCGGTTCCAGTTCGGAATGAGGGGCAGCCCGAGCGGATCTTCGAGGAATTCGCGAGCGGCCTCGCCCAGGCTGGTGGCGAAGGTGGCCACGGCGAGCTCCTCGGAATGGCGGTCGAACGTCAAGCCGTTCAGCATGGCGTCGGCGTAGTACCGGTGCATGGTGTCCTCGGCTATCCGCACGTAGCGGACGCGCAGAGAGCGCAGGTCATCCTGCTTGAGGGTGACGCCCTCGGCGGCGACGGTGCGGAACAGCGACTTGGCGATTTCGCGCGACATCCGGCGCAGTCCTTTGGCGGGATCGCCCGGCGAGAGGTCCTGGTGCTTGTGCTGGTAATTCTCCGCCAGGTCCACCTGGCAGATGCGCGACATGGCGGTGTTGCGGTAGACCTCGGCGAGCACGCCCATCTCGAGTCCCCAGTCCGCGGGGATGCGATTGACCCGCGCCAGGCTGGTTCGCATGGCAAACTCTCCGGCCAGCGCATAGCGGAAGCTGTCGAGGAACCGCAGGAAGGGCACTCCGGGGCAGAAGCTGTCCATGGCGCGGATCAGGGGCGTGACGAAAAGCCGGGTGACGCGGCCGTGCATGGTCTTGGTGAAGCGCGCGTAGTAGCCTTTGCAGAACTCGAAGCCGAGATTCGGATTGGCCACCGGGTAGCACAGGCGGGCGAGCAGCCCGCGATGGTAATCGAGGATGTCGCAATCGTGGAGAGCGATGACCTCGCAGTCGCCGCGGGCGAGCAGATACCCGGATGCCATCCAGCAGGAGCGGCCCTTCCCGTCTTCTCCGGCCGGCAGGCCATTCTCTTCGAGCAGGCCCAGGAGTTGGCGGATGGGCTCGCCATCCATCCAGATGACCGTGGCGGGCACACCCGCGCTGTGGAAAAAATCCCGCGCGCGCTCGAATTGCGCGCGATTGGCGCGGCCCAGGGCGACTACGATCCTGTGCAGGAAGCGGACGCGGGAGAGCTCGCGGACGATGCCTTGCATGGCCGGCGTCTGGAACTCGGAATAGAGCGCGGGCAGGACCAGGCCGATCGGGAGGACCGTCTTGAAACCATACAGATCGCTTTCGAGACGATCCAGACCGTCGGGGTTCAGGCGGTGGAGGGTGGTGACCAAGCCGGTTTGATAGAAGTCAGCCATCAAAGATCTCCTGTCCCTTCCAATGTCTTCGGTTGGGACCAATTCGGCCATCCCGAAAAGGCAGGAGTGCGAGGCGGAAATGCCGTTACCGGCGCCGCGCGGTGAAAAAACGCTCCACGGAGACACGGCTACCGCGAAATCGCCGCATTGTTCCTGCCTTAAGGGGATGGGCCGGAGGCCCCCGCCTCCTTAGAATCGAGGTGTTGCACGAGGACCGACTATGACAGCCACACAACAAAATCGATTCAAGAAAATGCTCGAAACGAAGCGCACAGACCTGCGAAGGGAAATTGCAGCGCAACGAGGACGCCTGTCCGTCGACCTGATGGGAGACGCCATGGACCAGGGGCGGGGAATCGCCGAGCGCGACCTGGCGTTTCAAAGCGCCGGCCGCACGTCGGCGACGCTCCGCCTGGTGGAGGGCGCGCTTCGTGAAATCGGCGAAAACACCTTCGGGACATGCACGGGATGCGGCAACGAGATTCCCACCAAGCGGCTGGAGGCGGTGCCCTGGACCCCGTACTGTGTCGCGTGCCAGGAACGCGCCGAGCTGGACGGCCAGGAGGGGGAGCGCGATGACCATGGAAGCTGGTTCGCGATGGCGAGCTAGAAGCGGGGCCGAGGCTGACATGAATATTGTGATCTCCGATCTGGACGGCACGCTGCTCGATATGCAGACGTATTCCTTCGAGGCGGCCCGGCCCGCGCTGGCCGCGCTGCGCGAGAAGAACGTGCCGTTGATCCTGTGCACAAGCAAGACCCGGGCCGAGGTGGAGATGTGGCGAGAACGGCTGGAGGTGCATCATCCGTTCATCGTCGAAAACGGCGGGGCAATCTACATCCCCGCCGGCTACTTCACGTTTCCGCCGGACCGGGCGGTGAAGCGCGACGGCTACGACGTGGTAGAGTTCGGGAGACCGTACGCGGAGCTGGTCCACTGTTTGCGGGAGGCCGCAACCGAGAGCCGCTGCAGCGTGATTGGTTTCCACGATATGACGGTGGCTGAAATCAGCCGGCGCGCGTCATTACCGGAGGACCAGGCGGAACTGGCGAAGAGGCGCGAATACGACGAACCCTTCGAGATTCAGGGTTCGAGCACCGGCAAACTGCTGTCTGCCATCGGGCGCCGGGGAAAGAGCTGGACGCGCGGCAACCGCTTTTACCATTGCACGGGCGCGAACGACAAGGGCGTGGCGGTGGAGTACGTGCGCGAGATGTACCGCCGGGCGTTCGGAACCGTGCATACCATCGGGGTCGGCGACGGACACAACGACGCGAAGTTCCTCAAAACGGTTAATGCGCCGATCGTGATACGATCGCGCTTCGCGGTGGCGTTGAAGGTAGCGGAGCCGCGCTGCCGGGTCACCAGGGCGCCGGGGCCGGAGGGTTGGAACGAGGCGATCCTGCCGCTGGTCGACGCCGCGGATCGGCAGCGCGATTCGGCCTGCAGCCGCATGAGCATGTAGTTGTCGGTGGCCGGCGAATCACGTAGACTGCTGTTTCACATGCCAGACTCAATCCGAGTCGTGATTGTCGAAGACCAGCGGCGCACGCGCGAAGGCCTCGCGGCACTGATCGGCGGTTCGGCCGGATTGGAGGTGGCCGGACAGTACCGATCGGGGGAGGAGGCGCTGAGCGACATCGAGGAGAAGATGCCCGGCGTTATCCTCACGGATCTGGGTCTTCCCGGAATGTCGGGCACGGAGCTCGTGGGGCATCTGCGCGGACTCCTGCCGGGAGTGCCGATTCTGGTGTTGACGGTGCACGGCGAGGACCAGCCGATCTTCGATGCCCTGTGCGCGGGCGCCTGCGGCTATCTGCTGAAGGACGTCGAGCCCGCGCGGTTGCTGGCTGCGATCCGCGAGGTGCATGGCGGCGGCGCGCCGATGTCGCCCGAAATCGCGCGCAGAGTCCTGGCGATGTTTCAGAAGCTCGCCTCGCCAAAGGCCGGGGAGAGCGGGCTTTCCATGCGCGAACTGGAAGTGCTCAATCTGCTGGCCGAGGGCGACAGCTACAAGACGTGCGCCGACCGGTTGGCGGTCAGCATCGACACGATCCGTTTCCATGTGCGGCGGATCTACGAGCGCCTGCACGTTCACTCGAGGAGCGAGGCGGTGAGCAAGGCGATGCGGCGCGGTTGGATCCGCTAGCAGCGTCGTCTTCGAAAGCGATCACCGGTTATGGTTGGGTCACCGGCGCAGGGCGGGGTTCGACAGGGGCGCCATGAACGGGGAAGCGGTGGTCCGCGTCCACTCCGCCAGCCATGCGGCGGTGCGCGGCGCGGCGCCGCCTGCAGGGCGCGCTGCTCGAGCCGGACTTTTATTGTCCGATGGTGCGCGGCCACCCCCCGGGCGCTCGCGATCCGCATGGCCGCCGGGCGCGACCTGCCGAAGCTGGAACAGTTCCAGCACCACGGCGGTGATGGCGAGAGAAGCGGCCGGCCTCAGCCCCGCGCGGGCGTAATTTCTTTGGCGGTGATTTCGTAACGGAAGCTGTCCGGGTCGAGGCTGTCGAGCCGGCCGTCGGCCGTTTCGGCCTGTGGGTACATCAGGAACCCGATCGGTTTGCCGCTCGAACCGGGCAGAGCCACGTCGTGCGCAAAGTTGTAGGCCATCCAATTCATCTCCCACGATCCGAAGAGCCGCGCGCGCGAGGAGCCGCCCGGCAATCGGCCCGCGGACGATGAAATAGTCAAAAAGGCGACGAGCTGCAAGAAAGCCGGTCCTCTGCCTGTCTCAACGGAGCATGGCGGGACTGCGGACGCGCAACAGCCGCTACCCGAAAAAGCAGTTACAGTTGGATGATTCCGCGGCGGGCGGCTATGGTCACCGACTGAGTGCGATCATTGGCGCAGAGCTTGCTCATGATGTGCTTGATGTGAACCTTGACCGTTTCCTCCGCGATGAAAAGCCTCTCGGCTATATCCCGATTGCGGCTGCCTGCGGCGGCGTGGCGCAAGACCTCCACTTCACGATCGCTGAGAGCCTCGTCGGCGAGATGCTCCGCAAGGCCTGAAGTAATCTGTGGCGGCACATACTTCTTGCCGTCGTGGATGAGTCGAATCGTTTCCAGTATTTGTTTCGGGGGCATGCTCCTCAACAGGTACCCGCGCGAGCCCCGACTTTCATGGCGCGCAAGACCTGGACATCGCCGCTGTAAGTGGTCAGCATAATGACGCGGGCCTCGAGAAATTCGCCGCGAATGGCAATCAGCGCATCCAGGCCATTCATTTCCGGCATCTGCAAGTCCATCAAAGTGACGTCCGGGCGGTGCGCCCGGAACTGCTGAATCGCTTCCCGGCCATTGGCGGCCTCCGCAACCAGGCTCATGTCCGGCTGGGCGGCCAAAAGCGCGGCGATGCCGCTACGGAACAGGGGATGATCGTCGACCGCCAAAATCCGAATTAAATTGGAACCCGTACCGCACAGCGGTGATTCATATGAATGTAACAATCGGATAAGATCGGGTACGGCGCAAGGCCGGACGCTGGCGGAGGCCGAGCGCGATCATATCGTGGAAGTGCTCCGGCACGCGGGGGCGTGATCAGCGGGCAGAACGGCGCCGCGGCGCGGCTCGGGATGAAGCGCACGACCCTGCAATACAGGATGCGCAAACTGGGTATCGGGCAGAAGCGCGTGTTCGACACCGCGGAGGCGTAGCTGCGGGCGCGAGCATCCCGCGCAGGTACCCCGAACGCGGTAGCCGAAGAATCCTCGATGGCGTGATGACCCGGCGCCAGCCAATACCGCATACTTAATGCATGACACCAGCCAAGACCGATCAGATGAGCGCGATAGTCGATGACGTACTCAGCGCGTTTGACGACCTCAACGGACCGCAGCCCGGGTACCGCCCGGCTCACGCCAAGGGGATTCTTCTTGCGGGCAGGTTTGTTCCGTCGCCCGAGGCGTCGTCGTTGACGCGCGCGCCCCACATCCGGCGAATCTCCACACCGGTGACGGTGCGATTCTCCGATGCCACCGGGTTGCCGAATATTCCCGATAACGACGCGAACGCGAGCCCACGCGGCATGGCGATACGGTTTCACCTGGAGGAGCACGTTCACACCGACATCATCGGCCATTCGGTGGATGGGTTTCCGGTGCGGACAGCGGACGAATTCGTAGAGCTTCTCCGCGCCGTTCGTGCCAGCGGACCGGATGCGGCGACTCCCAAGCCGATCGAGAGATTCCTGGCGGCGCATCCAGCGGCACTGGAATTCGTCCAGGCGCCCAAGCCGATTCCAGCCAGTTTCTTCAAGGAATCGTTCTACTCGGTGAATGCCCTCCGGTTTATCAACGCCGACGGGGCGAGTCAGTATGGGCGTTACCGTGTCCGGCCGGAAGGCGCCAACGAATACCTGGACGACGCCACAGCAGCGAAGCGGGCGCCGGACTTCCTTTTCGACGACGTCCGGGAAAGGCTCGCGCTGGCCCCGGCGAAGATGCGCATCGCCGTCCAGATCGCGGCGGCCGGCGACATCGTCGACGATTCGACGGTGCACTGGCCTAAGGATCGGCGCGAGGTTCCGTTCGGCACGATCGAACTGACCAGCGTCCAGGCGGATAACGACGCCGCGCAGAGGCACATCATTTTCGATCCGATCCCGCGAGTCGAAGGCATTGAACCTTCCGGCGATCCACTGCTCGATCCCAGGGCCAACATTTATCTGATGAGCGGACGCCGCCGCCGCGCCGGAGGCCCGAGGTGAGTCATGAGAGTGATTTGTCTGGAGCCGTCGGCCCGGGCACCGGGGTTGGTCGAGTCCAGTGCCCCACAGCCGCAGCCGGGAGAAGGTGAGCTGCTGATCCGCGTTTTCGCGGCCGGAGTCACAGCAGCCGAGCTCGAGTGGTACCCGACCTCTCACACGCGGACCGGCGGCGCACGCCGCGGCGCGGTTCCCGGCCATGAATTCTCGGGCGTGGTAGCCGCGGTCGGCCGGAACGTGGGCAGCCTGGAACTCGGGCGCGAGGTCTACGGCATGAACGACTGGTTCCGCGACGGAGCCCTGGCGGAGTTTTGTGTAGCGGCCTTCCCGGATGTGGCGCCCAAGCCGTCCAGGCTGACTCACGAGGAGGCTGCCTCGGTGCCGATCAGCGCGCTGACCGCGTGGCAAGGGCTGATCGACCGGGCGAAACTCCAGCCTGGCGAGCGGGTTCTGGTGCACGGCGGGGCGGGCGGAGTCGGATGCTTCGCGGTGCAAATTGCGCGCTGGCTGGGGGCGCGCGTGATCGCAACCGCCTCGCGAGCCAACGAGGCGTTCCTCAGAGAACTGGGCGCCGAGCAGGTCATCGATTACCACGAGACCCGTTTCGAAGAACACGCCGCCGACCTGGACGTGGTATTCGACACTGTGGGGGGCGATGTGCTCGAGCGCTCCTGGAGTGTTCTCAAACCAGGCGGGCGAATGGTCACGATCGCGTCGGGCGCGGAGAGCGGGGCCGACACGCGCACAAAGGGAGCTTTCTTCATCGTGGAACCAAACCAGAAGCAATTGTCGCTCGTCGCCGACATGCTCGAATCCGGCCGGCTGCGGAGTGTGGTGGACACGGTCGTACCGTTTGACCGCGCGGCCGAAGCCTTCACCGGCAGGGTGCGGACGCGGCATCGCGGCAAAGTCGTGGTTTCGATTGCAGACAGCAAATAGGAGGTCAACATGACGCGCAGTGCACAAGTAACGGCACCGAAGGGCGCAGCCGGTTTCAGCCAGGAGGCGGTGGGCGAAATCTCGGCGGTGTTACGCGAGATTTTGGCCGATGTCTTCACCCTGTACGTGAAGAGCAAGAATTTCCACTGGCACATGACCGGCCGACATTTCCGCGATTACCATCTTCTGCTGGACGAGCACGCGAGCCAGATTTTTGCCATGACGGACGAGATCGCCGAGCGCGCGCGCAAGATCGGGGGGACCACGCTCCGATCCATCGGGGACATCTCGCGGTATCAGCATTTGAAGGACAACGACCGCGAGACCGTTTCGCCGCACGACATGCTGGCGGAACTGCACGACGATAACGTGCGGCTGGCCGCCGCGCTGCGCTCGGCGCATGAAGTTTGCGCGAAACACAACGATGTGGCGACCACAAGCCTGATTGAAACCTGGATCGATGAGACCGAGCGAAGATCCTGGTTCCTGGCGGAGATCGTCGGCGAGGGGGTAGTCTGAACCCCGTCGGGCTTATACTTGTCCCGATGAAAATCGATATCTTCTGCCATGTTTTTCCGGAGCACGTGCTGCGGCGCTTCTTCGACGCCGCGCCCGGGCTCAAAGACATGGGCAAGCGCGTGAGAAACGTTCCCATGCTCTTCGATCTCGACCTCCGGTTTCGCGTCATGGAGCGGTTCGGAGAGTACCGGCAGGTGATCTCGATGGCGTCTCCGCCGGTGGAAGCATTCGGCGGGCCCGAGGTCACGCCGGAGTTGGCCCGGATGGCGAACGACGCGATGGCCGAGCTCGTGGTCCGTTATCCGGACCGGTTTCCCGGCTTCCTCGCCTGCCTGCCCATGAACAATCCGCCGGAAGCCGAACGCGAATTGAATCGCGCGCTACGCGACCTGGGCGCCCGCGGAGTCCAGATTTTCACCAACGTGAATGGCCTGCCGCTCGACCGCGACGAGTTCCGCTTCGTGTTCGAAGTCATGAACGCGCGCGACCTCCCGATCTGGCTGCATCCGGCCCGCGGCGCCAATTTTCCGGACTACCTCAGCGAGGACCGGTCGCTCTACGAAATCTGGTGGACGCTCGGCTGGCCGTACGAAACCAGCGTCGCCATGGCGCGCCTGGTGTTCGCCGGCGTGTTCGACCGGTGGCCCGGGATCAGGATCATCACCCACCACATGGGCGCGATGATCCCTTACTGCGAGGGCCGTGTCGGCCATGGATGGGACCAGTTGGGCACGCGCACCAGCGATACCGACTATGCCGCGCTGCGGCAGTCGATGAAGATGCGGCCGCTGGATTACTTCAAAAAGTTCTATGCCGATACCGCGGTTTTCGGCGCCGCGGCGGCGACCCGCTGCGGGCTCTCGTTCTTCGGCGCGGACCAGGTATTGTTTGCGTCGGACACGCCCTTCGAGCCGCAGCCGGGAGTGTATATACGCGAGACCATCGATGTGCTCGACCGGCTCGATATTAGCGCTGCCGAGCGCGACCGGATCTATTGGAAGAACGCGCAGCGCCTGTTGCGGCTCGACGTCTAGCCTGGCGGGAAGTCGAAAACGCTGTTTCAGCCACGGATGGACACAGATGAACACGGATAAGAATTTTGTTTTGATCCGTGTGCATCCGTGTGCATCTGTGGCTAAACTTTCTCAGCAACCCGCTAGAGCTAGAACAGAATCTTGGCTCCGAACTGGATGCGCCGCGGGCTTTCGGCCGATTGTATCGCTCCAAAGGCGGGGGTGCCGAAGAAGATGTTGGGCAGATCGAAGTTCGGGTGGTTGAAGAGATTGAATACCTCGCCGCGGATCTGAAGGCTGGCGCGCTCGGCGAAGCGGAGGTTCTTGACGAGGGAGACATTGACGCTCTGAAAGCCGGGACCGGTGAGGATGTTGCGGCCGGCGTTGCCGAAGCTGCCGAAGGGCGGGAGAGCGAACGCGGAAACATCGAACCATCGATCGGGTGTGGGGTTGGAGAGCGCGGCGGGGCGCAATAGATTGGGACGGTCGTTGGCGCCGAAGCCGAGGATGGATTGGCCGGTGTTGCTGTTGTCCACGTTGGGGTCGAGGGCGACGGTGAACGGACGGCCGGTCTGGAAGGTCCAGATGCCGAAGGTCTGCCATCCTCCGCGCAGCGCGCCCTTGCCGAACGGCAGATCGTAGGAGTAGCTCAGCGAGAAACGATGCCGCAGGTCGAAATTGGAGAGGCCGCGTTCGGCGCGGGTATCGTAGCTGTTCTGCGGGAAGTTGGCGTCGCCCGAGCTGCTGAAGAAACTGGATGCGTCGTCGATGGACTTCGACCACGTGTAGGAAGCGAGGGCCGTCAGCCCATGCTGGAAGCGCTGCTGGAAACGGGCCTGAAGGCTGTTGTAATTCGAGTCCGCGCGGGATTCCAGGATGTCGATGTCGGCGAACTGGGGCACCGGCCGCGGGTTGACGGGCTGCGCGCTGGGGAAGGGCTGATTGAGATCGCGGGCGCCGAGCAGCTTGGTGCCTTTCGACCCGACGTAGGCCAGTTCGACGACGCGATCGCGGCCCAGCTCATGCTGGACGTTCACGTTCCACTGCTGGATGTACGGCGTCGTCAGGTTCTTCTGCATGGCGAGCGCGGAGGACGGCACGGGGATCGGGAAATTCGCCGGGAATGGATTGGACAGGGCGAGCGGGATCTGGCCGAAGGGAAAGTACAGATTGAAATTGAAGTACGGCGGGCTGAAGTATAGCCCTTCGCCCGGCGCCAGCGACGACTGATCGTAGTGGAGGCCGTAGCCGGCGCGCACCGTGGTGCCAGAGCGGCCGGGACGCCAGGCCAGTCCGAGGGTGGGCGCGAAGTTGTTGCGGTCCGGCAGGCTGCCGCCGCGGGGAATGTTGCCGGTGCCCACTTGAACCAGGGATTGCGTGGCGGGATCGTACAGGCTGGCGCGGTCAAACGCGTCGGCCGGCGGCGAATTGTATTCGTATCGCAGACCGGCGATCACGGTGAGGTCCGGGCGGAGGCGCCAGGTGTCCTGCACGAAACCATAGGCGCTGTGGCTGCGCAGGTGCTCGGCGTTATCGAGCTTCGCGACGCCGGTGAGCGAAGGCAGACCCAGCAGCATTTCCGCAAGCGCGTTGCCGGTTTCGCCGAGGAAGGTCAGAAAGCCGCGCGCTTCCTCGTCGCGGAAGGCATTCTGCTGGAGCCAGCGCAGATCGACACCGGCGCGCACCAGGTGCTTGCCGCGCGCCCAGGTGAGGGCATCGCTGACCTGATAGATGCTGGTGGCGCTGTGCTGCGGATTGTTGGATTCATCGCCCAACGGCGAGTAGCCGAGGACGGAAATCAGGCTGAGGCCGTTGTCGCGCGCATTGGAGGAAACCGTCGGAAGTCCCACCTGCTGGTTGAGGTTGTTGGACATGTTCTGCTGGAAGACGCCGGCGGAAATCCGGTTGAAGCCGGCGCGGACCTCGTTCAGCAGATTCGGAGTGAACGTATGGGTGTCGCTCGCGACCGCATTCTGGGCGCGCCGCGGAACGTTGTTGCCGTAGCCCGGAACAGCCACCAGGGAGGACGTGGAGAAAGGCTCGTACAGAGTGCGGTCGCCAAAGCTGTAGCGGCCGCTCAACTGGTCTTTCGCGCCGAGGCTGTGATCGAGGCGCAGATCGAAGTGATCGTCGCGATCGCGCTCGACGGGCGAGGACACGAAGTTCTGTCCGGGCACTCCGCGATTCGGCAGCGGGTAGAGAGCGGCGATCTTGAGCCCGATGGGGTCGAGCCGGTTCTGGGGAATTACGTTCCCCGGGAACGGCTGCTGTGCGAAGGGATCGATCGCGTAGAGACTGCTCTGCGAAAAATTGCCGGCCCGCTCGAGAGCGGTCGGAACGTTGGTGACCTGGGTGATGCCTTCACGGACACGGCGGCCCTCGTAATCGCCAAAGAAGAACGTGCGATTGCGCACCAGCGGGCCGCCGGCGGACCCGCCAAACTGGTTGCGCTGATATTGCGGGCTGGGTTCGGAAGGCGCGGCGAAGAAGTTGCGGGCATCGGTGACGTCGTTGCGCAGAAACTCGTAGGCGGTGCCGTGGACCTGGTTCGCGCCGCCTTTCAGCACGACGTTCACCTGCCCGCCGGCATTGCGTCCGTACGTCGCGTCATAAGTGCTGGTGGCCACTTCGAATTCACGCACCGCGTCCACCGGCGGCGTGACGCCGATGCCGTTCAGCTTCGGATCGCCGTTGAATACGCCATCCAGGACGAAGTTGTTGGAGTCTTCGCGGGCGCCGTTGATATTGATGGCGAAATCGCCGCGGGCGGACCCTGCCGACCCGGGAGCCGCCGGCGCCACGCCGGGCAGCAGGAGACTCAATTCGAAAAAGTCCCGGCCATCCAGCGGAAGGCCCGTTATCTGGCGGTTGTCGATGACGCCTCCGAGCGCGGCAGTCTCCGTGCGCAGCAGGCCGGCCACGGCGGTCACCTCCACAGTCTCGGTGCGCTGGCCGGCGACCAGGGGAATCTCGATCTGCAGTTCCTGGTTGAGTTGCAGGGTGAGCTGCTGCACCTGTTGGCGGTAACCTTCGCGCTCGGCCTCGATGCGATAGGCGCCAGGGGGCAGGTTGGAAATGGTGAAGCCGCCCTGCGAGTCGGTGAGGATGCTGCGGCGCCGGCCGGTCTCCGCCTCCGTAAGCTGGACGGTGGCCTTGGCGATCGGCTGCCAGGCGGCGTCGGTGACGACACCGGTGATGGCGCCGCCGCTGGATTGTGCCTCCACCGCGGCGTGGAAAAGCAGAAATGCTGTGAGAAACCGCCTGATCGTCAAATTCTCCTCTCTAACGCACAGGGCAGGCTGGAAGCCTGCCCCATGAAGCCCGACATGAGGTCAATGATACTATGGCGCCGTCTCCCATCCGGAAGCCTCGGCTGATCCGCTTAGACTCCCGTAATCGAGAAAGGTTGCGGGAGTCCCTGGAAATGTATAAACGCACCTAGGGTCTCCGGCCGGCCGCAGCGTGAACAGGCAACTTCATCGACGACAGAATGCGCGCAACGCGCGGATGGGAGCGGATGCCGTCGAAAATCGGGTCGGCTCTGAGATAGACCATCCAGTAGGACTTCTCGGCGAGCCCGCTTTCCAGAAGATCGGCCGCGCGCTCCGGTTCGTTCATTCCCAGATGGATTAAGGCCAGTTGCGGCGCAGGAACATACCGGGTTGTCGCCAGCGCCGTCATTTCGTCCAGAATTGCGCGGGCTTCCGAAGTCCTGCCGGCACGTCCCAGTGCGTACGCCAGCACGTGAGCCGCCTGGCGGTTTCCGGAAAGCCGCGCGGCAACTCGGAACGCCTCGGCCGCATCGTCATAGCGGCCCATCTGGATGTACGCCCGGCCCAGATTGTAGTGCGCCGGAAAGAAGCGAGGCTCGCGGCTCAGAACGCCCTGGAAGATCTCGATCGCCTGCTCGTAACTGCGCCCGAAGTAGTACGGGTCGGCGGCGTTCATGGCGATGGTGAGGGACTGGGGGTCGAGTTCCTCCGCGATTTTCTGTTCCGCCGCCGCCTCTCCGAACCGGCCCATCACATTGAGGTAAGCCGCATACCAGTTGTGCGCGTCGGCATAGTTGGGACGCAGGCGGGTGGCGTGGAGGAACTCGCGTTCGGCCTCGTCCCAGTTCCAGTCGTACCAGAAGCGCACCAGGGCCATGGAAGCGTGGGCCTCCGCCAACCGCGAGTCGAGCTTGAGCGCCTGCTCGGCGGCGGCCTTGGCCTTGGCTCCGGCATCCAGCGGAGTCGCGGAGCAGAACCACACCAGCCGTCCGTAACAATCGGCCATGCCCGAATAAGCCATGGCGTAGCCCGGGTCATATTCCAGAGCCTGGCGATAGCACTCGATGGCCCTCCAGGCATCCTCGCTATTGCCTTTGTTCCAGAAGAACCGGCCCTGAAGGTAGGCCTCGTACGCCTGCGCCGGGACGGCGGCGGGCGTCCGCGCCTCGGGGAGCAATTCGCAGGCCAGCGCATCGGCCACGCTGCGGGCCACGTCGCGCTGCACTTGAAACATATCGCCCACCTCCTGGTCGTAAACGCGAGACCACAGATGCGCTTGGTCGGCCACCTGCACGAGTTGAACGGTGATGCGGGCGCGATTTTCCAGCCTTCTGACGCTGCCTTCCAGGATGTACTCCACGTTCAGCTCGCGCCCGATCTCGTCGATGCGCTTGCCGCTGCGCTTGTAGTGCATGGCGGAGGTACGCGCGATGATTCCGAGGCGGCCGGGGCTCAGCCGCCCGAGCTCGGCGATCATTTCTTCGGTGAGCCCGTCGCTGAAGAACTCCTGTTCGGGGTCCGCGCTGACGTTGGCAAATGGAAGGACCGCCAGATGGATGCGCGTAACGGCGGCCGCAGGGGACGGGGTGGCAATGGCCCCTACCGGCGCGAGGAACCGGTAGCCTCGCCGTGCCACCGTGGCCACAAAGCGCGGATTCGAGGCAGAGTCTCCGAGCGCCTGGCGCAGCCGGTTGACGGCCTTGTTCAGCCCGTGCTCGAAATCCATGTGGGTGCGGCCGGGCCAGAGGCGGGCTCGCAAGTCGCTGCGCTTCACGATTGCGCCCGGCTGCTCCAGAAGCGTGCTCAACACCAGAAACGCCTGCTCCGGGAGACGGACCTTCAAGCCGTGCTTGCGCAATTCGGCCGCATCGAGATCCACCTCGAAAGTCCCGAAGCGAACTAACCTGCCCGGTGCACCCATTCCCCACCCGTTGGCCGCTCCCAGGCGCGTGCCAAGCTGGGATCATTCTAGCAAAGCCCT
>DATJYJ010000497.1:0-10806 GCA_035578025.1 Verrucomicrobiia bacterium
GCGGGCGCGGTGATTTCCCGCTTCAGGCCGGGGGCGAGCGAGAGCACAACATCCGCGCCGGCATTGCGGACGGTCACTGCCTTGACCCGATCCAGGCGGACGACGGGCGCCTGAACGCCATCGAGATCGAGATTCACCGAGTCGCGGATCAGGAACGGGATTCCGGTCTCGGCGTTGACGCGGACATCGTGCAGCTCCAGGCCCTTGGTGTTGAAGGCGCGCAGCCCTTCTTTGGCGCTGGCAATGACGTCGGTCAGCCGCAGGCCTTCGACCGGCATCTCGGGCAGGCCCTCGATGCTGACCGCGGT
Source organism: Verrucomicrobiia bacterium (assembly GCA_035578025.1). Lineage (GTDB taxonomy): Bacteria > Acidobacteriota > Terriglobia > Bryobacterales > Bryobacteraceae > Solibacter. The sequence continues at coordinate 309 of DATJYJ010000497.1, forward strand.
CCGGCAGCGGTTGACCGTCACGTGGCTGATGGCGATGTTGCGGAAGATCGGGGTGCGCTCGGAGACGGGCTCGTCGGGAACGCGCGTGTAGTAATTGGTGACTTCGATGGCCGGGTAAGGCGTGTCCTCGATCACCCAGTTGTCGAAGCGGATGTTCTCGATGATCCCGCCGCGCGCGCGGCCGCTCTTGATGCGGATGCCGCGGTCCGTGCCCTGCGCCACGATGTTGCTCGCCACCACGTTGCGGATGTTGCCCGAGTTTTCGCTGCCGAGAACCACCGCGCCGTGTCCGCGGTGAACCGTGCAGTTGGTGATCGCCACATCTTCAGTAGGGCGGTTGACGCGGCGCCCATCGACATCCTTGCCGGACTTGAGGCAAATGGCGTCGTCGCCCGTATCGAAATACGAATCGGAGATGCGCACGTGGCGGCAGCTATCCACGTCGATGCCGTCGGTGTTGGCGCCGGGGAAGGTCTCGATCACGACGTTGCGGATGACCACGTTCTCGCAGTAGAGCGGATGCAGCACCCACATCGGTGAGCCCTTGATGTGGATGCCTTCGATCAGCACGTTTTTGCTTTCCACCGTACGGATGAAATCGGTGCGCAGGCTCATTTCGGCGGAGCGGCGGAGATCGTCGGGGACGGGCTGCTTCTTTTCGATCAGGCCGAGCAGGTTCACCCACGCCGCGCGCCAGGATGGGTCCGAACCCGCCAGCTTGCGCCATTCCGCGTTGTCGGCGGTCAGCGTGCCGCGGCCCGTGATGGCGACGTTCTCCAGGTTGTGGCCGCCGATCATGGCCGCGGGCGCGCGGGTCTCGGTGCCCTCGAAGCGGCTGGCGGCCATGGGGTACAGGCTGCGGTCCGGAAGAAAGCGGATGTTGGCGCCGGCGTCGATGAAGAACGTGATGTTGCTGGCGAGCACGATAGCGCCCGACGTGTACTGCCCCGCTGGGACGAAGACAGTGCCGCCACCGACCTTGGCTGCGGCCTGGATGGCGGAGTTGAAAGCCGCCGTGGAGGGCCCAGAGGCGTCGCGCATCGCGCCGTAGTCGAGCACGTTGAACCAGCCGTTGTCGGCGGCGGGAAGCGCACACGCCAGGAGCAACCAGGGCAAAAGAATGCGTTTCACACGATCAGTATAGTGCCGCGCGCACGCGGGCCGGGACCTCGGAGGCGGGGATGTCGGTGACCTGTTTGGTCTTCCGATCCACCATCTCGACCAGGCCCTCGGCGAGTTTCTTGCCGGCATTGATGCGGATGGGCAGGCCGATCAGGTCGGCGTCTTTGAACTTCACTCCAGGGCGCTCGTCGCGGTCGTCGTAGAGGGCGTCGAGGCCGGCCTCCAGGCAGGCGCGGTAGATCTGTTCCGCGCCATCGGAGACGATGGCGGCGGTGATCACGACATCGAAGGGCGCGATGGCGGCGGGCAGGATCATGCCGTCCTTGTCGTTGCCCAGCTCGATGGCGGTGGTGAGGATGCGCTCGATGGAGAGACGGTGGACGCCCTCGCCGGTGCGGGCGACCTCGATGGCAGGACGGAATTCGAGCGGTGCGCCGCAGCGCATACAGGCCTCGCCGGCCGAAACCTGGCGGAGGTCGCGGAACTCGGCCTCGAAATCCTCGCCCGGGGTGACGTGACGCAGGTGATAGTCGTCGCGATTGGCGCCGCAGATCATGTTGCGGCGGCCGGCCAGCGCGTGGTCGGCCAGGATCGGCATGTTTTTCACGCCGACCGGGCCCAAAGAGCCCGCCTGCGCGCCGAACCACTTGAGGATCTCTTCGGGCTGCGCCGGCCGAGCCGGAAATTTGGCCTCGCAGAGCTGGTGATCGCCGCGAAGCATCGCCAGGACCGGCTTTCCGCCGGCCACCAGCACCAGGCTCTTCATCTGCATGCTTTCCGGCAGGCCGGTGAAGTTCGCAATGGCGGCGATGGTCTTCTGTCCTGGCGTGGGAAACTCTTCGGGAGACAGATCGCCTTCGGGATCGGCGGGCGCCGTCGAGGGTACGCTCACCGCCGTGCGCGGAGTCGCCGTGTAGCCGCAGCCTGCGCAGACGACGGCGGTTTCGACGCCGGTATCGTGGAGCGCGACGAGCGCGTCGCCGGCTTCGCGAAACGGGACGCCGCAGCGATCGAGAATGCGGCGGAGCGCCGCGTCCAGCGCCGCGCGATCCGCGCCGAAACTGAAGATCTCCATGCCCAGGAACTGGCGCGCGCGCAGCGGCGCGGCTTCGAAGCGGTACCAGATTTGGGGAAGCTGTTTCGGACTGCGCAGCTCGCCCTGGGCGATCGCCGCGGCCGCGGCTTCCGGCAAATCGATCTGCTGGCCGCCGAGCGCTTTGAGTTCCTCCCGAGCCACGCCTCGAATTCTTTCGAGCGCGCGCTGCCCCAGCGGCAGCCAGCCGTAAACACCGGTCGAGATGCCGCGCGCGTATCCGGCGCGCACCAGAAGCTTCTGTGCGGCGGTCTCGGCGTCGGCGGGGCTTTCGCGCAAAGTAGGGATAAACACTCGGGTCCAGCGCATGCAAATAAGCTATCAGCTATCGGCTGAGAGCTATTAGCTGACAGCGATCAGCCGTCAGCTATCGGCTATTGCTTCCCCAGCAGCTTGCTGATTGCTTTGGCTACCTTTTCCCGGGTCTGATTGCCGTCCACATCATGAATGTCGGCTTCCGGAAAGTAGACGCGGACAAAATCGACCTCGCGGTGATAGTCCTTCAACTGCTGTTCGATGTCGGCGGCGGGCACGTGCTCCCCCTCCAGCCGTTTGCGAGCCACGTCATCCGGCACGCGCAGGTGAATCACCAGGGCCTTCGGCAACCCCAGTTTTTCGCGCAGGCTGAGGAGAAAATCGCCCTGAATCTTGGCGGCGGGATACCGGTACAGGACCACACCATGGGTCAGGTCCGCCGATTTGAGCGCCTCTTCTACAAGCGGGTTCAGCGCGGGATCCAGGTGCGGATCGACTCCCTGGATTTCGGGCCGCTTGAAGCGCTCGAACATCTGCTGGTTGCGCGCGATCAGGTCGTCCACCGAGATGATCGCCATCCCCCGTTCTTTCCTGAGTATCTCCGCCTGTGTCGCTCTTCCGGAGCCCGGAGCTCCGATCAAGACCACCAGCGGGCCCGCCGCGCGCAAACCGGAGGCCAGCAAAACGGTGATCAGGGCGCAATGGGAAGCCGTTCGTTGAAACGTCACAGCGTCACCTCGTGATGCAGATGTGCCGAGCCCCACATGGGGTGCATGAAAACCAGTTTACAGTCCGGCACGAGTCGCTTCGCCGGCTCAGCTCGGCGGAGCGTTGCCAGTCCACCTGGTCGAGCCGCACCTGAACGTGCGCACCTCCGGGCGTGAGGTAGTGCAGCATGAGCCGGTCCATCCACACCGCCGATGCCGCTTCGATGCTCCGGTCCCGAAGCGCGATCAGGTACTTCGCCGGACCTGGCGGGTTTTGATCGCGCGGCCCGGGGGCCGGCGGCTGTGGCGGTTTCAACTGCCCGGTCACGGCGCCCATCAATTGCGCATTGGCCGTGGCCTGAGCCGCGGCCGCCAACGCCGCCTCGAAATCGCCGGCGAAATCAGCCTTGCGCAGGATGCTCAGCACGGTATTCTGGATCTCCTCGAGTTGCGCAACCGTGGGGCTCACCTGTGGAATCTCGCCGGGCGCCGGAACTCCCGCGAACCGGTAGTTTTTCATCAGCCAGGAATCGTCCGGCTCGCGCGATTGGGCCAGGCAGGCACAAGCCGCGAGACCAAAAACCAAGAGGGCCTTCCATCCGTACATAACGCCCCTCCTACCCTCACTGTAACGCGGGCGGGCTTGCGTGTTATGACTATTGAGAAGGAGAAGCCATGACCAGGACGCTTCTGATCCTTTTCGCCGCCTTCGCGGTGGCCGGACCCCGCGCCGCTTCTGCCCAGATCCGGCAGACCCGGGAACAGATCCTCTTCTACACCGCCGACTGGAAGGGCGAGCGCTTCCCCGACGGCCGCCCGAAAGTGCCCGACGGCCTGTTGACACGCGCGCTCGACGTCTCGATCGAAGACGTGTGGGACTATCTGCGCAGCCAGGGATACACCAATCAGTTCGAGGCCGGCTGGCAGGCGCTCCACATCGAGAAACCGTTCGCCGGCCGCGCGCTCACCGCGCAATTCATGCCGCGACGGCCCGACATGGCCGCCGCGGTGGCCGCCGAAGGCAAGAAGGAGGGCCGTGTCAGCGGCACCAATAGCTGGGTCATCAACGAGCTTCAGATGGGCGACACGATGGTGGTGGATGGCTACGGAAAAATCGTCGAAGGCACCATCATCGGGTCGAACCTGGGCAGCGGAATCGCGGCCCACACCCATTCCGGGTTCGTCTTCGATGCCGGCATCCGCGATGCGGAGGAGAATCGCGAGATCGCGAATCTCAATGGATTCTACCGGGGCTACGATCCGTCGGCATGGGCGCAGATGCAGCTCACCGGCATCAACGTCCCCGTGCGCATCGGCCGGGCGGTGGTGCTGCCGGGCGACCTGGTTCTGGCCAAGCACGACGGCGTGATCTTCATTCCCGCCGTGCTGGCCGCGCAGGCCATCGGCAAGGCCGAGTTCACCAACCTCCAGGACGCCTTCAATTTCGAGCTCAATCGCGAGGGCAAAAACGGCGCCGAATTCGAGGGCGGCTGGACCCCTCAGAAGTTCGCGGCCCTGGGCAAATGGATCGACGCGCATCCCGAGAAGCTGAAGATGACCCGCGCCGAATTTGACGACCTGATGAAGCAGGCGCTCGCTCCGCGCCCCCGGCGCCCGCAGGATCAGTGATCACGCGGCCGGATCGGCCAGCACTTTCTCGGCGTTCAGCGCCCCTTCGGGCGTTTCCTCGTGCTTGAACATCAGGTAGAGATCGCGGCCCGTGGCCACTAGCTCGTGGGCGCGCCCCCGGATCGCCTCCACGTCGGCGTCCGTGTAGTCGGGCTTGCGCAGGCGGTAGTACACGAAATCGGCGGTGATCACTTCCGGCACTTCCAGCCGCTCCGATTCGGCCACGCAAAGACTGACGTTGTGCTTGCGGAGCTCGTCGTAAACCGGCTCGGCCAGCCAGCTCGTGTGCCGGAATTCGAAGGCGTAGCGCAGGTCCTTCGGCAGGAACTCGAGATAGGCGGCCAGCAGCGCCCCGTCGCACTTCATTGCCGGCGGAAGCTGGAACAGGATCGGACCCAGCCGGCGCGCGCTGCGCAACGGATCGATCATTTTGAGGAACAGCTCCGTGGCGGCCTCGGCGTTCTTCAGCCGCATAATGTGGGTGATGCGCATGTTCGCTTTTGTGGCGAACACGAAGCCCGCGGGCGTCTGCTCCACCCAATTCGCCAGCGTGCCGGCCGAAGGCAGGCGCCGAAACGTGTAGTTGATTTCCACGCAATTCAGGCGCTGCGAGTAGTGCTTGAGAAACTGATTCGTCGGCAGCTTCGCCGGATAAAAGGCCGGCTTCCAGGCGGGATACGCGAAGCCGGAAGTTCCGGCGTATAGGGTGGCCATGGCTTATCATTATCTCTGGGCGGGAGGTTCGTGTGCCGCACTACTGGCTGACGCACTGGTTGATTAACTGGCTGTTGAGCGCGCTGGCACTATACCTGATGGCGCAGATGATTCCAGGGATCGCGATTCGCGGGTTCGGTACCGCGATGATCGCCACCATCGTATTCGGATTGGTGGACGTGATCCTGGGCCCCGTGCTGCGCTTTCTCGCATTTCCATTCACGCTCGTGACCTTCGGGTTGTTCCTGTTCGTCATCAAAGGCTTTCTGCTGAAGCTCGCTGCGGTGTTCACCCCCGGTTTTCGCGTCGAGGGGTGTCTGCCGGCGATCATCGGATCGGTGGTGCTCACCATTCTGAGCATGATTCTTCGCTACTTCGCGTGGGCTAATCTATAGACGTGTCAGCGCCCTCGACTCCCGCCGAGCTGGCGGAGGCGCTGCGCGAGGCGGCCGGCCGCGGCCAGACCATCGCGCTCGCCGGAAATTCCACGAAACGGCTCATGGCTGGACCCCTCCAGCCCGCCGATCTCGCCATCACCACGCAGTCCCTTCGCCGCGTCGTGCAGTACGAGCCCCACGACCTCACCATCAGCGTAGACGCCGGCCTCGCGTGGCACGATCTCGAGCAGATGCTGGCCGCAAACCGCCAGATGGTTCCGCTCGACCCTCCGTTCGCCGACGGCGCGACTGTCGGCGGCGTGATATCGGCGAACTCCAGCGGGCCGCGGAGGCGGCTCTACGGCACGGCCCGCGACCTGGTGATCGGCATGACGCTCGCCACCGTCGAAGGCAAGCTGGTACAAACCGGCGGCATGGTGGTGAAGAACGTCGCCGGGCTGGACATGGCAAAGCTCATGATCGGCTCGTTCGGCACGCTGGCGGCTATCGCCACGGTCAACTTCAAGCTCCAGCCGATGCCGGAAGTCGAGCGCAGCTATATCGTGCCGTTCGACTCGGCTGCCCAAGCCGTCGCGGCACGCGACACCCTGCTCAAAGGCCAGCTTCAACCGGCCGCGATCGACCTGCTGAATCCGGGGGCGGCGAGCGCCATCGGCCTGCCCCAGTGGGCGCTGGCGTTGCGCGCCGGCGGCAACGCCGAGGCGGTCGAGCGCTACGAGCGCGAGTTCGCGCAACTGGGAGAAACGCGGGCTTTCGAAAACGACAATCAGCGCACCCTGTGGCGGCAGGTGGAGGAGTTCACGCCGCAATTTCTGGCCGCGCACGAGGATGGCGCCGTCGTGCGGGCTTCGTGTACGCTGAAAGAGCTGGAAGCAGTGGTTACGTCGTTTCCGGGCGCGGTGATCGCGCGCGCGGCTTCCGGTGTTTGTTACGGCTATTTCGAGCAGTGGCGCGCCGCCGCGGCCTGGCTGAAAGACGCGGTGCGGCGCGGCTGGAAGGCCGTGATCGAGTTTGCACCCGATGCCTGCCGCCGCAAGCAGGAACTGTGGCCGGCGCCGGGCGCCGATTGGGAGCTGATGAAGCGGGTCAAGAGCGTGTTTGATCCGTCGAACCTGTTGAACCGTGGCCGACTCTACCGCCGTATCTGAACCAGCCAGTCTCGGACCCAGGCAGTTCGACCTGGACCGCTGCGTCCACTGCGGGCTCTGCCTGAACGCCTGCCCGACTTACCGCGAGCTCGGGCTCGAAATGGATTCCCCGCGCGGCCGCGTCTACCAGATGGTACAGGTCTCCGAAGGAGCCCCGATCACCGATGCCTACCGGCGCCACATCGGCCTCTGCCTGGCTTGCCGCGGTTGCGAATCGGCATGCCCCTCCGGCGTTCGCTACGGCCGCATGGTCGAAGACGCGCGCGCCGAGCTGGAATCGCACACGCAGCGCGGATGGTGGGCCCGCCGGGTGAGGCATTTCGTGTTCGCGCGCCTGCTGCAATCGCGCGGCCTGCTGTCGGTCGCGGGTACCATGCTGTACCTGTTCGAGCGCAGCGGCATGAAGGCCCTGGCCCGCGGCCTGGGACAGATGCGCATGCTGGGCCCCCTGGGCGACCTCGTACAGCTCACGCCCTCCGCCGATCCGCCGTTCTTCTTCAGCCAGATCGGCAAGACATTTCCGGCCGAGGGCGAGCGCCGCCATCGCGTGGCCCTGCTCGCGGGATGCATCGCCAACGTGAGCTTTGCCAGGCTCAACGAGGCGACCGTCCGGGTCCTGCAAAAGAACGGCTGCGAAGTGGTGGTGCCGGATGGCCAGGGCTGCTGCGGCGCCCTGCACCTGCACTCCGGCCTGCGCAGCGAGGCGCAGGCGCTGGCCTGCCGCAACATCGACGCCATCGTGGATGGCGGATTCGACGCGGTGATCACCAACGCCGCCGGCTGCGGCTCGACCCTGAAGGAGTACGCCGAGCTCCTCGAAGACCTCCCGGACTACGCGGACAAGGCGCGCCGCTTCTCCGCCCTGATGAAGGACGTGACCGAGTTTCTGGGCGGCATCGAGCTGAACCGCAACCTCGGCCGGGTCGAAGCGGTGGTCACCTACCAGGACTCCTGCCACCTGGCGCATGGCCAGAAGATCCGGCGCCCGCCGCGCGACTTGCTGGCCGCGATTCCCGGCATCGAGTTCCACGAGATGCCCGGCGCCGACCTCTGCTGCGGCAGCGCCGGGGTCTACAACGTAGTCGAAAACGCGATGTCGATGCAGATCCTCGAGCGCAAGATGGAAGCCGTAAACGCCACCGGCGCCCGCATCATCGCGACCGCCAATCCCGGCTGTCTCCTCCAGCTTCAAGCCGGCGTGCGCATGCGTGGCTCCGGCCAGCGGGTGATGCACGTGGTGGAATTGCTGGACCTGGCGTACAAAACGGCTTAAGAGAAGTCAGAATTAAGGAGTCAGAATTAAGAATGCGCCAGTCCGGAGCTTCGGGCCGGTTCATTCTGACTTCTGACGTCTGACTTCTGACTTCTCACGGGTTCCTGGTCCTTATACTGCAACTGATACAACTTCCAATAAATCCCCCGCTGACCCAGCAGCTCCTGGTGCGTCCCGCTCTCGCGCAGCTTGCCCTTGTGCATGACCAGAATGCGGTCGGCCCTCTGGATCGTCGAAAGACGATGCGCGATCACGATCGACGTGCGGCCTTCCACCATGCGGCTTAGCGCCTCGCGCACGCGCAGCTCGGTGTCGGTGTCGACACTGGAAGTCGCTTCGTCCAGGATGAGGTATCGCGGGTTGTGGGCCAGGGCGCGCGCGAAGCTGATGAGCTGCTTCTGTCCCGTGGAAAGACCGCTGCCCCGCTCGCGGATCGAGTGCCCGAATCCGTCGGGCAGCCCGCGGACGAATTCCAGCAGGTTCACGCGCTCGGCGGCGGCTTCCACGTGCTCCGCGAGAATATGTTCCGTTCCCAGGCGGATGTTGTCCTCCAGCGTGCCCGTGAAGAGATAGGGGTCCTGCAGCACCACGCCGAAACGCCGGCGCAGCTCCAGCGGATCCAGGTCGCGCAGGTCCACGCCGCCGATCCGGATGGCGCCCTGCTGCACATCGTAGAACCGGAGCAGCAGGCTGATGATGGTAGTTTTGCCCGCGCCGGTGTGGCCCACGATAGCGATCGTCTCGCCGGGTTGGATGGTGAACGTGACGTCGCGCAGAACCCAATCCTCGCCTTTGTAGGCGAACCAGACGCCGTCGAATTCGATGGGCGCGATGCCCTCCGGCACCGGGCGGGGAGCCGCGGGGGCGACGATCGAAGCAGGTGTATCGAGCAGCTTGAAGATGCGTTCGGACGAAGCCATCGCCCCCTGCAGGATGTTGTACTTTTCGCTGAGGTCCTGGATCGGCCGGAAGAAGCGCAGGCCGTATTGCAGAAAGGCCACTACCACGCCCAGGCTCAACCGGCCGGACTGAATGCGAAAGCCGCCATACGTCAATATTCCCGCGAGCGCGATCATCGACAGGAACTCCACCACCGGGTAGAACCAGCCGTACGCCGTGATGGCTTTCTTGAAGGCGTTCATGTGCTCCCGGTTGACGTCTTCGAACCCGATCTCGCTGCGCCGCTCGCGGTTGAAAAGCTGCAACACCACGATCCCCGTGATGTGCTCCTGCAGGAAGGCGTTAATGCGCGCGATAGCCACCCGGATCCGGCGGTAGCTTTGCGTCACGCTGCGCCGGAAGATCGCGGTGGTCAGAATCACGAACGGCATCACGGCCATCATGATCCCGGTGAGCAGAGGGCTGAAACTGAACATGATCGCCAGGATGAAGGCCAGCACCAGCACATCGCCCAGAATGTTCACCAGGCCGGATGCGAACAGATCGTTGAGCACGTCCACGTCGGTGGTGATGCGTGTGACCAGGCGCCCGACGGGATTCTGGTCGTAGAAGCCCAGGTCCAGGCGCTGCAGATGCGCCATGAGCTGCTTGCGCAGGTCGAACATGGCGAGCTGTCCGGTGTACTGCATCAGGTTGGTCTGGATGAATTCGCACGCGAAGTTGGCGAGGAGCACCGCGAGGTAAGCGATGCCGATGCGTGAGAGGCCGGCCCAGGCGTCGGCTGGAAGGTAGCGCGCCAGGAATTCCGGTATGTGCTCGGCGTGGGGTTGTAGGTAGCGATCCACCGCCGTGCGGGTCAACAGCGGTCCCAGCACCTGCAGCGCAGATTGCGCCAACAGGAAGATCAGCGACAGCGCCACCAGCATGCGGTACGGGCGCATGTAGCCCAGCAGGCGGCGCATCAGTCTGGAGTCGTAAGCTTTGCCGAGAACTTCCTCTTCCACTGCTCTTAGTCTATCGTCATTGTGAAATCGGCCCGCTGAACAGCACCACTGTCGGGTTGATATGATAGCCATAGTCTTCTCCGTATGACCCCGGCGATCGAAACGCCCCGCAAAAGTGAACTGCCCTGGACAACCATTGCCTGGTTCGGTGTCCTTCTTGTGGCCGCGTATTTTCCCGTACTCCGGCACCTGGTCCGGCAGTGCTACTACGACCCCGATATGGGGCACGCGTTCTTCGTGCCCATCATCTCCGGA
>DATJYJ010000498.1:0-5941 GCA_035578025.1 Verrucomicrobiia bacterium
AACCCGCCCGCCGGAGACTGGCTGATCTTCGGCCGCAATTATCAGAGGCACAGCTATAGCCCCCTGGATCAGATCAACCGCGACAACGTGAAGAACCTGCAGTTGAAGTGGGTTTGGGCGATGAACGACTCGGGGGCCAACCAGACGACGCCGATCGTCCACAACGGCATCATCTATCTGGCAAGCCCGAGCAACATCGTCCAGGCGCTGGATGGAAGAACGGGCGATCTGATCTGGGAGACGCGCGCCGGCCCGGATCAGGCGCCCGGATACGGCGGGATTCGCAGCATCGCGATCGCGGAAGACAAGATTTTTCTGCCGACGAGCGACGCTCACATGGTGGCGCTCAACGCCATCGACGGGCAGATTCTCTGGGACACGCCGGCATCCGACAAGCCGCATCCCTCTACGAGCGGCGACATCGTCATCGGCGACAAAGTGCTGATGGGTTTGACCGGCTGCGCGCGCTTCGACGGCGAGGGCTGCTACATTTCCGCATTCGACATCCACAGCGGGCAGCGCGCCTGGCGGTTCTACACGATTCCGCGCGAAGGGCAGCCCGGCAGCGAAACCTGGGGCAGCCTGCCGATGAACAATCGCGCGGGCACGGAGACGTGGCTGGCGGGCAGCTACGATCCGGAGCTCAACCTCACGTATTGGGGCGTGGCGCAGTCGAAGCCGTGGAATTTCCTGAGCCGCAAGCTGACGCCCTTCGACAAGACGCTGTACGCGAACTCAACCGTGGCGCTGAACCCGGAGAACGGCGAGCTGGCCTGGTATTTTCAGCATGCGCCGGGCGAGTCGTTCGATCTCGACGAAGTCTTCGAGCGGGTGCTGGTGGATATCGGCGATCGGAAACTGTCTTTCAGTGCCGGCAAGGCGGGAGTCCTTTGGAAGCTGGACCGGCGGACCGGGCAGTACCTGGGCAGCAAGGAAATGGTGAAGCAGACGGTGTGGGAGCGCATCGACCCCAAGACGGGGACGCCGAGATACCGGACGGATATCCTGGAGATGCAACTGGACAAGCCGATCCACGTGTGTCCGAGCACGGAAGGCGGGAAGAACTGGCAGGCCATGAGCTACCATCAGCCGACAGGCCTGCTGATCGTACCGCTCAGCCAGTCGTGCATGGAGTTCACGGCGCTCCCGGTCGATCCTAAGAGCGTCAACGTGGGCGGCAGCGGAGAACGCAAATTCCTACCGATGCCGGGCGTGAATGGCAACATCGGGAAGCTGGCGGCGTACGACGCAGAGACGTTGAACGAGGTCTGGAAATACGAGCAGCGCGCGCCATTCCTGACGGCTGCTCTCTCGACCGCCGGCGGCTGGGTGCTGATTGGCGATATCGACCGGCGCGTACACATTTTCGACGTGAGAACCGGGCAGGCGCTGTGGGAAACGCGGCTGGGCACGTCGGTTCAGGGCTTTCCGGTCACTTACAGCGCCGATGGGAAGCAGTACATCGCGGTGATGACGGGACTGGGCGGCGGAAGCCCGCGAAATGTGCCGGCGGTGATCGCTCCGGAGATCAAGATTCCGCAGAGCGGCCAGGCGCTGTACGTGTTTGGGTTGCCCTGAGAGGACCGCTGAAAAAGAGGCTGGCCACGGATGGACACGGATGCACGCGGATTGGAAAACAAATCATCGAGCGTGTCGATCCGTTGGCCGGAAGCGTCCGCAGGCGCATCAGACGAAGTCGATCTGGAAGATCCAGCCGGCGGAGGGACTATCGTTGACGGGCCAGCCGGGATGAATTCCGGCGTCGCAACCGATCAACTTGCCCTCGTGCATGGCGAGGCCGTGCGGGTCGCAGGAATCCGGAAGGAAGTCGACAGTCTCCAGCACCTTGCCGGTGGCGGCTTCGTATCTCACCAGACCTGGCCGGCCCTCGCGGTAACTCTTGCTGTCGTTGCCCACGATCTGCCAGATGGTTCCGTTGTCCCATGCAATGCCGTGGTAACGCACCCTCCCGGGAGCCTGGTAGAACGGGATCAGGAACTCCGGCTCCCAGGTTTTGGGGTCTACCCGCAAATTGCCGCGAAGGCGCAGGGAGGCGATCCACAGCTTGTCGTCGTGCCACAAGGCGCCGTGGCAGCCGCCGCCGTCATTGGCCGGACCGAGCGGGATCTGACGATGGCTGACCTGCCGCGAGTTCATGTCCACCTGAAAGACGCCTTCAGGGGGTGCGTTGGCGACCATCCAGATATAACCGCCTCCCACAGCCATCCCGCTGGTGTTTCTGGACTGGGTGGTCACGGTCTTCAACAGCTTGCCGTTCCAATCGACAAGCCAGGCTTCTTCGGTCAGCGATTTCGGCTCCGGCAGGCGATAGGCAGCGGCTTGCGCGCCGGACTCTTTTTGCTCGCCGATCCACAAGCCCTCCGGCGTAACGGCAATGGCATTGGGAAAACCCGACGGGCTCTTGAACAGCTTCGTGGTTTTGGCAACGCGGGACGCGACTGGCCGGTTGGCTGCGGACTGCGCCGAGCACGCTTTGGGTAAGACCAGGCCGGTCGCGAGGCCGGCGGCGAGGAATTCGCGTTTGGTCATTCGTCTCCCCTCCTGCGAAATGGATCAGGTGCCGTGGCGGATTATATAACGTCCGGCCTCGGCTCGCGCCACAATAAATCCATATGCGAAATGGCAAAGTTGCTCTGGTGACCGGGGCCGGAAGCGGGATCGGGCGCGCGGTCAGTTTGAAACTGCAAGCGGCGGGCTACGACGTGGTGCTCGCCGGCCGGCGGAAGGAGAGGCTGGACGCGACCGTGGCCGCGGCGGCCGGCGGCGCTGGATCCTCCATGCTCGCGGTGCCGGCCGACGTCGGCCGGCCGGATTCCGTGCGCGAACTGTTTGCGCGCGCAAAGGAAGCGTACGGCCGCCTGGACGTGCTGTTCAACAACGCCGGGACGGGCACGCCGGGCGTGCCGATGGAAGACCTGACGTACGAGCAATGGAGCAAGGTGTTGGCCGTGAACCTCACCGGCCCGTTCCTGTGCGCGCAGGAGGCAATCCGGATGATGAAGGCGCAGAGCCCGCGCGGCGGGCGGATCATCAATAACGGGTCGATTTCGGCGCACGTGCCGCGCCCGAATTCGGCGCCCTACACGGCCACCAAGCACGCCATCACGGGACTGACCAGGAGCATCGCGCTCGACGGGCGCGCCTTCGATATCGCGTGCGGCCAGATCGACATCGGAAACGCGGCCACCGACATGACGGCCCGCATGGCAGGGGGCGTGCCGCAGGCCGACGGCAGCATCCGGGTGGAAGACCGCATGAACGTGGATCACGTTGCCGAGGCCGTACTGTACATGGCCAACCTGCCGCTCGACGCGAACGTGCTGTCCATGACCGTGATGGCGACCAGAATGCCCTTCGTCGGGCGCGGATGAAGCCGGCTGGATCGCAGCGAGATTACAGTTGAAGCAAACGGTCCGGCGCTAACGCTTCCAGGAAGCTGCGGTCATGAGACACCACGACGAGCGTTCCAGGATACTGAACCAGCGTCCTTTCCAGGGCTTCCTGGGCTTCGATATCGAGGTGATTGGTCGGCTCGTCGAGCAGCAATAAGTTCACGCCGCTTACCAGGAGACGCACCAGCGCGACCTTGGCGCGCTCGCCGGCGCTCGCGTCGATGAGCGGTTGATCGACGCGGTCGGGGCGCACCTTCAGACAGGCCAACAGCGTGCGCGCGAGCGTGCCGGAGCCACAGATATCGAGGGGCGTCGCCGACGGGTCCAGGTTCTCCGCGTCCTGAGCGTAATGCCCGGGTGTCACGTGCGCACCGAATCGGACCGAGCCCGAGCCGGGCGGCTCCAGGCCGAGGAGGATTCGCAACAGCGTAGTTTTGCCGCAGCCGTTCGGCCCGGCGATCGCCAACCGCCGGCCCCGCGCCAACTCGAAACTGATGCCCTGGAACAACGGCTTGCCCGGATACGATTTGGACAGATTGGCGACGGAGAGAGCGATGTCGCCGCTGCGCCGCACGCCGTCGAACTCGAGCACCGGGATCGGCTGCTCCTGCCAGGGTTTGGCGATTGCGGAAGAGCGATCGGCGCGCTCGCGGAGCAGCCTGGCGGTGCGTGCCACCTTGGCTGCCTTGCGGCGGTAGAAGTCGTGCCCATGGCGCACGCCGGGCGGGGGCGCAGCCACCTGCACGGCAAGGCGCGAGCGGCGCTGCGCGGCGTGTTCGGCGGCAGCTTTGCGCCGCTGCCCGGCTTCGTAGTTCTCCCAGGCCTGGCGCTCGGCGAGAGCCCGCCGCGCGCGGTAGGCGTCGTAGCCGTCCTCGAACAAGGTGATGCGGCCGCGCTCGATTTCCAATACGCGATTCGCCGCGTTCCGCAGCAGCGTGCGGTCGTGGGAGATTAGCACGCAGGCGCGGCAGCCGGCGAGCCGATCTTCGAGCCATTCACGGGCCGCGATATCGAGATGGTTGGTCGGCTCGTCCAGCAGCAGCAAATCGGCTTCGCTGTGCAGGGCGCGAGCCAGCGCGGCGCGGGTGCGCTGTCCGCCCGAGAGGCCAGCCAGCGGCAGGTGCCATTCGCAGGGAGCAAATCCCAGTCCGCTGAGGATACGCTCGGTTTCGGCTTCGGCCGCGTAGCCGCTCAAGGCGTCGTACTCGTGCACGAGTTCGGCGTAGCGCGACGGATCCTCGCCGTGCGCTTCGGCCAGCCGCGCGCGCAAGCGCGCCAGATGGGGCCTGGAATCGAAGACGCAGTCGAAAAGGGAGCCTGGCCCGGCGGCAACCTGCTGGTCCGCGGTTGCCAGCCGGAGATTCCTGCGCCGGGCAATGGTGCCACGTGCAGGCTCCAATTCCCCGGCGAGAATTCGCAGCAGGGTCGACTTGCCTGCGCCGTTCGGCCCAACGATCGCCAGACGGTCGCCTGTGACGATGGCAAACGTGGCATCGCGGAACAGCTCCACAGTAGATGGATACCGGAACGAAAGACCGGAAACGCTCAGTAAAGACATACACTCCTCGCGGCCGCCGTGCGCGGCCATTGGTTTGAAATCGGAGGTCGTCTTTACAACTTCATAGATGCAGGCCGGAGCCTGCGAACCAATTATATTACACGAACGCCATTAGAGGTTCACCCGGTTTCCGGCGATGTAGACGCTTCGAATGGTCCGCGTGTTCTTGATGTCCAGCAGCGGGTCGCGATCGAGAACGACGAGGTCGGCCCACCTGCCGGGCTCCAGGGTGCCGAGTTCTTTCGTGCCCAGGAAGCGCGCGGCGCTGCCGGTCGCAGCGACGATCACCTGCATGGGTGTGAGCCCGGCATCCGCCATCAACTCCATCTCCCACTGCTCGAAGTAGCCCGGGAATCGTCCCGGGGGGCCGGTGTCCGTGCCGAATCCATATGGGACGCCGGCGTCCGCGAGCACCTTTAAGTTTCTTTTCGCCGTGTCAAGAAAACCCTGGTATTTGGCGAAGTGAGGATCGGCTGATATGGATGCCTGATAGGGTGCGCTTTTGAGGGTCTGAATCACGCCGGGCGACACGCCGCGCGTGAAGAATGGATCGCCGGCGAAGGGAGGGGTATGCGCGTAGACGAACATGGACGCTTCACGCGTCAGGGTAGCGGCCATCTGCCACGTGCCGTGCCTTTTCATGGATGCCGTCAGAGACTCATCGAGGCTTTTGTCGCGAACGCTGTGCGCCAGGCCATCCACTCCATCGTCTACAAGCCGCCTCGCGTCCTCCAGATAGAAAATATGCGCGGCTACGCGCAGGCGGCGCTTGTGCGCGCCGTCGATGATGGCTTTGGCTACGTCATACGGCATCTTCTTCTGAGCGCCGAGGTGATCGTCCATCCAGAGCTTGACGATGTCGACGCCCTTTTTGGCCAGCACTTCGACGGCGGCGTCCGCCTCGGCCGGAGTGGCCACGGCGGGAGTCACGCCCTCCATGCCGCCGTAGCCGCCGCGGAAGATCAGACCT
>DATJYJ010000499.1:0-5593 GCA_035578025.1 Verrucomicrobiia bacterium
CCGCACCCCCGTCCGCGGCCTCTGCCGCGCCTGCGGCCGCCCCGCGCGCCGCTTCCGGCCCCGCCGCATCGCTCCACCGGAGGTAAATCCGCGAATCCTGAACACATGATCCAAACCCTCCGCACTCTGCCGCTGGCTTTCTGCGCCTTGTCGTCGGTGCAATCGCCCAAACCCTGCGTCGCTAGCGCCGGCTACGGTTACTGCTTTGCGTATTACACTGGATCAACGTGACACCCGCCGCCGAAAAGCACCTGCTGGCCGGGACCCAGGCCGCCCGCGACGCCCTGGATGCCTGGACCCGTGAAATCGTTCAGTGGCATTTCGATCCGGCAACAGGTTGCCCCTTCTGGCTCGAGTATGCCCGCAAGCTCGATTGGGACCCGCGCCGCGAGGTGAAGACCTATGCCGATCTCGACCGCTTCGGCTTCTTCCAGGACGAGTGGCTGCGCGGCGGACCGGTGCGGCGCTGGGTGCCGAAGGCCTACGCGGACCGGCCGGTATACACGTTTGAGACCGGCGGCAGCACCGGCGTGCCCAAGTCGCGGATCAATATCGAGGATTTCCGCATCGATTACGAAGCGTTCAGCAAAGAGCTGCCCGGCGAGTATTTCCCGCGCGGCTCCGATTGGATCATGGTCGGCCCCAGCGGACCGCGGCGCTTGCGGCTGGCCGTCGAACACCTGGCGCAGCATCGCGGCGGCATCTGCTTCATGACGGACCTGGATCCGCGCTGGGTGATCAAGCTGATCAAGCGCGGCAAAATCGAGGAGGCCGAGGCGTATAAGCAGCACGTGGTGGAGCAGGCGCTCACCCTCCTGCGCGCGCACGAAGGCATCCGCTGCATGTTCACTACGCCGAAGCTGCTCGAGGCCATCTGCGAGAAAATCTCGCTCAGGAAGGCGGGCATCACCGGCGTCTTCTGCGGCGGCACCGAAATGACGCCGCAGTTTTACCGCTTCGCTGTCGAGGAGCTGCTCGAGGGCGCCTACTTCGCCCCCACCTATGGCAACACCCTCATGGGTCTGGCCGTCCACAAGCCGCTCCTCCCCGAAGACAACTACGCGGTCATCTATTACCCGCCCGCGCCGCGCGCCATGATCGAGGTGGTGGACCCGGATGAGCCCACCCGCATCGTGGAATATGGCCAGACCGGCAGGGTGCGCCTCACCACGCTGACACGCGAGTTCTTCATGCCCCGCTTCCTGGAGCGCGATGAAGCCGAGCGCGAGCCGCCCTATGTGCGCTACCCCTGGGATGGCGTGCGCAACGTGCGGCCATTCAACCGGTTTCAAAAAACCGTGGTCGAAGGCGTGTACTGATGCCTGCCCCTCTCCACGTCCCGGTTTTGCGCGGCGGGTCGCCGTATCGCAGTCTGGACACCATCCGCACGCCGCACTACCGGACGCGCCGGCCGTTTGTCGAAATCAGTCAGGCGAACGTCGGGCTCATCCGGCGCGATCTGCGCAATCAGCCGGCGACCCGGAAGATCCTGGCGGGCATCGGCACCCGGGAGCTGTACCGGATCTGCTCGCGCGCGGCGGCGCTCTTCGCCGAATCCTCGCTCCCGCTGGGTGATTCGGAGCAATCGCCGCAAGACTACGTGAGGCAGGTGTCCGCCACCACCGGCCTGCCGCACGTGATGGTGCGGAAAAACATGCTCAAGATCCGCACCGTGATGGCGGAGATGGAGGCGGTGGTCAACGGCCTGACGCGCCATCTCAGCGCCGAGGTGTTCGATGCCGGATACGCCGGCGATGTCAGTTACTTTCCGCGCGCCGATTCGCTCGGCGTCGTGCTGCCCAGCAACTCGCCGGGAGTGCATTCCCTCTGGATCCCCGCCTTCGCCATGAAAACGCCGCTCGTGCTGAAGCCGGGCAGCGCCGAACCGTGGACGCCTTTCCGCATCATCCAGGCGCTGATTCGGTCCGGCGCGCCGCCCGAGGTTTTCGGTTACTACCCCGCCGATCACGCCGGTGGCGGCGAAATCCTGCGCCAGTGCGGCCGCGGGATGGTCTTCGGCGATGTGGCCTCCACGCGTCCCTGGCAGGGCGATCCCAGCATCGAGATCCACGGACCGGGCTACAGCAAGATCGTGATCGGCGAGGATTCGATCGACGAGTGGGAGAAGTACCTCGACGTAATGGTGGCATCGATTCTGGAGAATTCCGGGCGGTCGTGTATCAATGCGTCGGGTGTCTGGGTGCCGCGCCACGAGGCCGCGATCGCCGAAGCGCTGGCGCAGCGCCTGGCGCAAGTCGTTCCCAGAGATGAGGACGACGAGGCGGCGCAAATCGCCCCCTTTGCCGATCCCGTTGTGGCGTCACGCATCGCGCAGATGATCGACAGCGAGTTGGACGGCGACGGTGCCCGTGATATCACGGCGGCCCACCGCGAGGGTGGCCGGCTGGCGGTCCACGACGGATGCAGCTACCTGCTGCCCACCATCGTCCTGTGCGATTCGCCGGAGCATCCGCTGGCCAACCGCGAGTTCTTGTTCCCGTACGCCAGCGTGGTCCCCGTCCGGCAAGAGGAGATTCCCCGGGCACTTGGTCCGAGCCTGGTGGTCACCGCCATCACACGCGACCGCAGCCTGATCGCGCGCCTGCTCTCCTCCCCGAACGTAGGGCGGCTGAACCTGGGCGCCATCCCTACCTGCAAGATCGGTTGGGATCAGCCGCACGAAGGCAACCTGTTCGACCATCTCTACGCCCGCCGGGCGTTTCAGGTCGCGGTATGAAGATTCTCGCGTTCACCGCCGGCGCCGCCCGCATGTACTGCGGTAGTTGCCTGCGCGACAACACGCTGGCGGCGGAGCTCAGGCGACAGGGGCACGACATCATCCTGATGCCCATGTATACGCCGACGCGCACCGACGAAGCGAACGTCAGCGACCCGCGCGTGTTCATGAACGGCATCACGGTCTGCCTGGAGCAGCAGTCGGCGTTCTTCCGCAAGACCCGCTGGCTGCTCGACCGCCTGTGGGACGCACCTTGGATGATCCGCCTTGCCACGAAGACCTCGATCGCCGTGGATCCGCACGTCCTCGGTGAGATGACCGTGTCGGTGCTTCGCGGTGAAGACGGCTATCAGCGGAAGGACATCGGGAAACTCACGGCCTGGCTCGCCAGCGAGCCGAAGCCCGACATCGTCACGCTCCCCAATTGCCTGTTGAGCGGCCTGGCGAAACCGATACGCGAAGCGGTAGGCCGGCCGCTATGCTGCACTCTGCAGGGGGAAGACCTGTTCCTCAGCCAGTTGCCGCAGCCTTTCCGAAGGCAGGCGTGGGAGCTGATTCGCGCCAACGTCGCACACGTGGATGGGTACGCGGCGGTGAGCGAGTTCGCCGCGGCCTACTGGCGCGAACAACTCGGGGTCCCCGCCCGCAAGATGCACGTCGTGCCGCTCGGAATCAACCTCGATGGATGCGATCCCGCCATGCGAGTCCACCCCGACCGCTTCACCGTCGGCTTCCTGGCACGCATCGCGCCGGAGAAGGGTCTCCACCTGCTCGCCGAAAGCTACATCCGCCTGCGCCGCGAGACCGATTTCGGCGGTGCGGCGCTGGAGGCCGCCGGATACCTGGCGCCCGAGCATCGCCTCTACCTGCGCACCGTCGAAAAACAGATGAAGGACGCCGGCTTCGGCGCCGAGTTCCGCTATCGCGGTGAGCTGGACCGCGTCAACAAGATCGAATTCCTGCGCGACCTCGACGTATTCAGCGTGCCGTGCACCTACGACGAGCCCAAAGGAATCTCCGTGCTGGAGGCGATGGCCAACGGCGTCCCCGTGGTGCAGCCGCGCCGCGGAGCGTTCCCCGAAATGCTGGCGCGCACGGGCGGCGGCCTGCTCGTGGAGCCCGGCGATGCGGGAAGCCTCGCGCGCGCGATCCACGAGCTGTGGAAGGACCGCGATCGGCTTGCGGAGCTGGGGCGTCGCGGCGCGCTTGGCGTGCGTGAGCACTACCACGTGTCGCGCATGGCCGCCGCCGCGGTTGAAGTCTACCGTGACGTGGGCCGGCTGGCCGTCCATGCTTGAGATTTCGGATGTCCACAAGCAGTATCCGACACCTCGTGGACCGCTGACCGTGCTCGCCGGAGTGTCGCTCTCGATGAAGCGCGGCGAGGCAGCCGCGATCATGGGTCCGTCCGGCGTAGGCAAGAGCACACTCCTCTATATCGCCGGCGGCCTGGAAACGCCCACCTCCGGCCGCGTGACCCTGGATGAGAGCGATCCGCACCGGCTCGCCGAGACCGAGCTCGCCGAATTCCGCAATCGCAAGGTCGGTTTCCTCTTTCAGGATCACTGCCTGTTGCCGCAGTGTTCGGTCCTCGAGAACGTGCTGGTCCCGACGCTCGTCGCCACCGATCGCGCCGCGTATCCGGAGCGGGCGCGCGAGTTGCTGGATCGTGTGGGGCTCGGCGAACGGCTCGATCACCGCCCCTCGGAGCTCTCGGGCGGCGAGAAGCAGCGTGCGGCGCTGGCCCGGGCGCTGATCCGTGAGCCTCTGCTGCTGCTTTGCGACGAGCCCACCGGCAATCTCGACGAGGCTTCCGCCGCCGCGGTGGCCGATCTCCTTCTGGACATCCACCGGCGCCAGGAAACAATCTTGATCGTCGTCACCCACAGCCGCGATCTGGCCGCGAAATTTCCCGCGCGATACGAGCTGCGTCATGCGAACCTCCACCCTGCTGGCGCGTAATCTCGCCTGGTTCTGGCGAACCAACCTGGCGGTCCTGCTCGGAGTCGCGACCGCCACGGCCGTGCTTGCCGGCGCTCTGCTGGTTGGCGATTCGGTGCGCGCTAGCCTGCGGGATCTCGTGTTGGGCCGCCTCGGCAACACCGAATACGTGGTGAGCGGCGCCGGCTTCTTCCGCGAGAAGCTGGCCGACGACCTGGGATCCGCGTGTACCATGATCGCGCTCGATGGCGTCGCCGCTCACGAACCTGGCGGCAGGCGCGCGGGCGGCGTGCAGGTGTACGGCGTGGACGAACGCTTCTGGAAATTCCAGGGCGAGGCCGGGGAGCCGCCGCATGGCCGCGATGTCCTTCTTTCCGCGGCGCTGGCGCAGGAGCTCGGCAGCAAGGCCGGCGACACGATCCTGCTGCGGGTGCAAAAGCCGTCGGCCATCCCGCTGGAATCGCTGCATGGCCGCAAGGAGAACGTGGGCCAGACCATCCGCCTGACCATGAGCGGTATCGCCCGGCACGAGTTCTCGCTGCGTCCGCAGCAAGGCGACTTGCGCGCGGTCTACGTGCCCCTGGCGCGCCTGCAGCGCGATCTGGCGGAGCCGAACCGCGTGAACACGATCCTGGCCGCGCGCCAGCCGGACTTGAAGCAGCACTACCGCCTGGAGGACATCGGCCTCCGGCTGCGCGACGGGGTGCTCACCAGCGAAAGCGGGATGATACCCGACGCGATTGCCGCCGCGGCCGAGTCCCTCAATCCGGACGTCCAGCCGGTGCTTACCTACCTCGCCAACAGCATTCGCATTGGCGACCGCGCCATCCCGTACTCGCTGGTGACGGCCTTGGACGGCCCGCCCGCACCGCCGCCTGACGATGGCATCACGCTCAACGAATGGGCCGCCCGGGA
>DATJYJ010000500.1:0-12772 GCA_035578025.1 Verrucomicrobiia bacterium
CGGGTTCTCATACTGCCGGGTTCCGGAGGAAGCCAATACCGAAAGAGCGAAAACGGCGAGAATGACGAGCTTTTTCATAACCTTAGTTATCCTTTCTTGCTACCTTACGATGGGTAAGATTGGTACTAGACTATACCAAACGGTACCTCGCTAAGGCGAACCTCCCTATTTTTTTCCGAAAGCGGAACGTTTATTGGATCGCCGAAGCCGGGTAAAACAGGTCAATATGATGGCTAGGGCAGCTCGCAACTGGAGTACAATCGGGAGTCGGCGTTCGCTCTCGGGGAGAAAAGCGCGTTTTGGCTGATTTCAGCACCGCACGGGAGTCAGCGTCCGGACCGGCAGCGGACCTGTGGCGCCGCACCCTAGCCCAGATCCGCACCCACTTCGGGCGCCTGGTATACGTTGCCCGCCTGCGTAATCCCGAAACCGGTCAATACTATTACCGCACCCTTGCCGATGCGGTCGGCAGTGAACTTACCGACCGGACTCTGGCCAATAGTCATCGCAGAATCTTTTCCGAGTGGATCGGATTTACACTCGCCAGACAAAAATCCGACCTGGACGAATACCTGCGGGAGTCAGGGGAACAACCCAATGCCGCAACATTTCGCGACCTGTTGCCGGCCAGTGCTCACGATGTCGAGCGTCAACTCTATCTCACTGACCTGGAGACTTTGATGGTGCTGCTGCGCTTTGAAAGGGAGGCCGGTTCTTCGGCTCCAGAAGCATCGCCACCCCCGCGACCTGCCCGATGATGTCCACGTCCCCGGCCGCGAAAATCTGCGGAGCGGCCTGAGACGACGGATGCGGCTGAATCACCAGTGAGCCCTTGATGATTGCGCACCAGCCGCATCGATAGCCCTCGCGGTGTTCCACGAAATAAATCGGACGCTCCAGTTCATTGGTCCATCCACCTGAGACGATTCGCCGCCGGCTCTCGTCGATCAACACCAGCGAGCCCGGTTGCAGCACCGGGTACATCGACCAGTCCTCGAGCCCGATCAGGCCATATCGGTACTGCCGGAGATCCAATCCGTTCAAGAAATTCAGTCCGCTTTTTCCCCAGCGGCGGATCACCTGGCTCAGAAATGTCGTGCGGTTCAAATCGATTTCGGCGTCGACCGGCTGCGGAATTGGCACCTGGCCGTTGGCGCTAAATTGCAATGCGTGAGTTTCATTCAACGGAATATGCAGCGATTCCGACGCCAGCAGATCGATCGGAATTCCATACCAACGCAGCGTCTCGTGAAAATCCAATCGATAAATCGCACAAAGAGAGTAGAGGCGATAGATGGTCGGAACGGTTCCCTTATTTTCAATGTCGGCGAGCCGGCTCAAGGCGATTGCGAACTCGTCATTGCCGTGACGCCCCGCGACTTCCTGGCTGGCCTTTTCGACGTCGCGGTAGGTCAGCCGCAACTTCTCCCGCCGCTGTTTCAGCTTGAGACCGGCACGCTCCATGGTATGATCCCGCTTGACGAAGAAACTCTCCTGCCGCGTTCGGCAGCCGAGCCGAATTATATCCCCATGCACCAACTTGAGGCAACGTTAAACGCTCAGATTTGTTCCGAAAACGGAACAGGGCTTTGCCAGTGAAAGTCATCGTGGGCATCTCCGGCGCCAGCGGAGCCATCTACGGATGGCGCCTGCTCGAACGCCTGCGCGCCCGGGAACTCGCGGAGGTCCACCTGATCCTCACCCGCTCCGGAGAAAAGACTCTGTTTCTCGAAACCGGCAAGAGTGCGGCGGATGCCAGGACCCTGGCGCACTACAGTTACGCATTCGAGGACATCTCGTGCCGGCTGGCCAGCGGAAGCTGTCTCATGGATGCCATGGTGATCGCCCCCTGTTCCATCCACACGATGTCGGCAATTGCCACAGGCATCAGCTCGAACCTAATGATTCGCGCCGCGGACGTTATTCTGAAAGAAAAACGAAAGCTGGTTTTAATGGTTCGCGAAAGCCCGTTCCACCTGGGGCACCTCAGAAATATGGCGGCGCTTGCCGAAATGGGGGCCATTATTGCCCCACCGGTTCCGGGGTTTTATCACCATCCCCAGACCGTAATGGACATCGTGGACCACAGCGTGGATCGCGTGCTCGATCTTATTGGCCTGCACATTACCGACGTGCGCCGCTGGGACGGAGTCGAAAAATGAGAAATAAGGCGGAATTAATCGCCTTCCAGGGCGAGCGCGGAGCTTTTAGCGAACAGGCCGCGCGCCAACTCCTGGGCAGTAAAGTCCGGGTCCTGCCGTGCGCCAGGTTTGAGGATCTCTTTCGTAACTTGAAGGAAAGGCGGGCTGTGGGCGCGATCGTGCCCATCGAGAATACGCTCGCCGGCAGCGTCCACGAAAACTACGACCATCTGGTGAATTTCGAACTGCCGATCGTCGGTGAAACCAGCGTGCGGATTGTTCATAATCTGATTGCGTTGCCCGGAGTTAAATTCTCTCAAGTAAATAAGGTATATTCCCATCCCGTGGCGCTAAGCCAGTGCCTGGATTTCTTTGCGAAGAATCCGAAATTCGAAAGAATTCCGCATTATGATACGGCGGGCAGCGTGAAAATGGTCATGGAGGAGAAGCTGACCAACGCCGCGGCGATTGCATCGCGGGTGGCAGCCGAGATCTACGGAGCGCATATTCTGCGGCGCTCGATCGAAAGCGACCGCCAGAATTTCACGCGATTTTTCCTGCTCCGCACGCCCTCCTATGCCAGAAAACATCCCATTCGCGCGACACGCGAGACGGTATGGAAAACTTCGCTGGTATTCAGCACGCGAAATATTCCCGGCGCATTATTTCGCGCATTGAGCGCCTTCGCGCTGCGCGATCTGAACCTGACCAAGATTGAATCCCGGCCGCTGCGCGGCAAACCCTGGGAGTACCTGTTCTACGTGGATTTTCTAGGCCGCGCGGATTCTCCGGTGGCCCGGAACGCGCTCGCCCACCTGGCCGAGATCTCCGATTTCCTGCGAGTGTTGGGCTGTTATCCCAAAGGGGCGTAGGCGCGTAGCTTACGATAGAGGAGTGGGAGACACCGAAGTCGAGGTAACCGCGGTTACCGAAGAGGCCGTCGAAGAACTGCCGGTTCTCGCAGTCCGCGAAACCGTTCTTTATCCCGGCGCGCTGCTGCCGATCACGGTGGGGCGGCCGAGTTCCCTGGCCCTGGTCCAGTCGCTCGGCGAGAACCGCACGATGGCGATCATTTCCCAGCTCGACCCGCGCGTCGAGTCGCCGGGGCCGGAAGACCTCTACCAGGTGGGCACGGTCTGCGTCATGCACAAGGCGATCAAGGTGCCGCGGGATAACCTGCTGCTCTTCTGCGAAGGCATCGCCCGCATCCGCACGGTCGAGTACACCGGCACCGAGCCTTACCTGCGCGCCAAAGTCGAACGCCTCGCCGAGACCGAGCCGGAGGTCACGCCGGAGATCGAAGCGCTGCGGCAGAACGTGATCAGTCTCTTCCAGCAGATCGTCTCCGCCTCGCCCAATCTCTCCGACGAATTGGCGGGGAATGCCGCGGGCATTGCCGAACCCGGCCGGCTGGCCGATTTCGTGGCCGGCAATATTCCCGCGCTGGTCCATTCCGAGCGACAGAAGCTGCTCGAAAATCTCGACGGCGGGGAGCGTCTCACGGACATCCATCGCCATCTGACCCGCGAACTCGAGCTGGTGGAGCTGCGCAACCGCATTCAGTCGCAGGTGCAGGGCCAGATTTCCCAAAACCAGCGCGAGTTCTATCTCCGCGAGCAGGTCAAGGCCATTCAGAAGGAGCTCGGCGAGGGCGACGAGACGCAGCGCGATCTGGAAGAGCTGCGCAAGAAGCTGGAGACCGCCGGCATGAAAGAAGAGGTCGTGACCGAGGCCATGCGCGAGCTCAACCGACTGTCGCGCATGTCGCCCGCATCGCCCGAGTACGGCATGACCCGCACCTATCTCGAGTGGATGGCCGCGCTTCCCTGGAACATCACGTCCGGCACGCAGGTGGACGTCAAGCGCGCCGCGGAGATCCTGGACGAGGACCATTACGATCTCGAGAAGGTCAAAGAGCGCATCCTCGACTACCTGGCCGTGCTGCAACTGAAGCCCGTGCTCAAAGGGCCGATCCTCTGCTTCGTCGGACCGCCCGGTGTGGGCAAGACCAGCCTCGGCCGCTCGATCGCGCGCTCGCTGGGCCGCAAGTTCGCGCGCATTTCCATGGGCGGCATGCACGACGAGGCGGAAATTCGAGGCCATCGCCGCACCTATATCGGAGCGCTTCCCGGCCAGATCATCCAATCGCTGCGCCGCGCGGGCTCCAACGATCCCGTGTTCATGCTCGACGAGGTGGACAAGCTGGGGCGCGATTTCCGGGGAGACCCGGCGAGCGCACTGCTCGAAGTGCTGGA
The DNA here is from genome assembly GCA_035578025.1 of Verrucomicrobiia bacterium. Classification (GTDB taxonomy): domain Bacteria; phylum Acidobacteriota; class Terriglobia; order Bryobacterales; family Bryobacteraceae; genus Solibacter. The sequence goes on from DATJYJ010000500.1 coordinate 4,397, forward strand.
TCCCGAGCAGAACTCGACCTTCCGCGACAACTACCTCGACGTTCCGTTCGATCTCTCCAAGGTCCTGTTCATCACCACCGCCAACGTTCTCGACCCCGTCCCCGACGCGCTGCGCGACCGCATGGAGGTGATCCCGCTGGAAGGCTACACGGAGCAGGAGAAGGTGATCATCGCGTTCCGCTACCTGGTGCCGCGGCAGATCAAGGAGAACGGCCTGGATGCGCAGGTGGATATCGAGTTCACCGACCAATCCGTGCGCTTCCTGATTCGCCGGTACACGCGCGAGGCGGGCGTGCGCAACCTGGAGCGCGAGATCGGAACCCTCTGCCGCAAGCAGGCGCGGCGCATCGCAGAGGGCACGCGCGAGAAGACCGTGATCACTCCGGAGCTGGTCGAGAAGCACCTGGGCGCGCCGCGATTCCGCACCGATAACGAAGTGGCCGAGCGCACCCGCCGCCCGGGTGTGGCCGTCGGCCTGGCGTGGACTCCGGTGGGCGGCGACGTGCTTTTCATCGAAGCCGGCCGCATGCCCGGCGGGAGCAAAGGGCTGATCATGACCGGCCAGCTCGGACCGGTGATGCAGGAATCGGTTCAGGCCGCGCTCACGTGGGTGCGCGCCAATGCCACCAGATACGGCATCGACCCGGACATTTTCAAATCCAGCGACATCCACATCCACGTGCCGGCGGGCGCGATTCCCAAGGACGGGCCGAGCGCCGGCATTACCATGGCCACCGCGCTGCTCTCCATGCTGCTCGACCGCAAGGTCCGCGCCAATCTGGCGATGACCGGCGAAATCACCCTGACCGGCCAGGTGCTTCCCATCGGGGGCATCAAGGAGAAGGTGCTGGCCGCCAAACGCGGAGGCGTAACCGACGTCGTTCTTCCCTTCGAGAACGAAGTCAACGTGCGGGAAGACCTGAAGAGCGAGCAGGTGGGCGACATGAAGATGCACTTCGTGAAGTCGATGGAAGAAGTGGCGGAACTGGCGCTCGAGAAATAAGCCGCGTTTCCCTAGCCCGGAAGGGCCATGCATGAAGCCGTTGCAGGCGTAACCTGAGAGCCGCGGCATCCTTCTAATATTCAGATCAGTCTTTGCTTTGAGGCTCAATGAATGAGAGACGCCATTCGTGTATTCATCCTTAGCGTGGCCTGCGCGTGGGCTTCGTGGGGCCAGTCGGTCGCCGGTTCGGGTGCGGTTACGGGCCTGATTCTGGAGTCCCCGGAAGACGGCCTGCCAGACGCGACCGTGACCATGTCCAACGCGAAGCTCGGCATCGAGCGCGAAGCCGTGACGACCGATGACGGCGCGTTCTACATGACGGCCCTGCCGCCCGGCGACGGCTATCGCCTGCTGGTGGCGCGCAAGGGTTTTGCCAAGTGGGAGTCGAGCGACTTCGAAGTGGCCGTCGGGCAGACCCGCAAGATCAGCATTCAAATGGACAAGGAAAAGCAGTCGGTCAACGTGAGTATCGACAGCGTTACCTCGCCGGTGGAATCCAATCAGACCGGCGTGAACACGTGGGCCGATCCGACCCAGGTCCGTCTGCTGCCCTCCAGCCAGCGGCGCCTGGATTCGCTGGTGCTGCTGGCCCCGACGGTCACGTGGGATAACGCCAGCAACCGGATTGCGATCCGCGGGGAGGCCGCCTCGAATTCGTTTCTGGTGGACGGCATCGCTACCACGCCCGGCTACTCGGGGGCGCACGCCGGCATCGCGGGCGCCATGACACAAGACAACACCCAGGAGCTGCGCGTGTTCACCGCCAACTTCCCCGCGGAATACGGGCGCGCCATGGGAGGCGTGGTGGACGCCGTAACTCCGACCGGCTCGAACAATTTCCACGGGAACGTTTTCGACTATTATCGCGGCGGCGGCTGGAACGCGCCGGACCGCTTCTCCGGCGGGAAGGACCTTCTCGGCAAGCGCAACCAGGGCGGCGCCAATGTGAGCGGGCCGATCCTGAAGAACGAAGTTTTCTTTTTCGGGAACTTCGAGAGCATGACCGACCACTTCGACGCCCTCAACCGCATCACCGCTCCCACGCTCACCGATTCCACCGGGAACACGATTCCGGCCTCGAACTGCACCGCCACGGCCGCGCAGTGCGCGGCCGCGATCAAGTTCATTCAGTCGCAGATGAACGTGGTGGCGCCGTTTTCACAGCACTGGATCGGCGGTCTGGGGCGCGTGGATTACCGCGCCACCGAGGCCAACGCTATCAACCTGGAATTCAACCTGCGCAACGCGGAATCGCCGGAAGAGGCGCGGCGGCAGCTGGTGGCGCCCGACGGCGGGATTCTGGGCATCCGCAGCTCCACCGAAGACACCCGCTACTTGCGGCTCGGCTGGAATGCCACGCCGACCACTTCTTCGGTCAACGAACTGCGGGCCGGCCTGGTGGAGGATCGCTACTCGGAGCCGCCCTCGCAGGCCGGCCTCTCCACTGGCAACCTGGCTATCACGGTGGCCGGCGCCACGGTGGGAGCCGCGCACCCCTACGCCACCTCGCTCGACGAGCGCCGCATCGAGCTCGTGGACAACCTGACGCTCACCGCCGGCACGCACACGGTGCGCGTGGGCGGCGATCTTTCGAAGACGCGCGACAACCTGAACTCGCTGAACACCACCGGCGCGTACACCTACCCGACGCTCACCGCCTTCGCGCAGGATTTCAGCGGCGGCACCACGAAGAGCTACACCAGCTTCGCGCAGCAGTTCGGCACGGCGGCGCAAGGGGTGGGATACAAGGAGATGAACATCTACGGGCAGGACACGTGGAAGGCCATCCGCAAGCTGGATTTCACCATCGGGGTGCGCTGGGACAAGGCCTTCCTGCCGCAACCATCCTACGCCAACACCAATTACTACCAGACGGGCACGATCGCGTCGCCGAATATCTCCGTCGCGCCGCGCGCCAGCCTGGCCTACAGCTTCAACGACAACACCGTGATCCGCGCGGGCTACGGCTTTTTCTACACGCCGTACACCGGCCAGTTTCTGGCCGCGCTGCTCAACGGCAACGGGCTCACCCAGACGTCCGCCCTGGTCAGCCCTTATCAGACCACGGCCCCGGTCTTTCCGAAGATCCTTACCTTTCCCGGAAGCGCCGGATCGTCGAACCTGATGTGGGCCGGAGACAAGCTCCGGGATCCGCACAACGCGCAGGCCACGCTGGCCATCGAGCGGCGGATCGCAGCCGGCACCACGGTCACGCTGAGCATCATCAACGTCCACGCCACGAAGCTCTGGACGGGGCTGGACACCAACCTGACGATTCCGGTGAAGACCGAGACGTACCCGATCGACAACGCGAGCGGAGCTGCCGTCGGTTCTTACACGACCCCGATCTATACCAGTAAGAACGACTCCAAGTACGCGCACATCTACACCGTGGGCAACAGCGGGTCGGCGACTTACAACGCGGGGTCGATCGAAGTGCGGCGACAGATGCGGCGCGGGCTGGGTGTGCAGGGATCGTACACGTGGTCGAGGGCGACCGGCACCAACACCGGTCCGCTGGTGAATGGCAGCTTCGCTCTCGTCTCGACTCCGGTCGATTTCACGACCGACAAAGGGCTGCTGCCGACCGACCGGCGGCAGCGCGCGGTGGTGAACTGGACCTGGCAGCCGACGCTGACTCACGACGATTCGTTGGCGGCGCGCTACCTGATCAACGGCTGGCAGCTTTCGGGCATTGCCTCGGTGGCTTCCGGACAGCCGGTGACGCCAACCGTGCTGCTCACGGGCAACCAGTTCTCCGTGCTGACCATGGCATACTACAACTCGCTCAACGGCAGCGGCGGATGGGCGCGCGTGCCTTTCGAGAACGTCGGCAGCCTGACCACGGACTCGCAGAGGAGTTTCGATTTCCGCCTGGGCCGACCGATTCCGATCACGGAGCGGGTACACGCCGCGGTGGCGTTCGAAGCCTACAACCTGTTCAACATGCAGCGCATCACCGCGGTGAACACGGTGGCATACACGGCGGTCACGACGCTGCCTCCGGGGGTGGTGAGCGGTCCTTATAGCGGCGTCCTGAAGCCCGCGCCGGGAACGGGTACGGGCATTTCCGCTGCGGCGTTCCCCGACGGGACCTCGGCGCGGCGGCTGCAGTTGAGCCTGCGGGTCGTTTTCTGAGGCGGGCGGACCGGCTGAAGCCGGTCCCACAGGCGGCCGAAAAGGCGGGGGGCTGGGATTACGAGCGGGTGGTTGTGCGCTGGGACTTTTGACAGCATGGCGTGCGAGGACACCCCTCCCCTGGTATTTAGGATAAGAGAGTCCGTAATTGTGGGGGAGGTCGGGGATCAGGCGGCTGTTCGAACCAAAGGTCCAATGCGAAGCCGTGCCCGGATTCGGGCGTGGCGAGCCGGATGGCATTGGCGCGCATCCAGTCGATTACGGCCTGGTCATCGGCCGGCCAGGCGCAAAGTACCAAAGCGAACAGGAGCAGCAGGCGGCGCATGATGGCCCGATTATAGCTCCGCCCACGCGTTCTAGATCGAGGAGCCGCCCTTGTATGCGACATTGGAAGTCAGGGTGAGAAAACTCTACTTCTGGAAGCTGAAACAGCGCGAGTTACGGCTGGGCGAGCGCACCGTCCTGATGGGCGTGCTGAACGTCACGCCCGACTCCTTTTCCGACGGCGGCAAGTACTCCGACCCGGACCGCGCCTTCGCCCGCGCCATCGAACTCGAGGAGCAGGGCGCCGACATCGTCGATATCGGCGCCGAATCCACGCGGCCGGGCTCGGCGCGCGTGTCCGAAGCCGAGGAAATCCGCCGGCTCATTCCTGTTTTGAAGCGCCTCAAGGGCCGGTTGGGCGTGCCCGTCTCGGTCGACACCTACAAAGCGGCGGTCGCCGAGCGGGCTCTCGACCTCGGGGTGGAGATCATCAACGACCCCAGCGGCCTCACCATCGAACCGCAGATCGCCCGCGCGGTTTCGAATTTCGACGCCGGGCTCATCCTGAATCATATGCGCGGACGGCCGGAGACGTGGGCCAAGCTGGGCCCCATGCCCGACCCGATGACGACCATCGCCCGCGACCTGGACGCGACCGTCAGCCGCGCGCGCCGCGTGGGCATCGACAAGACGCGCATCGTGATCGATCCGGGGCTGGGCTTCGGCAAGCGCCGCGAGCAGAATTCACTGATCCTGGCCCGCCTGGGACAGCTTGCGGCGCTCGAACTACCCATCATGGTGGGCCCGTCGCGCAAGAGTTTCCTGGCCCATCCCGACCCCGAAGAAACCAAATTTTCCAGCGCGGCGGCGGTGACCGCGGCCGTGCTTGCCGGCGCACACATCGTTCGTGTCCACGACGTCCGTGAGATGCGGGCTGCGACGGACGTCGCGGACGAGATCCTGCGCGCTGGAGCCGGATAGAGAAACGCCATGAAGCGAATTGCACTCTTATTCATCTTGGTAAGCGCAGCATTAAGTCAGAGCAGGAATCGCCTGGCCGAGTACGCCCTGGTCCTGGAAGACCCGCCGCTGGCTCAGAAGGTTCCGAACCGGTTGGCCCTGCAGAGCCAGGCCGCGCAGGCGCACCTGCAGAAAATCCGCACCGCGCAGAGCACCGTGCTTGCCGAATTGGCCCGCCGCAAGGTGCGCGTGGTCTCCGCCTCCTCGCTGCTGGTGAACGCGGTCTTCGTGCGCGCCACGCGCGATACCGCCGCCGGTCTTGCCGCAATTCCCGGCGTGAAGCGGGTACAGTATCTGCCGCCCGCGAAGCTCGCCCTGACCACCGCCGGCAACCTGATCAACCTCAGCGGTGCGTGGGCCGCGGTGGGCGGCGCCGGGAACGCGGGGGCCGGAGTCAAGATCGGGATCATCGACACCGGCATCGACCAGAACCATCCCGGCTTCCAGGATTCCAGCGTGCAGCCGCCGTCGGGCTTCCCCAAGGGCGATTCCGGCTACACCAACAGCAAGGTGATCGTCGCCCGAAGCTATGTGTCGTTTCTGGAGGGGTCCAACCCCAGTTTTCCCGACGACGCCTCGCCGCGCGACCGCACCGGCCACGGCACTGGCATCGCCATGATCGCGGCCGGCGTCCAGCACACTTCGCCCATGGGCTCCATCGCGGGTGTCGCGCCCAAGGCGTTTCTGGGCAATTACAAGATCTTCGGCTCGCCGGGATTGAACGGGTTCACGCTATTCGCCGCCATCAACCAGGCGCTGACCGACGCAGTCTCGGACGGCATGGACATTGTCACGCTCTCGCTCAACGAAGGCGACCCCGCTCAGTTCGGGCCGCTCGACAAGGGCAACTCGCTGTGCGACGACCCGACGAATACCGGCTGCGATGTGCGCGCCCAGGCGGTGGAGAACGCGAGCGCCATGGGCCTGCTGGTGGTCACCGCCGCGGGCAACAGCGGCATCTACGGGTCGCGGTATCCGCTGCTGAGCTCGATCAATACTCCCGGCACGGCGCCCAGCGGGCTTACCGTCGGTGCGTCGCAGAACAGCCACCTGCTCTATGAGTCGGTCAGGGCGAACGGGCAGCGCATGAACGCCCTGTTCGGCGACGTCAAGCTGAACGCGCCGCTCACCGCGCCCGCCATCGACGTCACAAAGACCGGCAACGACGGCCTGGCCTGCACCGCGCTGCCCGCGGGATCGCTCACCGGCGCCATTGCGCTGGTGCAACGCGGGACGTGCCTGCTCAGCATCAAGGTCAATAATGCGCAGGCCGCGGGCGCAGCCGGGGTGATCGTCTACCAGCTCGACGGCGTCGACGACCTGTACAACGTGCTTTACGTGCCCGGCACGGCGATCCCCTCGGTACTGATCGGCAACACGGACGGCAAGGCACTGAAGAGCTACCTCGGATCGAACAGCAGCGCGACCGTCACTCTCGATCCCGGCATCACCGCGGTCAGCAATGGCAACGTGAACACGCTTGCCTCCTACAGCTCGCGCGGTCCGAGTTTGGGCAATTTTTCCGCCAACCGCGATTTCGCGCTCAAGCCGGAAGTGGTCGCGCCGGGCAGCGACATCTACACGGCCACGCAGAAGTACGATCCCAACGGCGACGCTTATAACGTTTCGGGCTACGCCAACGTTACGGGGACCAGCTACGCGGTGGGATTTGCGGCCGGCGCCGCGGCCATGGCCAAAGGCAAGAATTCCAACCTCAACACGCCGGGCCGGCTGAAATCCGCGGTGGTCAATACCGCGACTGCGGATGTGCAGGGCGGAGTCCACGTGACCGACGTGGGCGCGGGCAATCTGAGCGTCGCCAATGCGGTGGCGGTGGCGGCAACGCTGGAGCCCGCGGCCATCTCGTTCGGGCCGGTCGGCACGGGCTCGCTGCCCATCACGCGCAATCTCACGGTGACCAACGTGAGCAGCGCTGCCGCCACGTTCACGCTGGCCGTGCGCCAAGTGACCAGCGACAGCAACGCGCGTGTGACCACCAGCAGTTCTTCGGTGCAGCTCTCCGCCGGCCAAAGCAGCCAACCGATCTCGGTCGTCCTGCAAGGCTCGCGCCCCTCGCCGGGCGCCTACGAAGGCTTCATCGACGTCACCGGCGCCGGCAGCGCGCTGCACCTGCCTTACTATTACGTGGTCGGCGACGGCGTACCGTACAACATCCACTGCATCCTGCCGTGCGGCGGCTTCACGGGGCCTCCCAACGATACGGGCTGGCTGCTCGTTTTCGGCGTTGCCGATCAATACGGAGTGCCGGTGATCCAGACGCCTGTGTCCTTCCAGATCGTGCAGGGCGGCGGGAAGTTCGATGCGCAGGGCGGCGACAAGCTGACCGATAATCTCGGCCGCGCCGGCGTGTTCGTGGACCTTGGCCCGTCGCAGGGAGACCAGATTTTCCTGGGTATCTCGGGCGCGCTGCAGCAGGAGTTCGACGGGTATGTCCGCCGCGTTCCCGCCATCACCAGCGGAGGCGTGGTGGACGCGGCCACCAACTCGGCGGGCAACGGCATGGCACCCGGCTCGTACATCTCGATCTACGGCAGCGATCTCGCGGACACTACGGCGGTGGCTACGACGCCGTATCTGCCGTTGGCGCTCGCCGGAATGGCGGTGAGTTTCGATGCGGGCGGCCAGAGCTACCCCGGGCATCTCTACTTCGCCAGCGCCGGCCAGATCAATGTCCAGATTCCATGGGAGCTGCAAGGCCAGACGAGCGCGCAGATCAAGGTGATCTACCAGGGGAACCTTTATAGCGCGCTCTACACGGTCCCATTGGCGCAATACTCGCCCGGATCGTTCGGCATTCTGGACCAGAATTATGCCGTGGTCGGCTCGAGCAATCCGGCGAAGCGCGGCCAGGTGATTCAGATCTTCGCCAACGGTCTCGGCCCGGTGAACAATCACCCGGCATCGGGCGATCCCGCGCCGACCACGCAGGT
>DATJYJ010000501.1:0-4131 GCA_035578025.1 Verrucomicrobiia bacterium
AGCCGCTACCAGCTTCTCGGCTTCAGCGTCGTCCAGCTTGATGGTGCGCGGATCGGCCAGCTTGGCCAGGCGCGCGCGGTTCTCGTCGATTCCGGCGATCAGCTTCTCCGACGCCACCGCCACCGCGATCATCTCGCGCCCCTCCTCGGTCTTGCCGATGCTGAAGACCTTAACGCGCGGGCTGGCCTTCTCCAGCATGCGCATGTACCTATAGACGTCGGTCGAGTACGGCAGGATATTGGGCGCGCCCGCGATGTCGCCGAGCACCACCTTCGGGGTCGGCACCGTCTTGGAGGCCGGCAGGTAGTCGGTCAGCGGAGAATTGAAAAACGGCTCGGTCGTATATTCGCGGATCTTCTTCGTGTACTCTTCGTCCACCGCCTGGCCGGCATCACGCCCCGGCTTCAGGAGGATGGCAGCACTGGGCTGGGCGAACAGTGGCGCAGAGAGGCACACCAGGGCGAGACAGCTACGTAGGGTCATGCTGAGAAATATACCGCAATGGCGCGCGCTCGCGGGTCTATTCTTAGAGTTGCGTGACGAAAGAGCGGCAGAAGCAACTGGCAACTATCGCCGTACTCGCCTTGGCCGCGGGCGCCGCTCTCACCGGCAAAAACGGCTGGCGCCTGCCCCGCTTCGACACCCCCGTGCCGTCCGCTTCGAAGCCGGCGCCCGGCCCGCAGGATGCGATCTACGCAATGCTCGACGCGGCCCGGAACGGCGACGTGAAAGCCTACCTCGCCTGTTATTCGGGCCCGATGCGGACCACGCTGGAAGCTTCCGTCAGGGAGTCGACGTCTGAAGCCTTCGCGAAATACCTACGCGATTCCAATGCGGCGGTCAAGGGCGTGGCTCTAAACGAGCCCGAGAAACTCGGCGATCGCGAAGTCAAGGTCCGCGTCGAGTACGTCTACCAGGACCGCAACGAGGCTCAGACCATTTACCTCGAAAAGGGTGCGGACTGGAAAATCACCCGCGTCGATGGCGCCGAGCGCGTGAAGACCTTAGTGCCTTACGGAACTCCGGTGCGTTAACGGTGTGATATTCTGCCCGTGATCCGCATCAGGAGGCGACCATGAGCCGCATCGGCTTGTTGTCTCTGCTCGTACTCGGCGCATCCGCCGGCGCCCAGACTCCCGTCAGCGTCCGTATCCTGTTCGGCACTACCGACACCGAACCCACCCGTTGGGACGGCAGCATCCAGGTCCAGGGCGGCAGCCTCGTCTCGATCGAGCCCTGGCGGTTCGAAGGCCGCGATGCCATCTCCGGCGGCCGCTGGCAAATTTCGACTCATCCGATCCGCCGGTTCGCCGGCGCCGCCGCTGCGCGCGGTGCACCTGCACCGCCGGTGGTTGCCAACGGGATCGTGGTCAACCTGGCCAGCGTCGCCGCCCCGCGCCTGCGCGTTTCCACTACGCAGGGTGACTTCGAACTCCTGCTCGACGAGATCCCGTATGGCCAGTCCGCAACTAGGCTGAATGGCCGTGTCTTCGCCGACCGCATTCCGCCAGCGATGCGAGTCACGGCATCGCCGGAAGAAGAAGACTTCCCCTCCGCGGTGGCCGATGGCGACGGCAACGTGTGGATGGCCTATGTGGCCTTCCATCACAGCCCGAATCATGAGCGCCTCCGGGCTCCGCGCACCGTGCCCTTTGAGAATTTCGAGCCGTTGAAGCAGCCCACCGGCGGCGACCAGATCATGGTGCGCAAACGTTCCGGCGGCACACTGGGCCCGCCGATCCAGGTCACCAGCGCCGGCCTGGACGCCTACCGGACCGCAATCGCCATCGACGGCAAACAGCGCGTCTGGGTCTTCTGGTCGCAGAACGACCGCAACAACTTCGACATCCACGCGCGCGTGATCGTCAACGGACGGCCCGGCGCTGCGGTTCAGATTTCGAAAGATCCCGGCTCCGATATCGACCCCGTTGCCGCCACCGATTCCGCGGGCAACGTGTGGGTAGCCTGGCAGGGCTGGCGTAACGGACGCGGCGCCATCTACTCCGCCACGCAGAACGGCGACCGGTTCAGCGCCCCTGTGGCTGTCTCGCAGTCATCTGCCAACGAGTGGAACCCCGCCATCGCCGCGGCCAAAGACGGCCGTGTGACCGTCGCCTGGGATTCGTACCGCAACGGCAACTACGACGTCTACACGCGAACTTCGACGCGCGAGAGGCAATGGTCCGCCGAGATACCAGTGGCCGCGACGGCACGCTACGAGGCTTACCCTTCGATTGCGTACGATCCCGGCGGCCGCCTGTGGGTGGCCTACGAGGAAGGCGGGCGCTCGTGGGGCAAGGATTTCGGCGCCTACGATACCTCGGGCCTCGCGCTCTATCAGGGGCGAGTCATCCGGCTGGTCGCAATCGAACCCGGCGGGGCGCGCGTCGAAACGCAGGCCGATCTCGGAGCGGTGCTGCCCGGAGTGCCCAACGCCAAAGTCGATCGCCCGGGCGTACAGAGCAGCGCGGAGAACTTCGATCCCGACACCGCGCGTGCCGGAAAGCGTGGTCCCGCGCAAGCGGCAGCGAATGCCCAGAGCGCGCGCAACAACTATCCGCGATTAGCCATCGACGCCGCAGGCCGGGTCTGGCTCGCCTACCGCAGCGCCTACCCTGTCTGGTGGGATCCGATCGGGACCGTCTGGACCGAGCACATCACCTCCTTCGATGGCTCGAATTGGACCCCGTCCATCTACCTGCACCACACCGACAACCTCCTCGACAACCGGCCCGCCTTAGTTCCTACCAGGGCCGGCACGCTCGTGGTGGTCGATTCGTCCGATAACCGGCGCACGTTCCAACCCGCGGCGCAGGGCCGTCGCGGCGCGGTGAATGAGGAAACCGGCATCGAGATCTACAACGACGACATCTGGACCTCCGAGATCTCGCTCAGCGGGCCTATCCGGCCCATGGCAGTAAAGCCCGCGCCGGCAGCGCAGGAGTCCGCCACCGTTTCTCCAGTGGAATCGGCGGCCATCAAGCGATTGCGCGATTTCCGCTCAGGGAGCTACCAGACGGTTCGCGGAGAGTTTCACCGCCACAGCGAGATCTCCATGGATGGCGGAGGCGACGGCTCCATCCTCGACCAGTGGCGCTACATCCTGGATGCCGGCGCCCTCGATTGGGTCGGCTGCTGCGATCACGACAACGGCAACCTGCGCGAATACACCTGGTGGCTGGAGCAGAAGCTGACCGAGATTTTCTACACGCCGGGCGTGTTCGTACCCATGTTCAGCTACGAGCGCAGCGTGGTCTATCCGGAAGGGCACCGAAATGTGATCTTCGCGCAGCGTGGCATCCGCCCGCTCCCGCGTCTCCCCATCTCCGCGCAGGATGCTCCGGGCCACGCGCCGGACACCCAGATGCTCTATGCCTACCTGAAACATTTCAACGGAATCGTAGCGTCCCACACGAGCGCTACCAACATGGGGACGGACTGGCGCGACAATGACCCCACCGTGGAACCGGTGGTCGAGATTTACCAGGGCGACCGGCAGAACTACGAAATGGCGGATGCGCCGCGCGCCCCTTCGGAGAACGATTCCATCGGAGGATGGCGGCCCAAGGGCTTCGTCAACCTGGCGCTCGAAAGAGGCTACGTCCTCGGCTTCGAAGCCAGCTCCGATCACATCTCCACGCACATCAGCTACGGCATCCTCTACGTCAGGGAGCGCACCCGCGAGGCCGTGCTCGATGCTCTGAAGCAGCGCCACGTCTACGCCGCCACCGACAACATCCTCGCTGACGTTCGCAGCGGCGCCCACATGATGGGCGACGCGTTCACCAGCGCGTCGGCGCCCGCCCTGCAGGTCAAACTTACCGGCACCGCAAAATTTGCCAAGGTGCAAGTGATCAAGGATAATGCCTACGTTTACTCGACGCAGCCCAATTCGACAGAGGTCCAGTTCTCGTGGGTAGACAATTCGCCGGCAGCAGGGAAGACCAGCTACTACTACGTGCGCGGCGAGCAGGAAGACGGGCAGATCGTATGGGTGTCTCCGATGTGGATCACCTACCGCCCGAACTAACAGCCGATGGATGAGGATCGCCAGGAACGAGTCCGGTATTACACGTTTGCGGCCTTCGTCGGTGTCCTCCTGCTGTTGAACTGGCTCGGGATCTTCCGCAC
>DATJYJ010000502.1:0-2944 GCA_035578025.1 Verrucomicrobiia bacterium
AAGGTGCTCAGCGAGCTGAACGACGTCACGAGCGATTTCATCAGGCGCTCGCCGTTCATCGTGCTGGCCACGGCGGATCGCGAGGGCAACCAGGATGCGTCCCCGAAGGGCGATCATCCCGGGTTCATCGCGATCGAAGACACCCGGACCCTGCTCATCCCGGAGCGATCGGGCAACAAGCTGGCCTTCGGCTATCTGAACATCCTGAGCAATCCGCACGTGGGCATCATCTTCATGATTCCCGGGACCAACGAAACCCTGCGCATCAACGGGACCGCGGAGCTAACCTCCGATCCCGCGGTGTGCGAGCGGCTAACCGCGCGAGGAGCGCCGGCCAAGCTGGCAATCCGGGTGCACATCGAACAGTGCTTCTTTCACTGCGCCAAGGCGTTCCTGCGCTCGCAGCTCTGGAAGCCCGAGACCTGGACTCCGCACAAGATGGTTTCGTTCGGCAAGCAGTTCGCGGCCAAGATGGGCGCGGGCGACGACGTTGCCAAACAGGTTGACGAGGCGATCGAGCGCGACTATCGCGAGAATCTGTAGGATGCGGGGGGCGGGACTCGGACCGCAGGTACGTTGAGATGGAGATCCGGACGACGCGTACCGGGATCCGGTTCGTTCGTACCCCGGACCCCAATTTTGCAGGCCTGCCCGACTATCCTTTCATCCCCAGCTATATCCAGTTTGAAGGCTTGCGCCTGCATTATGTGGACGAGGGACCGCGCGCCGGCCCCATCGCCTTGCTGATGCACGGCATGCCGACCTGGAGTTTTCTCAACCGCCACTTGATCTTCGGACTCGTGCACGCAGGCTATCGCTGTGTAGCGGCCGATCACATCGGTTTTGGCAAGTCGGATAAGGTCATTGACGACAACTGGTATACGATCGCACGCCACGTCGCCGCCCTCCGGACGCTGATCGAACAGCTCGATCTCAGGAACGTCACGCTCTTTTGCCATGATTGGGGCGGACCGATAGGGCTTGCTCAGGCGGCGGAGACGCCGGAGCGATTTGTGCGACTGGTGATCTTGAACACCTGGCTACACCACGACGCCTTTTCCTATACGCCGGCGCTCCGGGAATGGAACGCGAGCTGGAAGGAAGGGGGCTTCTTCCGCCTCGCAATCCCGGAGCGGATGTCGATCGGAGATCTCATGGCGGTTGCGACCGGCATGGCACGGCCGGCTGACATCCAGGCTCTCATCGCTTCAGGAACGCCGCTGCCGATTGCTCCCGAGCAGCGCGAGATCTGTCGTGGATATGCAGCGCCGTTTGAAGGGCTTGGCGAAGCGGGGCTTGCCGGCCCCCGGCGATTCCCGCTCAGTCTTCCCTTTGACGATCCGGAGGGCGGAGCAGCGGCGGACCAGGCTCGGCATTTCGAGGCGCTCAAGAGTTGGACCCGTCCAGTACACTTCATCTGGGGCGGGACGGACGACGTCTTCACGGAGGCGTGGGGCCGGAGTTGGTCCGCTTTCTTTCCGGACGCTTCCTTTGACCTCATTCCCGAGGCGCGACACTTTCTGCAGGAAACGCATGCGGACGAGATCCTGCGCGCCTTCTTCGCCCGGATGTCGTGATTGTCGCCTGGGAGCCTGATGCCCTCGTACAAACTATCACTCCAGATTGCCGGTTTGGCGGGCTGGTTCCAGCGATGGCGAAGTACGCGCTTGTAGGATTGGCCGGGGTTCCAGTGGCGGCGCTCGCCGTGATGCTGATGCAGCACTTGCATTATCTCGACGTGCGGCGGCATGCGGCGCAGGATCGCCAGCCCCTCCTTTATGGCAAGGACGCGTTTCAGGTCGTGACTTTTCTTAAGGTTCGCGAGGGCGCAGACGTCATCGAGGCGGTGCGACGGTTCAAGCAAAAGACGGCCGGCAAAGGCCAGTGGATCTATGCGGGAAAAGTGGTGGTCAACGTGCCCTCCGCGCAGATCGGGCCTGTGGAATGGTCAGCGGTCGTGATCGTGCAGTATCCTTCACGGAAGGGCTACGAAATGGCAGCGGCTTCAGAGGCCTACGCATCGGCCCTGGCGGAGTTCGAGCGCTGGTATGCGCAAGGTGCGCGGCGCAATCCTGTCGCTAATCTAATGCTGCCCCAAGCACTGCTCCTCAAGAAGCTCGCGCGCGCGGTGAAGTTTGCGAAGTCGGTCTACCCTTTCACGCCCGTCGATCCCGCCAAGCTGCCGGCGCGCGGCGTCGAAATGGTGAGGCGGTTACGGGCCGAGAGCACGCTCGGCGCGCGCGCCGCGGTGGTTGTAAACCTGGTGAAGCGCGGCAGTGCCGCACAGGACAGATCCGATGGGCGTTATGTTGGGGCTATGCAGGACCTGATGGCGGAACGTGGATATGGCCCGCTGCACCTCGCCCGGGCCGAGGCGCTTCCGGGCAACTTCAATTTCGATAATATCGCGATCGTCTACTATCCCGGGACGAACTATTTCGCCGACATGTTCGGCAGCACGTTCTACCAAGGGATTCTGCCTAACAAGCAGCTTGGCGACAATCAGTCGACGATCACGGTTCCGATACTCGATCTCCTCAACTGACCTTGCGCGAGGAGAGATCTCCTCAAGGCGGTCCAGCGTCGCGACAGAAGCTTTTGAGGTGGCTTCGTCCGAGAAACTTCAGGCCTCGGTAGTGAGTGCCGGGGGCGGGACTCGAACCCGCACGGACCTTTCGATCCAGGGGATTTTAAGTTCTATTGGAGAAGCATCCGCCTGCGTCCATCACCAGTTATTCTGAAGACAATCATTCCGCTGACGTTCGCAAAATCCGCCCTCGTTCACCCCCCTGGCTGTCAAATTGGCTGTCAGAACCCGCCCCCGTCCACGCCAGATGCCAATTCACAAGGAGTGTCAATCCGGCGATCGAGGTTGAGAGAGCGGCGTCCGCGCGCGCGTTGCGATATCCGCGGTCGTGTAAAGAATTCCAAATTTCAATCCGTG
>DATJYJ010000503.1:0-3476 GCA_035578025.1 Verrucomicrobiia bacterium
GTGTTGGCGGAGATCGGAGTGCGCAGGAGCGCGTCCAGGGAATCCAGGCGGTATTGGGGCGTTTGCACGCCGACGTTGTAGTTGACGCCGTTGTTCCAGTTCATCCAGAAATTCGGCGCCACCGTGCCGCTGCCGCTGAGCGAGATCAGCATGCTGCTCGTGACGTCGCGCTGCGTCAGGCCCATCTGGGAAGCCTTCGCCCGGTCCACGTCCATGCGAATCACCGGCTGGTCGGCCACCTGGTGCACGTGAACGTCGGCGGCTCCGGGAATGCGCGCGATCCGCGCGGCCATCTTCTGCGCGATGGCGTAATTGGCGTCGGCGTTGCGCCCCACCACTTGCAGATCGATCGGCGCCGGCAGCCCGAAGTTGAGAATCTGGCTGGTGATGTTGGCCGGCTGAAAGAAGAACGTCATGTCCGGGAAGCGCTCGCGCAGGCGCTTGCGCAGCCGCACCTCGTAATCGCGCGTGGGGGCGTGCTCTTCCTTGTTGAGCGAAATCAGGACCTCGCCGTCGGCGCTGGAAATGGTCGGGATGTCGCCCTGGGCGATGGCGGGCCAACTGTTCGGAATCCCGATGTTGTCGATCAGCATGTCGATTTCGCGCGGCGGGATCACCGAGCGGATCTCCTGCTCGATCTCGGAAAACCGCACTTCGGTCTCTTCAATCCGCGTGCCCGCCGGACCCCGCGCGTGCAGCCGCATCTGGCCCGAATCCACCGCCGGGAAAAAGTCCTCGCCCACCAGCCAGCCCAGGCCCAGCGAGGCGGCGTAGAAACTCCCGAAGACCAGGAGCACCGGCGCGCGGTGATCCAGCGACCAGTGGAGCAGCCCCACGTAGCGGTATCGCAGTGCTTCGAAAGCGCGGTTGAACAGGTGATGGCCGTGCTCGAACAGGCTCTTGCGGCGCGGGCCCGCGCCCGCCTCCGATTCCAGCAGGTACGCCATCATCGTCGGCACCAGCGTGCGCGAAAGCAGATACGACGCGAGCATGGCGAAGACCACCGCCATGGCGAGCGGCGTAAACAGGTAGCGTGCCGTCCCGGTGAGCAGCAGCACGGGCACGAACACGATGCAGATGGAGAGCGTGGCCACGAATGTGGGAACCGCGATCTGCGACGCGCCGTCCAGCACCGCGGTGATGATCGGCTTCCGCATGGCGAGGTTGCGGTGGGTGTTCTCGATCTCCACCGTGGCGTCGTCCACCAGGATGCCGACCGCCAGGGCCAGCCCGCCTAGCGTCATCACGTTGATGGTCTGTCCCAGCAGGCTGAGCAGGCAGAGCGACGTGAGAATCGAAAGGGGAATCGAGATGCAGACGATCAGGGTGCTGCGCCAGCTTCCCAGGAACAGCAGGATCATCAGTCCGGTCAGGCCGGCGGCGATCAGCGCCTCGCGCAGCACGCCCTCGATGGACGCGCGCACGAAGACCGACTGATCGGCCAGCGCGGTCACTTTCAGCTCCGGCGGCACATTCGCCAGGATGCGCGGAAGGGCGGCCTTGACCGCGTTCACAATCGCCAGCGTGGACGCCTTCCCGTTGCGAGTCACGGTGATCAGCACGCCGCGCGATCCGTTGGTGCGCACGATATTGTTCTGCACCTGAAAGCCGTCGCGCACCTGCGCCACGTCTTTGATGTAGACCGTCGCGCCGTTCACGGTCTTGATGGGCAGGTTGTTCAGGTCTCCCAGCTCGATCGGACTGCTGTTCACCCGCACCTGGTACTCGGTGCGCGCCAGCTTCGCGGTGCCGGCGGGAAGAATCAGGTTCTGCAGGTTCAGCGCATTGGAGACGTCGATCGGGGAAAGCTGCTTGGCGTAGAGCTCCTCCAGGTTCAGGTCCACCATCACCGCGCGCTGCTTGCCGCCGAACGGGTAGGAGACCGAGGCGCCCTGCACCGTGCCGAGCGGTGTGCGAATGAAGTTGTTCCCGATATCGAAAATTTCCTGCTCGCGCAGGGTCTTGCTCGAAAGGCCGAGCTGCAGGATGGGCACGCTGGAAGCGTCGTACTTAAGGATGTTGGCCGGAAACATTCCGGGAGGCATCTGGCGCAGCGCCGTCTGCATGGTGGCCGTGGTCTGGGCGACCGCCATATCGATCTTCACGTTCGGGTGAAAGTAGATCTTCACCACCGCGTAGCCGGAGTAAGACT
Organism: Verrucomicrobiia bacterium; assembly: GCA_035578025.1. GTDB lineage: Bacteria > Acidobacteriota > Terriglobia > Bryobacterales > Bryobacteraceae > Solibacter. Next base: position 2,153 of record DATJYJ010000503.1, read on the forward strand.
GCGACTCGATATGCTCGACGTCGTTGACGTTCGACGTGAGGCTGCGCTCGAACCCCGTGACTACGCGCTTTTCCATCTCCTCCGGGGAAAGACCCGAATACACCCACAGCACGCTCACCACCGGGATGTCGATGTAGGGGAAAATATCCACCGGCATGGTGACGATGGCCGACCCGCCGAGGATCGCGATCAGGATCGCCATCACCACGAAGGTGTACGGGCGGCCGAGAGCTAACCGGACTATCCACATAGGTTCGTTTCGCGGCGCACCAATGGCCGGCCGCTGCAGTCCCCGTTGGTGAAAGTATATCGCGGCGCCGGGTTAAGCGCGGAAGATACGCAGCGCTTCCGCGGTGCCCCGCTCGTAGGCGTCGATCAATCTATCCCAGCGCGCGTTGGCTTCCTCGTCGATCTGCCGGCGCGCCGGGTCGGCATCGAACCACGCGATGGTGCGCCGAATGCCGGCCGTGTACGGCATGGTCGCGCAGTATTCCGGCACGAAGCGCTTGATCTTCGTGTTGTCGAAGACCACGCTGGCGGCCTTGTCTCCGGTCAGCCCGCCGCGCGATTCGGGAATGCACGCGGCGAGAAAATCGCTCGCAACGTGAAGCAGGTTGGGTTCCACGCCGGCTGCCTCGGCGGTCAGCCGATACCACTGGTCCCAGCACATCACCTCGTCGCTGGTGATGTGGAACGCGTGCCCGAGGGTCTGCTCGCGGCCCAGCAGGCCCACGAACCCTTTCGCGAAATCGGTGTTGTGCGTGATCACCCACAGCGACGAGCCGTCTCCGGGAACGATCACCTTCTTGCCGCGGCGCATGCGGTCCACCGCCGTGTAGCTCTTGGCCCAGCTGTTGACCGCCAGGGCGATCTGCGTGTCGCCGTAGGTGTGCGACGGGCGCACGATGGTGACCGGAAAGCCTTCCTCGCGATACGCGCGCATCAGGCGCTCTTCGCAGGCGATCTTCTGCTGCGAATAGCTCCAGTAGGGGTTGGCGAGCGGCGTGGATTCGGTGATGAGATAGTGCCCCGCCGGCTTCTGGTACGCGCTGGCGGAGCTGATGAAGATGTACTGGCGCGTGCGCCCGCGGAACAGCTCCATATCGCGCTCCACCTGCGCCGGCTCGAAGGCGATCCAATCGACCACGGCATCGAAACGTTCGCCGGCCAGTGCCCGCGAGACCGCGGCGGCGTCTTCGATATCCGCGGTGACCGCCCTGGCGCCCGGCGGAGTCTGCGCGGCATGACGCCCGCGGTTCAAGAGAGTGAGCTCGATGCCGCGCTCCAGGGCGAGCCGCGTGCACGCCGTGCTGATGATCCCGGT
>DATJYJ010000504.1:0-6980 GCA_035578025.1 Verrucomicrobiia bacterium
CGATAACTCCAACTTACGGAATGAATTACAAACCGCTCCAATAGAATGAATGGCTTACCGAATCGCAAACCATATCGCCCTCGTAACTTGAATAGAAACAATGGATTACAGCCTTCTCTAATAGAATGAATGGCTTGCAGATTGTGATCCGCTAAACGCAATCGGCTGAATGGCTTACAAATTTAGACTCAGAAAGGGGGGAGGGGGGTACCCCTAGTCGCCAGTCCCTGATCCCTGCGCCCTGTTCCCTCCCTTGATTCCCCCCTGAATTCGCCTCGAGGTCCACAGCCCACCTGACGCTATAGTCGGAGACGGCGATTCTCACGACCTTGCTCGGCCGTGCCGAAAACTGACTCATCAAAAAGCCGTGGTGGCACTCTCGTCAGCGTCGACGACAACGATTTCGACGACATCGACGGAGCTTTCCTCCGCCCCTCTTCCGCGCCCCGGTCGCGCTCCGACCGCGAGAGCGCGGCCGACCGGCTGACCGCGAAGGCCGTCGATAGCGTCGGCGACACCGGGCCGACCGCCCGTGACGACCAGCCTTTCCTCCGCACCCGCCGCCGCCCACCCGTCCGCCAGGGATTCCTGCCGCCTTGGGTCCGCACCCGCTGGGGCGGGATCCTGGCCGTGGCCGCCGCCCTGGTCGTAGCCGGGGGGGTGGTCTGGACCATCCTCGCCATCCGCGATTTTCTGAATAATGACCCCCACTTCCGGATCGACACCGCAGCTTCGATCCAGACCGTCGGAAACAGCCAGTTGACGCGCGACGATCTGCTCTCCGTATTCGGAGCGGACATCGGCCGCAACGTCTTCTTCATCCCGCTCACGACTCGCCGTGCCGGACTTGAGCGGATTCCCTGGGTCGAGCACGCGACCGTCATGCGCATTCTGCCCAACCAGCTTCGCGTCGCCGTGCGAGAGCGCACCCCGATCGCCTTCGTCCGCGTCGGCGACCAGGTCAAGCTGGTCGATGCCGCTGGAGTGATCCTCGACATGCCTCCGGCGATGATCGCCGCACGCCACTTCTCCTTCCCGGTCGTGACAGGGATCAAGCCCGGCGATCCGCTCTCCGTCCGCACCCCGCGTATGCACCTTTACCAGCGGTTCATCGCCGACATGGACTCTGGAGGCCAGAAGATCTCCTCCGACCTGAGCGAGATCGACCTCTCCGACATCGAGGACGTGCGCGCCACGCTCCCCGCCGGCGCGACCGACATGCTCCTCCACTTCGGGGACGAGAAGTTCCTCGCCCGCTATCACACCTACCAGCAACATCTGGCCGAGTGGCAGCAGCAGTATCCGCACCTGGCCTCGGTCGATCTCCGCTACGACACTCAGGTAGTCCTGAAGATGGCCGATGGACACGCCGCCGACACCGAGCCTGCGCCGGCGCAACCAGCCGCGACCGCCTCAGCAGCTCCGCCGAAGCCCGCATCCACCGCGGCCGCCCATAAGCATTCTGTACAAGCGGCCAGGCACACGGGAGCCGTCCGATGAGCCAGAAGGCCGACAACCTCATCGCCGTCCTCGACGTCGGCTCCGCCAAGACCCGGGTCCTGATCGCCGAGTTGCACGAGGGAGCCCTGCGCTACCGTGGACACGGCATCGTCGACTCCGCCGGCACCCGCAAGGGCGTCATCGCCGACCTTCGCCCTGCCGTGGAGTCCATCAACCAGGCCGCCACCCTCGCCGAGAACACCGCCGACGCCACCATCGAGCGGTGCGTCATCGCCATAGGAGGCCCTCACACCCGCGGCCTCAATAGCCGGGGTGGGGTCAGTCTGGGTTCGCGCATGCGCGAAATCACCCGGGAGGAGGTACGCGCCGCCGTTGACCGTGCCCGGACGATCTCGCTGCCATCCGACCGGGAGATTGTCCATCTCCTGCCGCAGCAGTTCATCCTCGATGAACAGCCTGGCATTCACGATCCGATTGGCATGGTCGGGAATCGGCTTGAAGTCAACCTTCATATCGCCACCTGCTCCGGGAGCGCGCAGCAGAGCATTGTTACGTGTGCCAACAAGGCCGGGCTGGAGGTTACTGAGACGGTCTTCGAGTCCATCGCTGCCGCCGAGGCTATCCTTTCGGCCGACGAGCGCGAACTGGGCGTCTGCCTTATCGACATTGGAGCCGGAAGCTCAGAGCTCATCGTCTACTTCGAGGGCTCGGTTGCACACACATCTGTTATTCCCATCGGCGGCGACCACTTCACCAATGACCTGGCCGTAGGCCTTCACATCACCGCTCCTGAAGCCGAGTGGATCAAGTGCAATTACGGCAATGCCGTCGTGACCTCAGTGTCCCAGAGCCATGAGATCGAGTTGCAGGGAATGCCCGGGTTTGAGCCGCGCACGGTCCGCCAGAGGCTAATCTGCGAGATCCTCGAGCCACGCGCTTGCGAGCTCTTCCGACTACTGCGTGACAACCTGCGTCATGGCGGAGTGCTGGAGGCTCTCGGCGCTGGGTGTGTCCTCACGGGAGGCGGCTCGCGCCTGACAGGACTTCTCGACGTGGCGGAAAGCCAGCTTCGTGTACCGGCGCGCATCGGTTCGCCAGTACCGTTATCCCGCATGCCGTCGGAACTCGCACAGCCGGAGTGTGCCGCATTGATCGGGACCCTGCTATATACCCACCGCACCAGCGTTATGCGTGCTGCGGAAGACAACAGCCTGCGCGCGAAACTGCGCGCCATCTTTGCCGGAAGCCTATAGGAGCCAACGCCATGAACCGTCCAGACGAAATCCGCATACACTACCACGACGAAATTCCCCGCGGGGCCAGGATCAAGGTAATCGGCGTGGGTGGCGGCGGCGGCAATGCGGTCAACCGCATGATCTCAGCCCGGGTCGAAGGCGTTGAGTTTATCGTCGCCAATACTGACCGGCAGGCGCTTCAGCTCTCGCAGGCTCCGGTAAAGCTACAGCTCGGTACCAAGCTAACCAGCGGTCTTGGCGCTGGTGCAAATCCGGACGTCGGACGCAAAGCGGCCCTCGAGGATTCAGAGAAGATCATCGAGGCCCTCGAAGGGGCGGACATGGTCTTTGTTACCGCCGGCCTCGGCGGCGGCACCGGTACAGGAGCCGCTCCGGTCATTGCCTCGCTGGCCAGTGAGATGGGTGCACTGACGGTTGCAGTGGTGACCCGACCCTTTGCCTTCGAGGGTAAGCGCCGAATGGTTCAGGCCGAGCGCGGCATGCAGGAGCTGCTCGATAGCGTCGACACAGTCATCGTGATTCCCAACGAGAAGCTGCTCGCGGTTGCCAAAGACGCTGGGTTCTTTGAGTCGTTCCGCATCGCAGATGATGTGCTTCGCCAGGGCGTGCAGGGAATCTCCGACATCATCACAATTCCCGGAATTATCAACCGTGACTTTGCCGATGTGAAGACCACCATGGCCGGCATGGGCTACGCGGTCATGGGCACGGCAATCCGCTCCGGCGCAAACCGAGCGGTCGAGGCCGCGCAGGCTGCAATGGCATCGCCGCTGCTTGAAGACGGAGCCATCGACGGAGCCCGCGGCATCCTCATCAACATTAGCGGTTCAAGCTCGCTCAAGCTTAACGAAGTCAACGAAGCATCGACGCTCATCCAAAACGCCGCGCACGAAGAGGCGAACATTATCTTTGGTGCGGTGCTCGACGAGAATATGAAGGACGAGGTCAAGATTACGGTTATCGCCACCGGCTTCCGCAAGGAGATGCCGGAGCGCCGCGAGCGCATGCTGAACGCAGTTCTCCAGCAACCCCTAATTGCGCGCGTGGAGACAAGTGCCCAGACTGCGCGTCCTCGTTTCGCTAGCGAAGACTTCGAAGAGCCGGTCTTTGCGCCATCCGCTCCGCGCCGGGCCTTTGTGGAAGTGGCTGAGGAACCTGAGCCTGAAACCGCGATCGAAATCAGACGTGAGGACGTTGCGGTCTACAAGGCATCAATTACTAATAACGGAGTCGGTGTTGTTGTCGAGCCGTATGACGTCCCTGTAGCCATTGAGGAAGATTCGGTGGCTATGGTTGAGGTATCTACTCACCCGGAAACGATTGTTGCCGATACTCACCATCAGGATGGGGATAACCTCGACATTCCGGCATTTCTTCGCCGTGGCGGATTGTGACCGTAAAGTGCAAGAGGCGCGACAGTCGGTGTACTGATTCAGGGGAGCGAGTTGCCGTAGAATCAGAAGAGAAATCCCGGTGCCAACCCGGGAACCTCGTTTGGCTACGGCCGCAAATAAGTCATCCGCCATGGCTGTTCTGTGTGTAAGATGCGAGCAAGGTTTTGCCCATGTTTGCAGACAAAGCTCCAGAAGTCCGTTGGGGAAGCATTTGAGGATTTAAAGAAGATGTTGATGAGACGCTTGGTTCATTGGTCCTGCTCGGTGGTTCTGCTTGCTTCGCCGTTCGCAGTTTCTGCGAATGCTGCTCCAGCCTCGAGTCCGACCACAACGCATCACACGACGCATCGCAGCCACGCGCATGTGCAGGAAACAGCCGGCACGCAAAAGCACATCAACCATCTTCAGCACAGCCAACGGGTAGCCACGACCACGGCCACTGCTTCCACTGTGCATCGCTATAGCGGCTCCGCTCACCTGCGCCGCGCGTCTCTGACTGTGCATCGCCGCAGCTATGAGCGGTTCTATGCGAGCTCATTTACAGACCAGGATCTGACCACTGGTGACGTCACTACCGGTGAAGACCCCGTCGTTCGACAGGCGGCTATTGCAGCCCTCGGCAACATGTACGGAACCGTGCTGGCGATCGACCCAAGCAACGGGCGCATCCTCGCTATGGTCAACCAGAAGCTGGCTCTTTCGAGTGGCGCTGAACCATGCTCAACCATTAAGGTTTCCGTTGCCCTTGCCGCTCTCTCAGAAGGCATCATCACCAAAGACACTCCGGTCAACCTCGGCGGCTCCTATCATCTGAATTTGACCGAAGCACTGGCCCACTCCAACAACCTATACTTCGAAACGCTGGGCCGAAACCTCGGCTTCGAGCGCGTACGCCACTATGCCAACCAGTTTGGACTTGGTGAACTGGCCGGGTATAACATCCCGGGCGAACAGCTCGGCGTTTACCCTGACCAACCCCTCCCCGCGGACCGCGGCGGTGTGGGCCGCATGTGCTCCTTCGGCGAAAGCGTATCCATGACGCCCCTTCAGCTTGGAGCGCTTGTCTCGGCAATCGCGAATGGTGGCACTCTCTACTATCTGCAACACCCGACCACCCCTGATCAGGCGCTGAGTCTCCAACCCCGAATCAAGCGCACCCTCGACATTCACAACCTGATCCCCGAAATTCAGGACGGCATGCAGGCCGCAGTCGAATATGGAACGGCCCGGTCGCTCAAGGCGAATTTCAACCAGTTCCCGGTGATGGGTAAGACCGGCACGTGTTCCAACAACGGCACTCGCTTTGGCTGGTTTGCCTCCTACGCCGACACTCAATACGGGCGCATCGTTACTGTTATCTTCCTCGAAGGGGGACGGCCTACCTTCGGTCCCAAGGCTGCCGAACTGACCGGCTATTTCTACAAGAATCTCTGGGACCACAGCTACTTCGCCCAGAAGCAGCTGACCGAACAGCCTGCCGCTCTGCAAGCGGGCGAGGCTACCCCTTCAACCGCAACCGGGGTCAATCAATAACGCATTTAGGTCTACGTGAAAAGGGCCTCCCGTGTGGAGGTCCTTTTTCTTCCACACTCGTATCCTCGATCGGACAATCGATTACGATGGCTGCGTGAGCCCGATTCCCCCTCTGCCGATCCTCACGGCTGAAGATATGCGCGCTGCCGATCGCGCAACCTCCGAAGAATTCGGCGTTCCTTCCATTGACCTCATGCGCCATGCCGGGCTTGCGGTTGCGCGATTTGTCGAGAACGAATATCCGCAATCCCGCCGCATCACCGTCCTCTGTGGCAAGGGCAATAACGGGGGAGACGGGTTCGTTGCGGCGCGCGCCCTTGCGGCCACCGGACGAGATGTCAGTGTCATCCTGCCGGGCGATCCGGACGACCTCAAGAGTGATGCCAAGGCCGCCTTCGCGGAGATGCGGCTTCCACCGGTGCTGGTCCAGAATGACACCGAGCTCAATTCGCCGCAGGTCGAGGCCCTTCTTACCGGAGCTGACATCATCATTGATGGCGTCGTGGGGACGGGCTTTCGGCCGCCACTACGCGGAGTCGCGGCGGCGCTCCGAGACCGTGTGAATCAGTTGACTGTTCCTCTTGTTGCGGTTGATCTGCCTTCGGGCTGGAATGCGGACTCCCGTGATTTCGAGGCTGCGGGCGCTTTTCGTGCCGATGCTGTCGTCACGTTCACGGCGCCGAAGCTGGCTCATTTATTTGGAAATCTCACCGGAGCCGGCAGCGGGGCGATTGTTGTGGCTCCGATTGGGTCACCCCCCGGGGCGGTTCAGTCCAGCCTGAACCTGACCTGGGCGGGCGCGTCGCACGCGCTGGTCGAGGCGGCCCGGCCTGCCGATAGTAACAAGGGTATGTTCGGCCACGTTCTAGTGATCGGAGGGGCGCGCGGGAAGTCGGGCGCTCCAGCCATGGCCTCGCTCGCTGCGCTACGCACCGGCGCGGGGCTGGTTACGGCGGCGGTCGTTGCGTCAATCCTTCCCAGCGTCGCCGCGATTACGCCTGAGCTGATGACATCGGTCCTTCCGGAAGGCGAGTCCGGCGAGGTCACGGGCGAAGGCCTCGACTATGACGAACTGCTTGATCGGAAGACTGTCCTGGCGATCGGACCGGGACTCGGCCAGAATCCGGCTACCGAGCCGTTCCTGCTGGAACTGCTCAGCAGGACTGATCTTCCGGTCGTTCTCGATGCCGATGCTCTGAATATCCTGGCGAAGCATCCCGATCGGATCGACGGCCGCAAGCGGGCGATGGTGCTGACTCCGCATCCCGGGGAGATGGCGCGTTTGGCCGGAATATCGACCAAAGAGGTTCAGGCGAACCGTGAGTCGATTGCCCGG
>DATJYJ010000505.1:0-27493 GCA_035578025.1 Verrucomicrobiia bacterium
GTCTCTGCCATTCGGAAAGGGCCGCGCGCTGTTGAGCGGCGCCAACAGATTCGTCAACAGCCTGGTCGGCGGATGGGAACTCTCCGGCATCTGGAGCCTGCAGAGCGGGTTCGCGCTGCCCTGGGGCAACGTGATCTACTACGGTAACCCGAAGGACATCGTGCTGCCGCTGGATCAGCGTTCGCCTGAACACTGGTTCAACGTGGCCAACTTCGAGACCAACTCAGCCAGGCAGTTGCTGGGCAACCAGGTGCGCACGTGGCCTTTCCGCTTCTCCACCATCCGCGGACCGCGCCAGAACAACATCGACGTGGCCCTGATCAAACAGACCCGGATCACGGAAGGCAAGAACATCGAGTTCCGCGCCGAGGCCCTCAATTTCGCTAACCACCCCTACTTCCCGAACCCGAGCATGTCCCAGACGACGGCTCAAACCGTCAAGGACACCGGCTTCGGGCAGATCAGCGCCTCGACCCAGAGCAACTACGCGCGCCGGCTGCAGCTCAGCATCCGCTTCTTGTTCTAAACCTCAACGTGGGGCGGACGATCGTCTTTTGCCGTCCGCCCTTTCTCTCTCGATCGATCCTCGATCGAGCACGATTGGCTCATTCAGGTGGGCACACCGAGCCGGGGCAGCACCCATCGCATCAGGACCAGGTAGCCCACGGGAATAAGGATCACTGTCAGCCAGTCTGGCATTCCACTACTCTAGACGCAGGATCGTGGGTGGAGGTGACGGGGAGAAAGAATTTAGAAGACAGAATTCAGAATTCAGAACGAAAAAGGTGCGGCCCGGCATTCTGAATTCTGACTCCTGGCTTCTGACTCCTGAATTCTAGAACTCCACATCCACAATACAATCCTCCCCCGCCTTTACCGTCGCTCGAACCTGCAAAGTCTTCGTCCGCTGGTCGTACGACCACGTGCGGTCTCCCATTTCGCCGCCCTGTACCTGCCGGTACGGCTTCCCTTCGAACCCGACGCCCGACGGCTTTTCCGCGTGGTGAACCACCCACTGGTAGTCGCGGTCTTTCTTCGATTCGATTTCCAACCGCAGGAAATCCAGCGCCGGGGCGGCGTGGACCTGGGTATAGTCGGGGATGTCGCTTTCCAGCAGGAAAAACTCGCCGCCCGCGCTCGGGAAATAGTGCAGCGCCATCGCGGGTCCCGAGTTCAACGGCACGATGGAGCCGTTCTTGGCGAATACCGGCAGCGACTTGGTTTTCACCGTGATCGTTTTCGGGCCCTGCGTGACCTCGTTGGTTTCGAGGTTGGTCCAGTTGCCCCGCGGCAGGTATACGCTGCGCTGCTCGCCCGGCTCGCAGATGGGAGCGATCAGCATCTCATCGCCCAGCATGAACTCGTCGGTGTGGCGCGCGCCTTCCGGGTCGTCCGTGAACTGGAATGGCAGGGGATGCCACACCGGAAACCCGCGGTCCTGCAGTTCCGCGGCATACGTGCCAAAGAAAGTATCGAGCTGCTTGCGCAAGCCGCTCAAGCCCACCGGGCCCGGACTGACCCGTGCCACGATTGACCCCAGTTGCCGCGCCCGGGTCTTCAACTCCTCCGGTGCGCCCGCGTAGGGCGTGAGGTCGAGAAGGGGAGCGTTCGCCGCGGACATGGCGCCCTGCACGATGCGTACCATCGCGCTGCGCAGCGTGGCCCAACTTCCGAAGCGGTCTGTCGCCACCGTCCAGGGTGGAGCATGGTACACCGCGTTATGCTCCTCGAAGATCTCCTTCGGCGTCGGTCCGTAGTAGAAGAAGTAGTCGATCTCGGTCCCTGCCACGTTGTACCGCGCTCCCGCGGCGGCAAAATCGAAGTGGTAGGAACCGGCTCCTGCATGGTATTCGCCAAACCCGGCCGTGCTCACGAAGAACGGGATTTCGGCGCGAAGCGATTTTCCGATCAGGCTGAAGCTCGTGTCGGTCCGCGGGCCCAGACCGTAGAAGTCGCTGCCCGCCGGGGCCTCGCGTTCCTGGGTCACGCCTGCCGCCTCGGACCGCGCCTCCCGCACATCACGGGCCAGCAGTCCGCCTGTAGTGCGCCGGATCTCCAGAAGGGCACCTTTCTTGCCAATCAAGACGTCCAGCACTCTCGACCTCAGGCGCACCGCATCGGGCCGGTCCTCGACTTCCACCGCGACCGGGTCCCGCTGCGCCATTTCGAGCTTCGGGAGAGGCCCGTCCAATACCCGCCTAAAGCGGAAGGTGCCGGGCGAGACCCACAGGATCTCGGCGCTGCCTCGATCCAACTGAAGGTCGATCCGGTTGCCGTGCGGGGCAACCGTGAGCAGGGTCGCCGCCGCAGCCAGCGCCTGAAAGGGCATCAGAGCAGGACCATTCCGCGCTGGATCTGTCCCGTGACGCGCGCCTCGTCGTCGCCCACAAACATGTTGATCTCGCTGCGCACACCAAAATGCGGCAGATAGATTCCGGGTTCGACTGAGAAGCAGGTCCAGGGCATCACACGGCGTTCGTCGTGGGTCTCGAAGTTGTCCATATTCGCGCTGTTGCCGTGCACCTCCACTCCAATCGAGTGCCCGGTCCGGTGTGTGAAGTACTCGCCGTAGCCGCTCTCGTCGATCACCGAGCGGCAGGCATCATCCACCTCGAAACCGCGGAGATCCCGCTTCGCCGCTATGGTGCTCTGCACCTTGGTGATGGCCGCGTCGCGCCCGCACTTCACGATCTCGAACACCTTGCGCATTTCGTCGGTGGGGTTGTCGCCGCAGAAGGCGGTCCAGGTGATGTCGTAGTAGACGGCGCCGGGTTGCTCCAGTTTGGCCCACATGTCCAGCAGAACCCAATCTCCGGACTGGATTGGCGAGGTTACCTCGGCGCTCGGCTCGTAGTGCGGATTGCTGGCGTTCGCGTTGCACCCCACGATGGGTCCGCTGTCGGTGATCAGCCCCGCGTGGGCGAATTCGCTGCGCACGAAATCCTTGATCTCCACTTCCTGCACCGCCAGGCCGTTGCGCGTGCGCTCCCGGATCACCTCAAATGCGGCCGCTCTGACCTTGTCCACGCGCCGGCCCGCCTCCAGGTGCGTTGCAAGCTGCTCCGCGGTCCAGCGGGCCTCGAATATCTGAATCAGCTCGGCCGAGCTGACCACTTCCACGCCTGTGCTGCGCACCAGCTCGATCGTGCCGGCATCCACGTTGGCAACATACGGGATGGCACACAGCGGCGAGTACTGCATGGCCACGCGCTTCATGCCGGCAGTCAGGCTTCGAAGAGCCGCGGCCTGCTCGGGCCAGCTCGAATACAGGATCTTCTCCCCGGGTACTCCGGCGAGTTGATCGCGCTCGATGCGGTGCACCATCCCCTTCGGCTCGCCCTGGGCTGGAATCATGTAGTACCAGCGGCGGGTCGGTCCTTTGCTCACGGCGATCCCCAGCACCCGGTACGCCAGGGGATCTCGCAGGTGATGATCGAAGAACAGCCAGCCGTCCAGGCTCTGCTTGCGGATCTCTTCTTGTATCTTCTCGAGGTTCATGGTTGACACCCCCAATCTCCTCAACCTGGACACAGATTGTCAAGCCCCGGACCGGGCCAGGCGCCCTTCCAGTTCGTCTTGCGTCACTCCGATGATCTCGATTGCCTTCAAGCGGCTGCCCGCGCCCGCCAGGATTCGCACGTTTCCGCGCGGCACGCGAAGCCAATCGGCAAAGAAGCGGACGCACTCCTCGTTCGCCTTGCCGTCCGCCGGGGGCGCTCTAAGATCCAGCTTCCAGGCCTCGCCGAACCGTCCGTTCAGGGCCGACCGTTTTGCTCGCGGGTGCACCTTTACCGTAATACGCGCCACTCGACCTTGGCCCTCAGGTTGGCCACACCCGCCGCGACGCGCGTGTCCACGACGTCGAATGCGATCGCATCGTCCAGCCAGTCGTGGCTGCTGCCATCGGCGTTTTGGGTGGCTACGGTCAGCGTATAGGCCTGCGGGGTGAGCCAGCACTCGAGGCGGAAATCGACTTCCAGCTCGTCGCCCGGCTGAAACCTGCCGAGGTCCATCTGCTCGATCCGTGTGTTGGTGCCGTAAACCTCCATTCCGATGCGTGTCCGCACCAGGATTCCGACCATGGGATCGCTGACCGCCGCGTGGAACCGCGACCGCACCCGCACGGTGATCGGCTCGCCGGAGGCGACCGTCTGCACCGGCTCGCTGCCCGCGTTCAGGATCTCCACCCCCACCACCTCGCTGGTGCCGTCGCCATGGCGGAAGCTGTGGCTCACTCCGGCGGTCCGCTCCCGGGCCAGGGCCGTCCGGTCCAGCACCAACCCGATGTAGCGGTTAACCACGTCGCTGGGCCGGCCCTGAGCCTCGATGCGGCCATTGAGCAGGAGGATTGCACGGTCGGAGAGTTGCTTCACCAGGCCTAGGTCGTGGGAGACAAACAACACGGTGATCTTGCGCTCGCGCAGCTCCTCGAACTTGCGCACGCAGCGGTTGGCGAAGACGGCGTCTCCCACGGCCAGCGCCTCATCCACGATGAGGATCTCGGGGTCGACGTGGATCGCCGTCGAGAACGCCAGCCTTACGTACATTCCGCTGGAGTATTCCTTTACCGGCCGCTCGATGAACTCGCCGATCTCGGCGAATGCCTCGATGGACGGCATGGCGCGATCGATCTCCGCCCGGCTCAGTCCCATGATCTCGCCGTTCAGATAGACATTCTCCCGCCCCGAGAACTCCGGATTGAAGCCCGCGCCCAGCTCCAGCAACGCGGCGATGCGCCCGCGTGTCACCACGCGTCCGGTGGTCGGCTGAAGAATCCCCGCCACAATCTGCAGCAGAGTGCTTTTTCCGCACCCGTTCGGCCCCACCAGGCTGAGCGTTTCGCCCTTTTCGACGCTGAACGTAATGTCTTTGAGAGCCCAGAAGTCGCTGTGCCGCGAACCGGCCGCCGGCAGCATTTCCACCAGCCGGTCGGACGGTCGCCGGTAAAGGCGGTAAAGCTTGGAGACGTTTTGGACGAGGAGCATAGGGGAAGAAGCGGAGAAGCGAAGAAGCAAAGAAGGTAAGAAGCCAGGAATGGGCTAGGAGGTGACATTCTTCGCTTCTTGACTTCTTCGCTTCTCGACTTCTTGTTCTACGTCACCGACCACCCTTTACGCACATAAGGCCGGAGGTACTTATTCGCCTCCGCATTATTCGTGATCCGCATCTTGACGGGATCGTACTCGACTTTCCCTTCCACGCGCAGCGAGATCACTCCGAGCAGCATCCATTCCACGAAGGGCGCTGCCACATTGAAGTTCGAGCATGCCGGATCGCCGCCTTTGCAGGCGCGGATCCAGTCGCGATAGTGGGAATCGCGTCCGCCGGGCGATCGGGTCAGCAGCGGCGAGGGGAAGCGGTAGTCGCGCATTTTCTCGACAGGGATGAGGCGCGTCTGCTCGCCATAGGTTCCGGTGGTGAGCATACCCTTGGTTCCAATGAAGAGGCTCCCGTCCGGAGTGACCCGGCGGCGCTCCGCGGTCGGCAGGTAGGCGTCGTTCCATTGAAAGACTCTGCCGACGAAGCCGGTCGCGGGACCCTGATCCATCATGAAGCCGGCTCCGCGCCCCTGTCCGCCGCCTTGTGCTCCGGCCGGCGCCTGTGGCGCTCCGGCGGCATCGCCCCGCCCGGCGCCCTGTCCCTGGCCGCGGCCGCCGCCCATGCCGCGGCCGCCGCCGAGATTGGGCAGGTCGCCCAGGTACTCGCCTTCGGGCACGCCCTGGATCTTCGGCTGTTCCTTCATGCCGTCGTACCAGTACAAGGTGACCGCGGGCATGTTCCCCAGCGCGGCAAATTCGAACTTGATGGTGGACGACTTCGGGAACATGAAGTTGCTCGCGCCGTCCTTCTTGACGCACTCGACGCTCTTCACCTGGCGTTCGCCGAGCTTCAGCGAGAGGTTCGGCGCACCGAAAATGTGGCACGCCATGTCACCCAGCGCGCCGCATCCGAAATCGTAGAACCCTCGCCAGTTCGACGGCTCGTAGAAGCCGCCGTGGGCGTATCCCGCGGGGTAACCTTCGCCGCCGCTGGTGTAGGGCCGCTTCTCGGCGATGCCCAGCCACAGGTCCCAATCCAGGTGCGGCGGCACGGGCGTCTCCGCCGGTATCGAGGTCAGGCCTTGCGGCCAGATCGGCCGGTCGGTCCAGGCGTGAACCTCGGTCACATCGCCGATCTCGCCTGCCCATACCATCTCCGCGCATTGCCGCGTGCCTTCGTTCGAGTACCCCTGGTTGCCCATTTGCGTCGCTACCTTGTATTTGTTGGCAGCGTCGCGGAGCATGCGGGCTTCAAAGATGGTACGGACCAGCGGTTTCTGGACGTAGACGTGCTTTCCTCTCTCGATACAGTGCATCGCCGCGGTGCCGTGCATAAAGTCGGGGACGGTCACGATCACGGCGTCGATGTTGTTGGCTTCCTTGTCCAGCATCTGGCGGAAGTCCTTGTACTTTGTCGCTTTCTCGAATTGCTTGAAGATGGACGCGGCCTGGTTGTCGTTAACGTCGCACAAGGCCACGATGTTCTCCGTGGGAGCGCATCCGCGGATGTCGCTGGCGGCCTTCCCGCCGCAGCCGATGGAAGCAATGTTCAGCTTCTCGTTGGGCGATTTGTAGCCGAGCGCTTTCAGCGATCCGGAGCTGCTGAAGCCCCGGGCCGGGACCGCGCCCGCGAGTAACGAACCGAAAAAGAAGTGTCGTCGCGAAACATCGAGTGCCATACCTGGGCAACCCCCGGGCCAATGTTATCAGATTTCCCAGGGGTGCATCGAAGCCTCTATTTGGGCGCCTTTCGCGGCAGGGACGGCCCGGCGGGCGGCGCCTCTTTGGCGATCCTGATCGTTGCCACCACGAGGTAGCGATGGTAACAGCGATGGCACCGGCAGATTGGAATATCCAGTCTCAGCAACAGCCTCTCGAATCCCGAGCGTGCGCGCGACGCATATACCAGTTTGCTTCCACACTGAGGACAAGTACTCTCCAGCGGCTCCCGCCCGATCTTCGCCGGCATGGGCGCGAAAATGGCCGGTGCGGCCGCCCCAGGCTGGTTCTCTGCTACCGCCGGTGCCGGCTGGGCCACCCCGCCAGGCGGTTGGTCCGGCCGAGGGCCCTCCGACTCCACCTGCCGGGCCAGTACGCAAAGCAGCCGGGTCTCGGTCGCTGCCTGCTGCATACTCGGCCGCACCGGCAGGTGGCCCAGGCATCGGCCCGCCAGTTTGAGCCCCGATGCGTGCACCTCGGCCAGTCCCCTCACCGGTCCGGCAGGCAGGAATAAGGATGTTGCGGCGCCTTGCGGCACCGGCTTGCCTGTCAGCACTTCATAGAGGATGGTCCCGAAGCCGTGAACGTCCCGCTCGAATGACGCCTCCCTTCGCGTCTCAGGCGAGCTGCGCAACTGCACACCCGCGCCCAGCAGCAGCACATTCCGCACCGCGACGCCGCCGTGTGCGCGGCCCTCGTGGTGGAGCTGCTGCAAGGCTTGCGCTACAGCCGCCGCCCAGTTGAGCGCGGTTGCCACCGGCGGCGGACCGTGCGATAACGCATCCGCCAACGATTCGGCGCCGGCCCGATCGGGATCCTGCTCATCTGGTGAAGTCGGAGTCAACCATCCCCAGTGTAACTATCTCGTTTCAAGCCGTGTTGGAGCAGATCTCCAGGCAGAAGATTGTGCGCCGCGGCACTTACTCCCTATTTCAATACTTGTACGCTGCTCGACCGATCGCTGGTCCGGTTGTGTGCGTTCTCATGGGTGCCAGCTTCGCATGCAGGTAAGGCGACATTTCGATTTCGCAGTGTACGCCGCAACTCGTGACACTCACTGCGGACCAATAGTATACATGCAATGTGGCGGTCGGATCAGGTCAACCTGGCACTCTCACCGGAGGAGACTCATGAAGCCCAAAAACTTGCATCGCGTATTCGGCCCGATTTTTCGGGTGTGTATCTTCCTAACCGTCGCGGCTCTGGCTGCGAACGCGACCATCATCGGAAACTTCGCAACTGACGGCAACGGGACGACAGTGACCGTAAGCCTCACGAGCCTGCTTTTTGGGCCCACGCCGAACCTCAGGGTTGCGTCTTCCACCCTTACCTACGGCAGCGGGTCGGCCGTGACGGCCGGCATGACTGGCACTTTTAGCAACGTCGGAACTACATTTCCGCTTAACTTTTTCATGACCATCAACGGGACGCCGCTTGACTTCACGCTGCTTGGTGTCGGGCCGGGAGACATCACGGATCCGCACGACTGTTCCGCCGCGACGTCGAATGGCAAGTCCTGTTCCCTCATCCTGCCCGGTGGCGCGGTCTCGCCGGTCATCCTGACGTACGACAACAACGGCACCGACGCTACCTTGAATGTCTTCGGCACGGTAACGGACGGCCAGACGACATCGAACTGGACCGGGCACTTAGGCGCTACCCTTACAGCTACACTCGACGCCATCACTTCTCCATCGGGCTCGCCGGTTTCGCCCACGCCCGTGAACATTGCGGCGTACTTCGGAACTCACCCCACCGGCGCAATCGTAACCAGCCACTCCGACACGTTCGCGGTATCGCCTGTCCCCGAGCCGGATACGGTCATTACTCTCGCCGCGGGTTTGGGCTTGACCCTCATATCCCTGATCCGTCGCCGCCGCTAGTCCTCCTGACCTGAAGATGGCCATGTGGGCGATGGAGCGCTCGCGTGGCCATCAATTCACGGCCATCTTCGATCTCTCGCCAGTCAACTCGCCTGCATCCAGCACCGCGGTTTGCAAGGATTCCAGCGCTTCCACCACTCGCTCCACCAGGTCATCGGTCTGCGACATGGCTGTTCGGGCGGCATCGATGGATGCGGCTTGCGCTTTCACGCTCAGGTCGATGTTGACCAGGTTGGAGGAAACGTTCTGCTCAAACAGGAGGGAGTGTCGCTTCATCTCCTCGACTGTGCGCTCGATGGCCGCTACGCTCTCTCCGAGCGAGTGCAATCCATGATTGACCTGCAGAAGGATCCGCGCGGTGGCGGCCTCGATCTGCTCTTGGGAATTTGCCGCCGTCAACCCAGCCAGGCGCTCTTGCGTCGCAGCCAACTCCGCGTGCAAGGCTGAAAGCTGGTCCTTGAACGCGGCGATTGCGTCGCTTGCAGCTCGCTGCATGTCCCCTACCGCTCCCGCATGAACCCGCAGGCCGGCTGCAAGACGCTCTTCGATGCGGGCTTCCATTTCCCGCATCTCGGACCGTAGAGAATCGGAATCGACTTTTTCCCGCCGCAGCGCTGCCGCAGCCTCGGCGCGCCGCGCGGCCACGACCAGCAGCTTCAGCTCCATGATCACTTTCTGCATGCGAGGTATCCGCATATCGGGGCTTTTGGCCAGACACGGCAGCACCACGCGGTCCACCGCCGGGCTCCCGGACGCGGGCATGGGCGCCGTCGAAACATCTTCGGTAAAGGCACGCTGGCCGGTCAGCATCTCGAACACGATTGCGCCGAACGAGAAGATATCGGAGCGCACGTCGGGCTTGCGTCCCTGAGCCACTTCCGGGGCTGTATAAGGCGTCACAGCGCCCGCCGGGGCTGACGAGGGCCTCAACTCGGCACCCGCGTCCCCCATTTCCACGCACTCCAGCGACAGGGCTCCGTGCAACCCGCCACCATCGTGGAGTCTGCGCAGCGCCTCGGCCAGCGTCATCGCCGCCCGCAGCGCCTCTCCCAGGGCCAGGCGGCCTTCTCCCATGCGATCTGCAAGTGTCATTTCATTTCATCTTGAACAGGTCCCCAACGACGGGCAAGTACCAAACCGCGGACCGTGACCGCCAGTACTCGTGTACCTCCGGCCCTAGCCGGAGACCTTCTCGAAGAACTCCAGTGAGCGCCGCGCGCACTCTTCCCAGTGAAAGCTCTCCGCGCGTGCACGTCCGGCAGCGCCGAGCGCCGACCGCAACCCGTCGGAGGTCATCAGCCGCGAAAGGGCATGATGCAGTTCGCTCTGGCTGCGCGGGTCCACCAGCAGAGCGGCATCGCCCGCCACTTCCGGCATGGACGAGACGTTGGAAGTGATCACCGGCACTCCTGCGGCCATCGCCTGCGCCACCGGGAAGCCAAAGCCTTCGTAGAGGGAGGGATAGACAAACAAGGCAGCTCCCGCGGTCAGGCCGGGAAGCAGCGCCTCGGGCACATATCCCAGGTAGCGCAAGTGGCGGAGCCGCCGCACGGTCCGGTGAGAAGACCATCCTGCCGGCCCCGCAACTACCAGTTGATAGCGTTCTCGCAGGGAACCCGGCAGCGATTCAAAAGCGTCCAGCAGCACATCGACGTTCTTGCGCGGCTCGATCGTGCCAACGAAGAGGACATAAGGGCGGCCCAGCCCATACTTCTTCCGCGCCGCGTCCACCTGCGCTCCGTCCGGCGAAAAGTACCCGCGCGCGATTCCCGGGTGAATCACCGTGATCTTTTCCGGCGGCAGCCGGAGCACTCGGACCGCGTCACTCCGGGTGGCCTCTGAGATGGCGATCAGCGCGTCGGCCCTCCGCGCCAATTCGGCAAAACTCTGTTCCGCGGCAAGGTTGGCACGGGTGTGCGACTCGGGCATCAGTGTGCACGTGAGATCATAAATAGTGCCGGTCAGCCGCGCTTTTGCGGGCGGACGCCGCACCAGCATGCTCGCGTGAAAGATGCTGGCGTCGCCGGTCAGCCAGTCCAGCACCGGAAGCGGAGTGTGATTGGCGGCTGCCAGTGCGCCGAGCCCGCTGGCGGTCTTCCACCATCCGGCGACGCTGCTCGCATGGGTCAGAGGGCGGACGCTATCCAGCCGGGGAAATGTGCGCACTATGTCCTTCCCGGCCAGCCGCCTCAAATGCAAAATCCAGTGATAGAGGTAATTCTTGACGCCGGCGCTGCGCACCAGAAGCGGCGAAGCGTCAATTACAACGCGCACATTCCAGTGTAGCCCTTGCGTGCGGCGGACGATCGGGTGTTCGTGGTCCGCTCCGCAACCTGTTCCACTAGCTCTCCCGATAGAGAATCAACACCGCGCCGATCAGCACGAAACAGACCGGCCAGATCCACGCTACCACCTGCGTGCGGTTGCGCGGAAGGCGGATCTCGAGCCAGCGGCACCAACCCGCGCCCACGGCCAGCAGCGCCAGGGGAATGTGACTGAGCTCGGCTAGAAACTCCTCCTTGACGTTCCCGAGAGAATGCGAGTGCGTCATCAGGAAGGCGCCGCCTACTGCGCAGACCAGCGGGAACACCAGGCCGGCGCGCTTTGGCGCGAGGCGCTCGGTCTGTACGGCCCATTCGAAGATCGCGAATACCACGATCAGCAACACGAAAAACCGGTGTTGCGCCACCTCCGCCACCTGAAAGCTCTCCCAGAAGCCGCGCGGGCCCAGGGGCCAGTTTTCGGAATCGGCGCGGACCAGCAGAAATGCCGCCAGACCGAAGAACGCCAGGGGCCAGTGGCGCGCCCACGAGAAACGCCGTGAAAACACGGCCAGGATGCCTATCGCAAGCACCACCAATCCGGCCCAATGGTGATTGTATTCGGACCACGCGATATCGGCCGGGGTGTTGGGATGCTGTAGCTGGCCGGGCACGAAGGCCCCGGGCAGTTTCGAGCTCTCGGGAATAGCCAGCGAGCTCGCCGGCGATAAATCCTCGAAAGACGGCGTTTCCATGCGCGGCCATCGCGGCGTCATGCGCTGCACGATCTCCGCCCCCGTTACGCGGTCCGCCAGCACATCCACCGCGGGCGGCGTCGACGTAAGCGAAGCGGCGGTAAGCAGGACGGTGAATCCGATTCCCACCTCGGCCTCGGCGAAGCGGCTGAGCGGAAGCAGCCCCGGCGCGGCCCCGCTTCGCACGGCGCGCACGATTCTCAAATTGAGCGCGCCGAATAGCAGCAGCACCCCGGTCAGCGCGACTTTGGCCAGCAGCATAAGTCCGTACGTGGTTCCTTCCAAGGCCGCGGTTGAGCCCACGTAGGAGACGCCCAGTCCGGCGCCGGCGACGATGACCACTGCAACCGAACCCATCGCCAGGCGGGAGAAGCGGTCCGTCAATCGCCCGGCCTGCGAATTTTCCGGAGTGCGCCGCAGCGCGATCAGCAGATACGGCAATCCGCCGATCCACGCGGCGCCGGCGGCGTGATGAGCGAACGTCAGGGACATCAGCAGCCAGCGGTGCTCCAGACGCGCGGCCGAATGGCTCAGCATGACCGACCCCGTAAGGATGCCGCAGCAGGCCGCTGCCGCCGCGGTCGAACTCCAGGCGCCTCCGGCCAGCACCACGATCACTGCCGCGCCCGCTACGATCAGCAGTGTCGCCTTCCAGAAATCGGCTCCGGCGACTTCGGCCAGACGCAGATCGGTCGTACCCATCAGAATCGCCGAGTTGGCCGCGGCGAGCAGGAGCTGCACCGTGGCCAGCGAGATCGCGCAGCACATCTGCCAGCGGAAAGTGCGCTCCAGCACTTCTCGACTTGTGCGCCCGCCGGCGACGATCCACGCAAATACGACACCGCCGACGGTCAGCGCCTCGAAGGAAAGCGTCATGCCCCGCAGGAGCACGGACAGAAAGCCAAAAATATCGAGCAGTTGGGCCACGGCTACTGCACGCGGAAAGGTACTTCACCGCGGGTGATGTGCCCGTCGCTGGCAAGAACCTGCCAGCGCAGAACGTAATCCCCGGCCTTCAGCCCTTTCGCTTCCGAAATGAGGGTATCACCTGAAGGCGCCTCCGCGATAGCCAGCGCAATCTGCGAGCCATCCGGTGCGACCAAGGTGAGCCTTGATCGTTTGGTATCGATTTTCGAATTGAACCGAAGCTTGATCGGAACGTCGGGTCCACGCACTACGTCGTGAAGGGCGGGGACAGCGGATAGTACAATCGCGTGGCCATCAGCGGCACGCGGCAGCAACATCGCCAGCGCAAGTACGATGGATGTGCCGAATCTCCAGGTATGCATCAAAGGATTTGATGCCGCGACGCGCGCGAGGGACTTTATTTTGTTGGGACGATTTACTTTCTATCCGGCCTTTCTTCCGGCAGTTGCCCGGTTCAGCAGCGCTCGCATGTAGGCAAATCCGTAGGCGGCCTGAGCGAAGTTGCCGCCAACCATCTCCGGACTGTGGTCCAGAATAACGATTCCGTCGAAGCTCACGTCGTTGAGCGCCTTCATGATCTTGAACATGTCGTAGTAGCCGTTGTCCATGAAGGTTTCGACGAAATGCGGCAGGGGTGCGCTCACATTGCGGAAGTGAATCTTCCAGATCTTTCGGGCGCCGAAGTAGCGGATCATCTCCTCGGGGTCCTTCCCGGTAAGCTGCCGGCCGCCTTCCAGCCACGTCCCGCAGCACAGGCAAATGCCCACGTTCGGACTGTTGGCGATCTCTATGGCGCGCTTGTAGCCTTCGAAATTGCCGAAGATACACCGCGGCACGCCCGCCAGCACCGGCACCGGCGGATCGTCGGGATGGATGCCGATGCGGACCCCCGCCTCCTCGGCCACGGGCGCGACTTGCCGGATGAAGTACGTGTAGTTCTCCCAGATTTCTTCTTTGGTAAACTCACGCTCGTGCGACAGGGGCTCGCGCCAGGTCTTGCCATCCCAGACGCCGCGCTTTTCGCTGCTGGCCATGTCGAATTCACGCGCGGAGGCTCCCCGGACCATGGCCCGCCCGCTGCTCCAGATGCCGTTGCCCATGTGGGCATAGGTCGTGTAGTAGATCTCTGCCTTGCCCAGGTTGCGGAGGTATTGCTTATACTCTTCGATCTTTTGATCGCGTCCCGGCAGGTTCAGCGTTACCTCGGGCATGTTGTGGACGCTGGTGTTCCCGATGTTCCAGACCCTGATGCCGGCGTCCGCGTAGCGCTTCCTGATCTGCTGGAATCCTTCGGCGGTCCGCAGGTCCGGCGTAGAGGCCACGCTGACATACTGCGCGCCGATCTGCTGCAGGAACCTGAGCTGTTCGTCCGACGGCGTAGCGCCCGATTGCGCGCAAAGCTTGATGCCCGGAGCGTTGGCGTGGACCGCCGGCGTAGCTTTCCGGGCCGCCGCCAGTAGCGCGGCGCTTACCGCCATCTTGCCGAAATCTCTGCGATGCGTCATAAGGACACCTCCTGCGCGGATGTGCTCTATTCTCCCACCGTCAGTAACAATTGTCCGCCCCACTGCTTGTGCTATCATTTTGGTTCATGACACACCGCGCGCACCATCATCGCCATGTGATCGCGCGACGGGCCGTGTCCTAGTCTCTAACTAGCATTGGAAAGGACGCCCGCCGCTGAATACGGCGGGCTTTTTTGTATCTGTATGAATCTGAACTTCGCCAAATCGGACGGCCTGGTCACCGCGGTCATTCAGGACGAGAAATCGGGCCGGGTGCTCATGGTCGGCTATATGAACGAGGAGGCTTTCCGGCATACGGTGAATACGGGCTACGCCACCTTCTGGAGCCGCACCCGGCAGAAACTGTGGCTCAAGGGCGAGAGTTCCGGGCACCGCCTGGCGGTCAAGGACATCGCCACCGATTGCGACCGGGATGCGGTGCTGATCAAGGTCGAGGCGCAGGGCCCCGGCGTCTGCCACAAGGGCTACGAAAGTTGCTTTTTCCGCCGCCTGCAAAACGGTCAGTGGAAGGTTTCCGAGCCGCGCACGTATGATCCTGATGCGGTCTATGGAGGCCGTAAGTGAAACTCAAGCTCGGCATCCCCAAGGGCTCCCTGGAAAACGCGACCATCGACCTGTTTCGCCGCGCCGGATTCCAGATCACGACCTCCACCCGATCGTATTTCCCCGGTATTGACGATCCCGAGATCGAGTGCATGCTAATCCGCGCCCAGGAAATGGCGCGCTACGTGGAGGACGGCATCCTCGACGCCGGGCTCACCGGTCTCGATTGGATCGCTGAGAACGAGGCCGACGTCGTCGCCGTCGCCGACCTGATCTACGCCAAGCAGAGCTTCGGCAAGGTGCGCTGGGTGCTCGCCGTCCCCGAGGCCTCCGGCTTCCGCACCGTCCACGACCTGGAAGGCCGCATCATCGCCACCGAGCTGGTGGCCACTACGAAACGGTACCTGGCGAAGCACGGCGTCACCGCCAAGGTCGAATTCAGTTGGGGCGCGACCGAGGTCAAGCCGCCCGTGCTGGCCGATGCCATCGTGGAAGTCACCGAGACCGGCAGCAGCCTTCGCGCCAACAAGCTCAAAATCATCGACACGGTGCTGGAGTCCAACACACAACTGATCGCCAACAAGGCGTCCTGGGAAGATGCCCCAAAGCGCCGCAAGCTGGAAGACATCCGCATGCTTCTGGAAGGCGCCATCAACGCGCTCGGCAAGGTCGGCCTCATGCTTAACGTCCACAAAGACTCGCTGCCGGCCGTGCTCGCCGTGTTGCCCGCGCTCAAGCGTCCCACAATTTCGCACCTGTCCGACGACGATTGGCTCGCCGTGAATACCATCCTGGACGAGTCCACCGTCCGCGACATCATTCCCCGGCTCAAACAAGCGGGAGGGCAGGGAATCGTGGAATACCCGCTGAACAAGATCGTGCTGTGATCCGCATTCTCGAATCCAAAGACGTGGGCCGCCTGCTGGCTCGCAAGGCGGCCCGGCTCAGCGAGGCCGAAGCCGTCGTCCGTCCAATCCTCGACGCAGTCAGGAAGCGCGGCGACCGCGCGCTCCTGGAATACGCGCGCAAGTTCGACGGCTTCACCGGCAAGTCCGTCCGGGTACCGCTCAGCGCGGCGCACCGGCTGGCGCCCGCTTTCCTGAAAGCGGTCGAGACCGCCGCCGCAAACATCCGCGACTTCGCCGGGCGCCAGATGCCGCGCGAGTGGACCGCGCTGGCCGGTCCCGGAATGAAGCTGGGGCAGGTGGTGCGTCCGCTCGATACGGTCGCCGCCTACATCCCCGCCGGCCGCTTCCCGCTGCCTTCGACGCTGCTGATGACGGTCATTCCCGCGCAGGTGGCGCGCGTGCCCAACATCTGTGTCGCCTGCCCTCGCGACGTCCCCGAGGTCTTCGGGACCGCCCGCTTCCTCGGCCTCAAACAGATCTTCCAGATGGGCGGCGCGCAGGCCATTGCGGCGTTCGCCTACGGCACCCGGACCGTTCCGCGCGCCGACCGCATCGTCGGCCCCGGCAACATCTACGTCGCCGCTGCCAAGAAACTCCTCGCCGGCGAAGTCGGCATCGACTTCATCGCCGGCCCCACCGAAATCCTGATAATTGCCAGAGACGGCGATCCGCGCCACATCGCCGCCGACATGCAGGCCCAGGCCGAGCACGATGCCGATGCTTTCGCCCTCCTGCTCACGCCCTCCAGGCGCCTCGCGCAAGCCGTGGCGCAGGCTTCGGACCTGCCCCGAAACTGTGCCATCGTCGTGGTGCGTTCGCTCCAGGAGGCGGTCGAAATCTCCAACCGTTTCGCCCCCGAGCACCTCAGCATCCCCGATGCCGGCCTGCTCCCAGCCATCCGTCATGCCGGCAGCATCTTCATCGGGCCTTACAGCCCCGAAGCTGCCGGCGACTATGCGACCGGTCCCAATCACGTCCTTCCCACCAACGGCGCCGCGCGCCAGCGCGGCGGCCTGTCCGTGACCGACTATCTCAAGGTGATCTCCACGCAACAGCTCACCGCATCCGCGCTCCGCCGCCTCGCGCCCGCAATCACCACGCTGGCGCGCGCCGAAGGCCTGGAATGGCACGCCCGCAGCATCGAGGTACGCGTCCAATGAGACTCCCCAAAGGCGCCATCCGCCCCCGCCCCGCCGTCGTCGCCATGGCGCCCTATCATCCCCCCACCGCGGGCCGCGCCAACAAACTCCGCCTCGATTTCAACGAGAACACCGTAGGCTGCTCGCCGTCGGTAATCGCCGCCCTCAAGCAGGCCGTGACGCCTGAAGACCTCTCCATCTACCCCGAGTACGGGAAGGCCAAGGAGGCGATCGCCAACTACTTTGGCGTCACGCCCGACGACTTCGTCTTCACCAACGGTACCGACGAAGCCATCCAGGTCTTCATCAACACCTATGTCGATGACGGCCAGGAAGTGCTGGTCCTCAAGCCTGCCTACGCCATGTATCGCTTTTACGCGGAAGTCGCCGGGGCCGGGATCATCGACATCCCCTATCCGCAGCCCGGCCTGGAATTTCCGCTGCAAGCCGTCCTCGACGCGATCACCCCCAATACGCGAGCCATCCTGCTCGCCAATCCCAACAATCCGACCGGCACCGGAGTCGGTCTCCACGGCCTGGAGCGTATTCTCTCGCGCGCCAAGAAAGCCGCCGTGCTCATAGACGAGGCCTACTACGAGTTCAGCGGCGTGACCGCGCTCGGCGAAATCGGCCGCATTCCCAACCTGTTCGTCTGCCGGACATTTTCGAAGGTCTTCGGAATGGCCGGTATACGCCTCGGCTGCCTCTTCTCGCAGCCGGCGAACATCGCCTATTTGCACAAGGCGCAATCCCCTTACAGCGTGAATTCGCTGGCCGTCCTCGCCGCGCAGGCCGCGGTGCAGGATACCTCCTATATCCAAAACTATGTTGCCGAGGTTCTGGCGGCGCGCGAACTGCTTTGCCTGGGCCTGGAGAAGCTGGGTGTCTCGTATGTCCCCAGCTCGGCGAATTTCGTCCTCGCCCGCTTCGGCAATCGTGCCATCGAGGTCCGCGACCGCCTGCGCGAGCAGGCCATCCTGGTCCGCGACCGCAGCTACGAAGCCCCCGGCTGCGTCCGCATCACCGTCGGCACCCGCGAGCAGACCCGCAAACTGCTCGCCGCTCTGGAGGCACTGCTGTGAAGCCGCTGCTCATCTTCGATATGGACGGCGTGCTGGTCGACGTCACCGAAAGCTACCGTGAGTCGATCGCGCAAACCGTCCATCACTTCACTGCCGTCAAGCCCACGCGCGAGCAGATCCAGGATTACAAGAACGAAGGCGGCTGGAATGACGACTGGCGGCTGTCGCACCACATGATTACCCAAGCCGGCGCGGAGGTCTCCTTCGAGACCGTGAAGGAGTACTTCCAATCGATTTTTCTCGGCGGCCTGATTCTGCGCGAGCAGTGGGTGGCCCGTCCGGGTGTGCTCGAAACGCTGAACAGGCAGTTCGATTTCGCCCTTTTCACCGGCCGTCCCCTCCCGGACGCGAAACTGACCCTCGACCGCTTCGCGGACGGCCTCACCTTCGCTCCGCAAGTCGGCATGTACGAAGTGACGCGCCATAAACCCGATCCCGAAGGACTGATCCGGATCGCCGCCGGCAACCAGCGCCCGCTCTACTATATCGGCGATACCGTCGATGACGCCCGCTGCGCACGCGCGGCCAGGATCCCGTTCGTGGGAATCGCGGCGCCGTCCAACCCGCGTTACATCGACCTCGTTTTTCTCTTTCAGGCGGAAGGCGCTTACGCGATCGTGGACGACATCAACTATCTTTCCGAGGTCTTCGCGTCATGAGAACCGCCCGCATCCGCCGTGACACCAGGGAAACTCGCATCGCCGGCACGCTCAAAATCGAGGGCCGCGGCCGCTACGAGATCTCCACCGGCATCCGCTTCTTCGACCACATGCTCGAGCTGTTCACTAAGCACGGCGGGTTCGACCTGAAACTGCATGCCGATGGCGACCTCGATGTCGACCAGCACCACACCGTAGAGGACGTGGGCATCGTCCTGGGCCAGCTTTTTTCGAAGGCCTTGGGCGACCGCAAGGGCATCAATCGCGCCGGCTACTTCTTGCTGCCGATGGACGAAACACTGGCCATGGTTGCCGTCGATCTCGGCGGCCGTCCGGCGCTGGTGTACAAGGATCTCGTCAGGGTGCGCCTGGTGGGGGATCTCCAGTCCGAGCTGGCCGAGGACTTTTTCCAGGGCTTCGTGACCCACGCCGGAGCGAACCTTCACGCCAAGGTTCTCTACGGCCGCTCCAACCACCACAAGCTCGAGGCCATCTTCAAGTGCTTCGCGCGCGCCATGAAATATGCGTGCTCGAAGGATTCCCGCCTGAAAGACCAGTTGCCGTCGACGAAGGGGCTGTTGTGATCACAATACTCGACTACGGCGCAGGCAATTTGCGGAGCGTGCAGAACACGCTGGCCGAGTTGAATTGTCCTCACACTCTGGCGCGCGACTCCGCCGCTCTTGGTGCAGCCGCCAGGATTCTGCTCCCCGGCGTCGGTCATTTCGGCCAGATGATGCGCGCGCTCGACGCGATGGGTGTGCGCGAGGCTCTGCTCGATCGCATCCGCGCCGGCGTCCCGTTCTTCGGCATCTGTCTCGGCATGCAAGCCCTCTTCGAATCCAGCGAAGAGGCGCCGGACGTGCGGGGGATGGCCCTCTATCCGGGCACGGTCCGCCGCTTCCCGATGGACGCGCGTGTGCCCCACATGGGCTGGAACCAACTGGAGCCCGGCGGCCGCCACGTCTACTTCGCCCACAGCTACTACGTCCCCGAGTGCCCCCAGACTTCTGCTGCCTGCACTTACGCGGACATCCGCTTCACCGCGATGCTGCGCGCCGGCAACGTCCATGGCGTTCAGTTTCACCCCGAGAAATCCGGCTCTACCGGCCTGGCCATCGTGAAGGATTTTCTCGAGTGCTAGCCAAGCGCATCATCCCGTGTCTCGACGTGACTGGCGGCCGGGTGGTCAAGGGTATCCACTTCGTGAATCTCCGCGACGCCGGCGATCCCGTCGGACTGGCCGATCGGTATAACCGCGACGGCGCCGACGAGTTGGTCTTCCTCGATATCACCGCTTCTTCCGACGCGCGCGACATCATGGCCGACGTCGTGGCACGCACCGCCCGCAAAGTTTTCATCCCGCTCGCGGTGGGAGGCGGCATCCGCAGTGTCGCCGACGCGCGCCGCATCCTGCTCTCCGGCGCCGACAAGGTGAGCGTCAACACCGCCGCGGTCCGCCGCCCGGAGCTGATCACCGAGCTGAGCAACGAGTTCGGCGCGCAAGCCGTGGTGCTGGCCATCGATGCACGCCGCCACGGTCCCGGCCAGTGGCACGTGTACACGCGCGGAGGGCGCGACGACGAAGGTATCGATGCCGTCGCCTGGGCAGCCCGCGGCGAAGAGCTCGGCGCGGGCGAGATCCTGCTCACCAGCATGGATACCGATGGTGTTCAGGACGGCTTCGATTGCCCGCTCACCAGGGCCGTTTCGGAGGCGACGCACATTCCCGTCATCGCCAGCGGCGGGGCGGGCAAGCCGGAGCACTTCGTGCGCGTGCTCACCGATGGCTGCGCCGATGCGGCCCTGGCCGCCAGCATTTTCCACTACGGCACGTATACGGTGAATCAGCTCAAAGAGGAACTGGCCCGGTACGGCATTCCGGTGCGGACATGATCGTTCCGTGCATTGACCTCATGGACGGCAAGATCGTCCAGCTCGTCCAGGGCCGCGACAAGGCTCTGGAGATCGACGATCCCGACGAGATGCTCCGCCGCTTCACCGGTTTTCCAGAGATCCAGGTGATCGATCTCGACGCGGCTCTCGGCCGCGGCTCCAACGATGCCCTCGTCCGCTATCTCGCCGCGCGCGCCACGTGCCGGATCGGCGGCGGCGTCCGCACCCCGGAGCGCGCGCAGGCGCTGCTCGATCAAGGCGCGGCCAAGGTCATCGTCGGCACCGCCGCGTTCGCGGGGCAGCTTTCCGGCCCGCCCCGCATCAACGAACCTTTCCTCCGCTCCCTCCCCCGTGACCGCACCATCATCGCGCTGGATTCCAAAGCAGGCCGCATCGTAGTCAAAGGCTGGCGCGAATCCACTCCCTTCGCCGCCGAAGATGTTCTGCGTCTGCTCGAGCCCTATTGTTCCGGCTTCCTCTGCACCTATGTCGATAAGGAAGGCATGATGCAGGGCACGGACCTCGACTGGTTTCGCCGCCTGCGTGTCACTACCCCGCTCGAAATCACCGCCGCCGGCGGCATCACCACGCTCGACGATGTGCGCGCCCTGCTCGCCATGAAAGTCCGTGCCGCCCTCGGAATGGCCATCTATACCGGCCGATTGAGCCTGGACGAGCTGCGGAAACTGCTCTGAAGCGGCGTCACGCCTGCTCCAGTTCTTCCTCCAGCATCTGCTTCTGCGTGAGATCGGCATAAAAGCCGCCTGCCGCCACCAATTCGCCGTGCGTGCCCTGCTCCACGATCTGGCCGCGCTCCAGCACCACGATCCGGTCGGCCTGCCGCACCGTCGAGACCCTGTGCGAAATCAGGATCACCGTCCGGCCCTTCATTACGCCCGCCAGGTGCGTCAGGATCCGCTCTTCCGTGAGCGTGTCCACGGCGGAAAGCGCATCGTCCAGGATGAGGATGCGCGGATCGCGCAGCAGCGCCCTCGCGATCGCCGTGCGCTGCTTCTGCCCTCCACTCAGGGTGATGCCCCGCTCGCCCACCATCGTCTGGTAACCCTGCGGAAAGCCCTCGATATCGCCGGCCAGGCCGGCCATCTCGGCCGCGTGGCAAACCTCTTCCGCGGATGCATTCGGCACGCCAAACGCAATGTTCTCAGCGATGGTGGCACTGAACAGAAACGTCTCCTGGGGTACCAATCCGATGTGGCGGCGAAGCTCCTCCGGGTCGAGGCGGCGCAGGTCGACCCCGTCGAGCAGCACCGCGCCGGCGGTCGGATCGAGCAGGCGCGGAATCAACTGGACCAGCGTGCTCTTCCCCGAGCCGGTATGTCCTACCACCGCCAATGTCGTGCCGGCCGGAATGTGCAGGTCGATGCCGCTCAGCGCGGTGCCCGTGGGATAGTCAACGACAGTCTCTCGGAATTCGATATCGCCCGCCACCTGCGCCAGCTCGGCAACCTGTCCCACCGGAGCGGCAATCGACGGACGCTCGTGCAGAATCTCGTTGATGCGGGCGAGCGAAGCGCCGCCGCGCTGTGTCAGGTTCACCACCCACCCGAATGCGATCATCGGCCACACCAGCATGCCCATGTATGTGTTGAACATCACGAACGAGCCCAGGCTGATGCGTCCGGCCAGTACCTGCCCTCCGCCGGCCCAGAGCACCACCAGGAACGTCATGCCGATCAAGGCTTCCAGCAAGGGCTCGAACAGGCCCTGCAGGCGGACCAGCTTGATGTTCTCCTTGATGTACGCGCGGTTCAGCTCCTCGAACCGCCGCATCTCCGCCTGCTCCTGCACAAAGGCGCGGATCATGCGCACACCGGAGAGGTTCTCCTGCACGCGGCTCGAGATATCGCTGAACATGCCCTGGATTCGCTCGAACCGCTCGTGAATCCGGCGGCCAAAAAAGATCACCGCGAAGCTCACCGCGGGCGCCGGCAGAATCGCCAGTATCGCCAGCCGCCAGTCCACGCTGACCATGATCACGATGGCAAGCAGGAACGTCAGGCTGGTCTCGAACCAGTACATCACCCCGGGACCCAGCATCATGCGCACCGCATTCAGGTCGTTGGTGGCGCGCGCCATGATGTCGCCGGTGCGCGTCCGGGCGTAGTAGTCGGGGGAGAGGCGCACCAGGTGGGCGAAAAGGTCGTTGCGAAGGTCGAATTCGATGTCGCGCGAGATGCCGATGATGATGACCCGCATCCAATATTGGAAGATGCCCTTGAACAGAGCCAGGCCGATGAGGTAAAGGATGAAGCGGACGAAGGCGCCGGGCGCGCCTCGAAAGCTGTCCACTGCGGCGCGGATCAGCAGCGGCTGGCCCGCTTGCGCCAGGTCCTTGAGCACCAGGCAGACGCCGCCGATCGCCAGGCCGGCGCGGTAGCGCCACAGGTACTTGCGGACCGTGCGAAGCGATTGCCACATGGCTCAGATCCCGGCCGCGCTGGCGACCGTCTTCATCCACTCCAGCAGCACGGTCTTCTCGGCTTGCCGCGAGTGCCACCAGTTCGAGGGTTCGAAAAACTCGTCGGGTGCCGCCACCACACGGAACTCCGGGCCTCCGCCATGGGCACGCTCCGCTGCCAGAAAGATCCTCCGCGCCCTGGCGGAGTGGTAGTTGCTCGTGATCAGAAGGAAGCTGCCAACGTTGCGGCGGCAAAGCTCATCGATCGTCACCGCGGCTTCGTCATTCGTGGAGAGCGCGTTGTGCCGCAGGGGTATGAACCACGAGCTGGAGCAGCCGTGCGAGACCGCGTACTGGATCGCTGCATCCGCTTCGTTCAGGCCGTAGAATCCAGGCGGTCCGCTCACCAGGACCGATGGCACGTAACCCTGTTTCACCAGTTCGCCCGCGCGCAGAATCCGGTGCCCCCAGTAATCGCCCCCGAGCACCACCGCGATGTCCGCCTTGGCAGGGCCGTCGTCGTGAATGAGTCCGTTGCCGATCGCGGGCAGCCAGAGGTTGCGAGCCAGGTACACGACCGCACCGATCGCCAGCAATCCGATCGCGAATCTTAACTTGGGAATGCGGCTCGCGGCCACGGACTACTTCTCGTCCGTGGAGTTCTTCTGATCCAGGTTGCCCACCGTTTTCAGACGCTGATACAGACGCTCGACCTCGGCCTCGTCCTCGGGGCGCAGAATGCGGTAACGGGGCATCGCCGCCTGCTTCCGCTCGTTGCCGGGCGCCAGAACTTCGCCCCAATATTGGCGGTAGGGAATGCCGTCGATCAGCGCGTCCCGCGACAGGCGGCGGAGGTGGCGCAGGAGGCTGTTGCAGGAATCCAGATCGCCTGGGTATATGAGGATCAGGCGCGAATCATCGAATAGGGTGACCCGGACGATGAGCGGCGAGATCCAACCGGTCCGATCCAGCCGCCGGATGTCCATCCAGGGGATGATCCGGCTGCCCACCGAAAGATAGCCTTCGTGAATCTCGATAGCCGGCCGGAAGGCCAGGAAAAACAGAGCGCCGGCACTCAACAGGAACAGACCCCCAGGGAAATAGGCCACCGGAAAGGAGATGCCAGCCCACCCGGCCAGACCGGTAAGCACCACCGCGGCTAACCCTAACCATCGGTAGTGTTGCGCTGGTAGATAGCGAGTCATGACCTGACGGGCGCCCCTGGATTTAGACTACTCCCTGGCGGCGCGGGCGTCAATGAGATCGCAGCTCCCGTGCCCCTTTCAGGGTGTAATGAACGCCGCTCCAGATCGTGAAAACCGCGCAAACCCAAAGCATTGCGGAGGCCAGCGCATCCAAAGCTTGAAGGGGCCAGGCATTTCGGGTCATCCAGGTGACCGCAGTGGCGATCTGCACGAAGGTGGAGAGTTTACCCCAGCGGCTGGGTGGGAATTTCCGCACCCGGGTCAGGGCCATGATTGCGGCCGCCGCCAGCAGGAGGTAAAGATCGCGGCCGAAGACGATCGCCACGAACCACCAGGGGACCACCTGCGCCGCGCCCAGGGCCAGGAAGATGCCGCTCATGAGGCACTTGTCGGCCACCGGGTCGAGGTAAGCGCCCGCCTGGGTGGTTCCCGTGGCGCGGGCGATCCAGCCGTCGATGGCGTCCGTCCAGGCGGCGACAAAAAAGAGCACCAGTGCCCGGGTGTGCCGCCCCTCCAGAATGTCGCGGATGATGAACGGTGTCATCACCAGGCGGCTGAGCGTAAACAGGTTGGCAAGGTTGAGCCAGCGGGGCATCTGACCAATGAGTATAAATGGATGCGTTCGCGGGACAGGAGTCTCCCATGGCAAAGCACAGCCTTAGGCCTCTACTTGACCATGGGAGGACATTCTCTTAGCTATTTGTCAACTAGTCCCCCGGGAAACGGGATTGTCTCAAGATTTTCGCTACTGAGTTGCGATTTCGCCCGCCCCGGCGCTCGGAATACACGCGTAAATCCGGGGCTCGACTCCGAAATGGGCCCGATACGCCGCCGCGATTTCGTCGCGGAATCGGGACTCGGCATCGGCTCGTAGCATCGTCACCGTGCAGCCGCCAAACCCCCCGCCGGTCATGCGCGAACCGAGCACGCCGTCGATCGCGACCGCCGCCTCCACCAGGAAATCCAGCTCGGCGCAACTCACTTCGTAATCGTGCTGCAGGCTGCGGTGCGATTCCACCATGAGCCGGCCCATGGCCGCGATGTCGGCCCCCGACGCCGCGTCCACGAACCGGTTGACGCGCGCGTCCTCGGTGACCACGTGGCGCGCACGCCGCCGCACCGGCTCGGGCAGACGCGATTCGTTGGCCGCGAACCGCTCCGGGGTAACCTCGCGCAGGCTGGCCACACCCAGCATCTCGCAGGCCGCATGGCATTCCGCGACGCGATCCTTGTAAGCCGATCCCGCGAGCGCGTGCTTCACCATCGTGTTGACCGCGACGAACGCGATGCCGTCGGGCAGCGTGACCAGGCGATGCGTGAGGCTCCGGCAATCGATTTCGACGGCGCAGTGATCGCGCCCGAAGACCGAGATGTACTGGTCCATGATCCCGCACGGCATGCCGACGAAATTGCGCTCCGCCGCCTGGCAGAGCCTGGCCAGCCGCAGCGAATCGAACGCGCGGCCGTGAAGCAGCGCCAGGGCGGACGACACTTCCAGCGCCGCGGAAGAACTCAGTCCGCTGCCCTCTGG
Source organism: Verrucomicrobiia bacterium (assembly GCA_035578025.1). Classification (GTDB taxonomy): domain Bacteria; phylum Acidobacteriota; class Terriglobia; order Bryobacterales; family Bryobacteraceae; genus Solibacter. Next base: position 25,493 of record DATJYJ010000505.1, read on the forward strand.
CACGGTGCTGTGGATCAGGAGGTTCGCAGGTTCGATCTCCACGCCGGCTTTCAGCAGTTCCTGTGCGACTCCGAGCGGGTAGTCGGTCCACGCGTGCGACGGCTGAAGCCCGGCCAGCGATGCCACATCGAACTCGCGCGTTTCGGAGCGGTCCTGAGAGTGGATTCGCAACTTGCCGTCGTGCGAGGGCGCTCTGGCGACATAGGTCGTCAGGTCCAGCGCTACGGGCAGGACATAGCCGAGATTGTAGTCGGTGTGCTCGCCGATCAGGTTCACCCGGCCGGGAGCGCGGAACACACGGACATCGCCGGTGCCGCCGAAAAGGTTGCGAAAAGCGTCTTTCATGGTTTGATATCGTTATTCCGGCACGGCCCTTCGCACCGGGGCAGATCGGGAACCGGCACCCCGGAACCAAAGGTAGCAGCACAGGCCTACAAATAGCGCCGCGGATACGCATTGCGAGACTGGCTCGTTGGCGTAGAACGGAGTGCGGATCCATTCCTCCTTGTACCCGGGAATCAGCCGGCAACCCGCGCCGAAGACGCCGCCGAGGGCGCCGCCTGCCATCAGGCCGCTCGCGATCACCACGCCGCGTTCGCGGATTCCTTCCCCGCGCTCGCCGCCGGCTGCCTCGGCGCGCTTGCCCAGAAAGTGCGACAGGAAACCGCCCACCAGCGCGGGTGTATTGAGCTCGAGCGGCAGGTACATGCCCAGGGCGAAGATCAGCGCGGGAACTCCGAGCATCTCCATGACCACCGCGATGGCTGTGCCGGCGCCGAACAGGACATACGCCACCGGCTGCCGGCTCATGAAGCCTTGCACCAGCGCCTTCATGATCGAGGCTTGCGGCGACGGCAGCACCACGCGCGGATCGCCGGGCGCGGCTTCCCCGAACTGAAACGCCCGTGCGAGCATCACGATGGTCAGACCGACCGCCACCGATGCCGCGAGCACGCCGAGAAACTTCACCTTCTGCTGCGCCGCAGGCGTAGAGCCGAGCCAGTACCCGGTCTTGAAATCGGTGATGGCCTGTCCGGAGACCGAGAGCGCCGTACAGACCATTCCCGCCAGCGCCATTACGAAGAACATCCCCGTGGTGCCCGAAAGGCCGAAGCGCAGCAGCACGACGGACGAAATAATGATGGTGAGCATCGTCATCCCGGAGACGGGATTGCGCGCCGTGGTGGCGATGGCGTTGGCAGCCACGCTCGTGAAGAAGAAGCTGAACACCAGCGCCAGCACGATGCCGGCCAGGATCACCGCGGGAGAGCCGGACAACGTTCCCAGCAGGATGCCGATACCGAGCGCGCTGATGATGACTCCGATCAGAATGGTCACCACCGGCAGGTCGCGATCGGTCCTCTCGCCCGTGGCCGTCTCCCCGGCGTGAAAAGCTCTCAGCGCGACCCCGAAAGATCCGGCGACGATCCGCATGGACTTGATGATGCCGAAAATCCCGGCCGTGGCAATGGCGCCCACACCGATGAAGCGCACATATCCCCGGAAGATCTGCACCGCGGTCATCTTCGCGATCGGAATCGTGGCCGGATAGACGGGGCTCGCATGTTCGGCGCCGATCATCCACACCAGCGGCACCAGCACCAGGTTCGAGAGCACGCCGCCCGCGCACAGAATCATCGAACTGCGCAGCCCCATCACGTACCCCAGCCCGAGAATGAATCCGATGGCGTCGAAGCTCACCGCCACCTTCGCCCGCTCGGTCAACGTCCGCACCGCGGGCACGAACTGGAAGTCCAGGTATTCCTTCCACACCTGGAACGTGGTCACCAGGAAGTCGTAGACGCCGGCCAGGAACGTGGCCTGCAGCAGCAGTTTCGCCTGCGAGCCGCCCTTCTCGCCGGTCACCAGGACTTCCGTGATCGCGGTGGCTTCGGGGTACGGCAATTTGCCGTGCATCTCGGCCACGAAGTAGCGCCGCAGCGGAATCAGGAACAGCACACCCAGGCAGCCGCCCGCCACGCAGATCGCGATCGTCTGCAC
>DATJYJ010000506.1:0-4052 GCA_035578025.1 Verrucomicrobiia bacterium
GGTGGTGACGGGCCCATCCTCATCACCTTCGTCATTCGTCCAGACGAGGCGGGAGCCCGGAGTCACTTCCACGTACCTACCAAAGAATGGCATAGGCTGCTCTGAGGAAGGGTGACTGAACACGAAACGGTACGTGCCCCCGGCACGAACATCGGCCTCGCAGGAAAGGAAGGACGCTCCAAACGACTTCGGTACCCACCACCGCTTGAGCAGTTCGGGTTTGGTCCACGCATCGAAGACGATATGCGCCGGACCGTTGAAGGTTCGAGTCACGACGAGCTCACGCTCGGACTTCCGTTCCACTGTCGTATCGTACTTTGTGGGGTTGCTTGCACTATCTTTTCTTTCGTCCATCGGCTTTCTCCTTCTGTTTCAATTCCTCGACAAGCTTGTCCAACTCGTCGAAGCGTGCGGCCCAGCGCAGGCGGTACCTCTCGATCCATGCCGCCTCTTGCTCCAGTCCGCGCAGGCCGAGCTTGCAGGTCCGCACGCGCCCGACCTTCTCTGTGGTGACGAGCCCCGCCTGCTCCAAGACGCCGACGTGCTTCTTCATGCCCGTCAGGGTCATGTGAAACTTCCCGGCAAGGTCCGTGATCGAAGCGTCCGCGCGTCCGAGTTGTTCCAGAACGCCGCGCCGGGTGGCATCCGAGAGCGCGGCGAACGAAGCATCGAGGACGGTTCCCGCATACTGAACCATATGGTTCAGTATATAACACGGATTGGCGAGTGCCTATTGGCCCTGCCAGTGTTGAACGACGTTTCCGTAATCGACATTGCCGGAGGCCTACTGGAACTCATCGGGCCTTCGATGTAAGGTGCACCAGTGCACCGAGATTCGCGCCGTTCTGCCGGCCCAAGGCTATCGGCCGCCGGCCGGCACTCAAGCCATGGAGCTTCCTGAGCGCTACCTCAGGTAAGCGTCTCGTAAACAGTTGACGAGACGCTCACATTTAGCACTACAGCTTTCGCAGATATGCCACTAGCGCCGTACTCTCTTCAGGTTTCACGGGGCGGTCGATGTGGATGCCGTCCGTCGTTAACACCGGCGGAATGACGCCAGGCGGCGCCTGCGTCGCGGCGAACTTGAAGAACTCGATGTAATGATTCACGACATCTTCCAACGTCGCCGCGCTGTTGTTGTGGAAATACGGAGCCGTCTGACTGATGCCGTGCAGTCCCGGTACATCGAGTTTGTTCCAATCGTCCAGCAACGGAGGACCGCCGACAAAGCCAGTCAGCAGCGCCCGCCCGGGATCGGAGCTGGCGCGCCTGATTTTGGAGCCGTCGGCGAGCGTGAACTCATAGGTGCGCACTTTCTCGGGAAGGCCGGCCGGGCACGGTTCAAACGAAAAACGCGGTGGCGATACGGTATCGACCGGACGTGGACACGTGGTGTTGATATCATGGAACCGGGCGACCAGCGGCAGTTGTGAGGTCGACCCCCCGGGACCACCGTGACATTGAGCGCACGCCCGCACGAACACCGCCTTGCCCTGCTGTTCCAGAGCGGTGAGCGGCGGATCGGGATCTGGTAGTGGTGTGGTGCCCTTGCTGACAGCGTCCGCAAGCGCCCGCACTCCGGGACTGCTGAAGAGAGTCAATTGAAATGCCTTGAGGTCGTCCAGGGTTTGCTGGGCAGGCGCCTTCTGCACCTGGGCGTGGTTGACGAAGGCCTGCAGCGCCTGGTCCTGGAGCGTCGTGATGCGCGCGTCCAGTTGGTAGCCTCCTCCGGCGTTCGGCCCGCGAGGCACGAAGACGTAGCCATCGGGTCCGGTCAACGCCACGTTGTTGACCGACGGCACGGCACGCCACACGTCCACAAACGTCTCCGCCGAGGGCAGGTTGGTCGGCGGGTCGATCAGCTTGACGTTGGCCGGCAGCGGCAGAGTGATCCGGATGAGGCCATTCCTCCGGAGCGTGGTGTAATCGGACGCATTGGCTCCATGGACACGAAAGTCATCGGCGTCGATCGGGCGGAACAGCGGGTCGTCCGCTTTCGGGTCGAATCGCCGCAGGAACTGGAGCAATTGATATCGCGCCTCGACGCCCGCGGGCGACAGTTGGAAACTGTTGGTCGGCATGTGGCAATCGGCGCAGGCCCGGCCGTTCCCGCCAAGGCCCGCCTCTTGGCGGTCGAGAAATGCGACAAGCCCGCGTCCCACCGCTGCGCATTGCTGGCCGCCGCACGTGAGATCGCTCGCCTTGACGAGCGGCTGGGTGACTGGCAATAAAGCAACGACCATATAGGCAACCGTTATCCGTTTGTGCATAGTCCCTCTCAGTTGCGGCTGTCCGCCGCGGAGTAAAGAGCGCCAGACCGACCCCGCCTACGGTCGCAGGAGCATCCCGGACCCGAGTCCCCGGTGCGCTAGGGTGCATGCTCCGGCACGAGCGACGCGAACGCAATACCACCGGCATCAAGATCGGATCCCTTTTACGTCACGTCCTAACTTCATGAAAACAAATCGCGTCTACCATGACCTCACGGGAATGATGCCTCGTCGGCGGAATCTGTGGGTGATTTGGGGCGTTCAGCGCGGCGATTGCTGCAGGAAGCGGCAGAGTCTCCGGCAGGTGGAATCAAAGGCGCGTTGCAGGGGCTCTTCCGATTCCAGGGCGTAGACTAATGGTCCACCCTCCTCATCGATCCGATCTTCGAGGACCTGCGCGATGCTTTTCCTTCTCAGAGAAGGGTTTTCATTCAGGTCGCGGATGATCTCCCCGCCCAGAGCCCACAGGTTATCGACGTGCCTCTGGATGGTTTTCGGAGACAGGACAGAGGCGAGTAAATCCTCCAGAAAGGGCCGGAAGCAGCGCACCAGTTCTTCGCCCGGAGGTACGTCCTTTTCCGATCCCATCCAGGACGGGGCCAGGTGTCCAGTCCACGGCAGTAAGGCTTCAGCAGGGAAGACGAGACGGTGGTAGCGCGGATTATCGTAGAGGTTTTCGCTGCCGCTCGTTTCCGCGCCAACGTCCACGTTCAACGGTCCCTCGGCCTCGGCCTCGACGAGAAGGCCATCGAGGCGGTCCGGCAATGGAAATTTAGACCCGCCTACAAAGACGGTCGCCCCGTCACGGTCGCCGCCACCATCGAAGTGAACTTCCGGCTGCTATAGACCCATCGCTTCAGCGCGGAAGCACACCTTCGCTCGATAGAGATTTACGAAACGCTACTTCGCGATTTTATCGAGCACTCGGAATACTTCGACTCGCGGGCGGTCGAGCACGGTATTCATCTTCCCCATGTGCTGCACGTAGTCCACATCGGGATGCACCTTCTTCCAGAGTTCCTGCACGGGAAGTCCCTTCCCCATCGCTTCCCAGCTCGGGAACCCGTCGACGGTCATCGCGTTGTACGGTTGGTCGCTACCGCCCGGCATCGTCAACGTGTAGAGGCTCCAGCTTGTACCGGGAATTTCTTTAGCGGCGGCTTCCGCCAGTTGTTTCCAACCCGTGTTCTCCCACTTCAGATATTCCGTGCCCATACCCGGCTTGACCTTGTTGTAGTTGATCCGAACGTAGCTACCCTTGGACACATCGCCATAGCCTCCCCGCAACCGCCAAAGTTCCTGGCTCACCAAATAGCTCGATCCAAGCAGCTTCGCGCGATATTCCTCCTGGCTCATGGTGATCCCGGACTTCTTGAAATCTGCTTGCGCCTGCTCCGGCGAAGCGGCCTCGGGTGGAAATCCATCGTACGCCTCGACGAAGTGATAATCGCACGCCGCAGACCGGCCCGCCGGATACACCGCCCGTGAAACAATCGAATACGCGGTACGTCCGCTGTCTACCCGAACTTTGGCCAGTTTTCGGTTCTCCGGGAGAACCGCTTCAAACTCAGCGGACTTTCCATCCGCTACCTTCACGCATTGAAGGCGGAGAAACTGCGTCTTTTGCTGGGCCGGTGCCAGAGAACACCCCAAGATCCCCATCAGGAAACCGGCGCTTTTGAACAGTGTCATGGTACAGCCCCTTTCTCTGAGAGCCGTACGATTATACATGAATCACCTTAGGTATGTGCGGAATTTCACCGATGGAGGGCAGGGAGGCCC
>DATJYJ010000507.1:0-21750 GCA_035578025.1 Verrucomicrobiia bacterium
GCGCACCAGACGATGTTAACGCGCTTGTGCAAACCGAGTGCAACAGACTAGAATAGAGTTGATCGGGGCGTGGCTCAGCCTGGCTAGAGCGCCTGGTTCGGGACCAGGAGGTCGGTGGTTCGAATCCACTCGCCCCGACCAAACATTCTTTTACATTTCAAATAGATACGGCGGTTGGAGATATTGGTCTCCAACCGCCGTTTTGCTATTGTGCCCAGTTTTGCGCCCACCCCGCACTACGTGCTACGCGGACTGTGCCGTTTGCGTCCCCGACTGCCCGTTGCGGGCGCGCTCGATGGCGTCCCTGACCGTCTGCACCTGTGGGTGGACGTAGCGGCGGGTCGTGGAGAAGTCGCTGTGCCCGGCGAGGTAGCCCAACGTGTACGGGTCCATGTGCGCCGCCCATCGCGTGAGGCAGGTGTGACGGAAGGTGTAGAGCGGGAACTCCGCGACCTTGGCCAGCGTGCAGGCCTTCGGATGCTGCTTCTTCAGTGAGGATTTCTCGATGTGGCCGCTTCGGGTCGGTGCCGGAAAGACCCATTCGGTATCGGCCGCCGCGCGCCGCGATTCCAGGATGGCCGCCGACCGTTGCATCAGCGGGATCGTGCGCCGGGCAATCACGGAAACGATACTCCGCGCCGTCGTAGTCGATCTGATCCTCCACATGTTTCCAGGTCAGCTTGCCGGTAGCGCGCTCGGCCTTGGGATCGGGTAGGTACTTGCCCTTGACGAGCCCCACCACGATGCCACCGGTGGGGACGCCGCCGATCCGCTCCGGGTCGGTTGTGCCCGCCGTCGCCAAGTTGCGCGGGTTCCGACCCTCGTACGCCGTTCATCCCACCGCGTGGGAGCTTATCCCCCTCGGCTTTCGCTCTGGCTCTCGGATCCGGGTGCGGACGCAGGCGAGCCCGGTTGGGCCCACCACCGGGTGTCGCTTGTTTCCCCGGTTCCGCTATTCAGGTTGGCAATGATCGCGGACGGCATCTCTGCCATCCATCCGCAATCATCGGAACCGAAAATTGTTTTGGAAATTTTCGCGGGGTATAGGGCGGAAACATGGGCTCCCGCTAGCAACGGTTGTGGCGAGAAAGTTGGCGGAAATTAGGAGAGAGTTTCGGGAGGCGATTTCTTTCGCTGCTTTGCCAGCTTGAGCAGGTGCTCGATGGCCTTTTTCGCCAGCGCCGGTTCGATCAAGGCCCCGTCCTCCCAACTCTTCAACGGGAGATCGCGTTTCGGCCAGGTCTTCGGGTAGGGCATTTCCGCTTTGTCCAAGGCGCTACAAATCTCTTCCAACTTGTCCTTCCAGTCGCCGTCCACGGCCACATTCGCGATGATCTCGGCCACGCGCACGGCCGTCTCGTGGCCGGGTTTCGGCCCGCGCTTCTTCGGCCTGGTGGCGGCGCTGAGGGTCGTGCCGGTCGGCGAAGTCGCCGGCAACGTCGGTGGCTGGCCGAGAACAGCTTCGATGGGCGGCGGTTCGGTATCGCCCATCCGGCGGTAGGCCTCGGCCCGCCAGAGGTGTAGGCGTTCAGAAAGATGGGTGCAGATGCGCTGGATGAACCGCTGGTTGTTGGCGAAGAGCCGGAGGTGGAACAAGTACTTCAGCCAGAACAACAGCTTGAATGCCTTTACCGCGGAGTCCTTGTCGGGTGCCGTGGTGGTGATCTCCCCTTTCAAGAACTGCCGGCTGAAGCTGTGGTCGAGGTAGTCCTCCCAATCGCCGGATAGCTGCTGAAATCCTTCACCGAGGCCCTTCCGGCCCGACTTCATGGCGGCCGCCTTCAACGTGCGGTAGAGGTCAGTCCATTCGGTCGCCCCGACATCTTCGGGCAGGATGATGCCGCTGCTCGGGCAGATCCGAATGGCGACCTTCATCGGGAGCAAGATCAACTTCAGGGAATATGCCTCCGGGTCCGGGAAACAGGCCAGTAGCTCCTTGGCTTCCGCATCGAACTGCTTCTCCGCATACCGCTCGAATAACGGCATCAACTCCGCTGGATCCTGCTCCCGGAGGGCCTTCGAGCTCATGCCGATGCCACGCCAAAATGCGGCCGGGCCGGCCAGGAGATCTCCTCCGGCCTCGAGTCTCGCCGCCTTAATTCCCGCGCGCGCCTGTTCCGAAAAGGAAGGTTCTTCCATCACTACTCAACGAAAACCATAACACGCTGCCCCGAGTCGGCTCCGGTACGTTGTGGCAAACTGGTGATGGAAGGACGCGATGCGGACCGAGATTCCTATTCCGACAGAGCGACTCGAGGATTTCTGCCGCCGGTGGAAAATCGCCGAACTGCGCGTGTTCGGATCTGCGCTGCGCGAGGATTTCCGGCCGGATAGCGACTTGGACCTGCTCGTGAGGTTTGCGCCCGAGGCAGATTGGAGCCTTCTGGATCACGTCACGATGGAGGAAGAACTGTCCGGGATCGTCGGGCGCAAAGTGGACCTCGTTTCGCAACGCGCTATCGAGCGGAGCTCGAATTGGATCCGGCGCAAGGCCATCCTGGAGAGCGCGGAGCCCTACTTTGCCTCGCGATGACGCCCATCTGCTCGACATTCTCAGAGCGGCGCGGCTGGCAATCGATTTCAAAGGACCCGCGGACAAGGCTGAGTTCCTTGATGACGCGAAAACTCAATCGGCGGTTCTGCATCAGCTACTGATCATCGGGGAGGCTGTGAAGAGGATATCGCCGGAGTTCAGGACGGCGCATCCGGAAGTGCCCTGGAAGCCGATTGCTGGGACCCGTGACAAGCTCATTCACTTCTACGAGGGAGTGGATCTGGAGGAGGTCTGGAAGATGGTGACGGCGGACCTGCCGGAGCTAATCCGATTAATTGAACCGCTGGCCTCCGACACGCACTGAAGATCGTCGATGCCGACTGCAAGGTGCATCATAGGATTCGGAAGATCGAACGTATGCGAGTCATCGGCATAGTTGGCGAAATCGATTACGAGCACAGGATCCACGCTGAGACGCCGCGGGACCTGCCGCCTGAGCCTGTCCATTTGATTGTCGTCCGGTCAGATGAGGATGGTGGGGCTTCTTGGCCCTGGGGCGTTTCGCGGGCTTGGAGTGACGAGGTGGGCGACGTACGGCAGGATCGTTACACCCTGGCGGACGGCCAACCCGTAGATGCGCCCCGGTGACAAGGCCCACCTGAAGACGCTGCGGAGCACAGCGCGTTGCGCTATAGGTAATGATATGCTCCGGCTCTGGTGCCTTGCCCTCGTGTTGATTTCGCCGCTGTGCGCCGGCGGTCAGCAGATCCGCGGTGCAATTGTAGATCCGACCGGGGCGGCGATTGGAGGTACATCCGTTCGTCTGCTGAAGTCGGATTACGAAGAAGTGGCACATGCCACCGCGGCTGATTCCGGCAAGTTCCAAATGGGAAGCATCGGCTCCGGCAATTACGTTCTGAAAGCGTGGCAACGGGGCTTTCGGAGCCGTCGAGTGCCGGTCGCGGTCCGCTCCGAAACGGAAACAATCGATCTTGGCGACATTCGGTTGGATCTAGCGCGACGCTGGTCGGGGCGACGACCACCCTTTTTCCGGTGGGTGGCGTCCTTTACGATTCCAGTGACCGTTGCCCCTGGTGCTGTCGGCACCGCGGCGAGCAGGATGGCACCCGCAAATAACGTGCGCATTGGCGAATGTGCCATATGCTTGGATCGTACACCGTTGCGCGCGTGGAGTCTTGGCTGCGGTGGCGTTCCGCGCTGTCGAGATATTTAGCCGCCCGAAAACTGTGCCCATTTTTGTGCCCACCCCACGCATAGAAGCGTTACTCGGAATTGCCAATCTCGGTGCCCAGACGGCCCGGAAGCCTTTGAAGACTCGCGACATATCGCAACCCTGCGCAAAACTGCTGTGCCGTCGCTAAGTCTTTGATATTACGTGGGTTGATGGTTCGGGACCAGGAGGTCGGTGGTTCGAATCCACTCGCCCCGACCAAATTTCTTTCTAAAATCAGCTATTTGGGAATGCGGTATTTCGGGCTGGAAGGCTCGAAAAGAGACTTTGCCCTTTACTTGCCCTTTTCGTGCATCGTAGTTCCGCAGCTGAAGTCCTGCGCGCTGCCTGTTGTCGTTAGTCTCGCTTGAACGAGCCCTCTGATGTCCCCTGCCGGTGCGCCTGGCGGCCGTGCGCGACCCCAGAAGCGCCAGAAGTCCTCACCGCAGCCGGACGTGGCGTCCCTTGACAGCGACCGCGCAACCATGAACCACACCAGCATCTGCTTCAGCGGCCCAATTTCTGCCCATTGCTCGGCGATGGCTCATCTCCGATTTGGGACCTGATGCACGAGGAGAGCCGTAGCGCGGCTCTCGATCCCGGCGATCGCGCCCGCTTGCTGCGCGTTCGGGACGCCCTGAATCGGGTGTTCGCAACTCGCCGCCTTTCGCTCCGTGCCTGGGTTGAGGGGGTGTGGATCTCGCTCGGCGGACCAGCATGCGCCGAAGCCGCCGAAGACCTGGAAGACGCAGCGGCATTTCTTTGACCTCCTCGAAGAGATGGAAGAAGGTGAAACCCTCGATGCCGCTTGCCGCGGCCTGGTCTCTACCGGACCCGCCACACGGGCACGGTCGTCCATCAAGTTTTGCACCGCATCGGTCAAGATGGTCTCCAGGCCTGGACGCCGGAGAGAGTGCAGACCATGCGGCCGGCATTTCGATCGGCACTCGCGTCCCACGGCGTGCCTGCGGCTGAGCTCGAGACCACCGCGGATCGCGTTCCGATCGCAGGGGTGATTGACGACCGCGTGGTGAACGCCCGGGTGGACCGGACCTTTGTCGATTCGGATGGCACGCGGTGGATCATCGACTACAAAACCAGCTTTCATGAGGGATCGCCGCGCGGGACTGTATTTTCCGCTTCTGGGCGGTTGGCGCGAGCTGGCGAAAACGTTCGCGGAGGGATGACGGCAATGGAAGCAGATTTCAATCGTGAGGCTGATTAGCTGATCGCCGCCGGTCGTTAGCTGAAGCACAGGCACTGCTCGAAGCAGCATTGAGCGCTGTTACTTGGTCCGACAGTGATCTGTAGCTCTCTTCGTCGAATGTTCCGTTGTAGAGCCAACGCACGATGCCGTGCTGGTCGAGCAGAATCAGGTAGGCGGCGTCCGGGGACTGGTAGCCCAGGCGCACTTTCCAGGGCTCGGTGCCGCCGTACACGGTGATCACATTCTCGTGGTCAGCCCTCGGTGTGCCTTTTCGCATCCCGCTGTCGATGAACCACTTTCCGAGCCGCGCCATGCCCCCGATCATCGGTATCTCGTAGAAGGTGACCTTTGGCTTATCTCCGAAGTCTTTGCGGAAACGGCCCACCCAGGCCTCAACAGCGAATCGCGAATTGTAGGTGAACCCGAAGGCCAACAGGGCAACGCGACCCGAGGCGTCGTCCGGCAGCGCGGCTTGGCGTCCGGTCAGAAACCCGCCTTTCAGGGCGGGCATGGGCTGCCCTGACGACAATATGGGGATCGCCGAGGAAGCCATCAGAATGACAGGTAACATACTCAAGAAAGACCCCCTTCCGTCCCCGAGACCGCTGCGCGCTCGAAAAGGTAGTGCGAGACGATCCACTCCTGTCCCCCCGCATATCCAAACAACTCGGCGCAGGCCATGAAGAAGACGCGCCACCGAACCAGCCATCGCAGGGCCTCGTGTTTGCCATGCACTTTGGCGAATAAGCTCAGAACGTGATCGCGGTGGCGATCGAGTCTCTGCAACCACGCCTCCGCGGTCTTCTGGTAGTGGACGCCGCTGACACGCCAGCGTTCGCGGATACGGAAGTCGTTCTGGAAGTGAAGCAGCAAGTCGTCACTGGGCATGAGACCACCGGTGAAGAAATGCTGCGCCATCCAGTCCGAGGCGTCTCGCACCTCGAAGGGATAAGCGAACCGGGTGTGCGCGAACACATGCACGAACAGCAGCGCCTCAGGCCGCGACCATGCGGAGACGCGGCGTAGAAGCTCGCCGTAGTTGCGCATATGTTCGAACATCTCGACCGACACGATGCGGTCAAACCGGCGTTCGGTATTGAAATCATTCATGTCGGCGGTGACCACCTCGAGATTGGCCAAACCGCGCCGCGCTGCCTCGCCGTCAATGAACTCTTTCTGCGAACGCGAGTTGGAGACCGCCAGGATGCGGCTGTTCGGATAGCGACCCGCCATGAACAGCGATAGCGAACCCCATCCACAGCCGAGTTCGAGCACATCCTGCCCATCCTCCAGGCAAGCCCGCCGGCAGGTCAGGTCGAGCATGGCCGTTTCGGCTTCCTCCAAGCTCGAAGCGCCGGACCACAGGGCGCAACTGTATTTCATGTTGGGGCCGAGGACATGGCCGTAGAACTCGGCCGGCACTTCATAGTGCTGCTCATTGGCAGCGTCGGTGCGCATCGCCACCGGGCTGCGCCGCAACTGCTCCACCAAGCCCATCAGGCGCCCGGCTTGCGCTTCCACGCCGCCTAGCTGTTCTTCGCGAAGGCGAGCCGCAAGGAGCCGCCGGATGCCGAATCGGACCAGCCAATCGGGAAGGAGATCCCGTTCGAGCCACTTGCTGTAGCCTGCGTCGAGCACGGGGGAAATAGTCAAGGTGTCTGCTTGCATGAAGTATTCCTTCGAAACCACGGCACGAAGGCGCTTGTGGTCTGCTGATATTGCCGGTAGTCTTCTCCCTTGGTGCGCAATGCCTGCGCTTCGGTGGCGGGGATGCCGGTGACCCGGAAGAGGAAGAACAGGATGAGAAGTGGCGAGACCAGGGCCAGGTAACCATAAGGAGAGCTCATCGCGAAGAGTGCGAAGGCCATCCAGATCAGCCACTCAAAGAAATAGTTCGGATGCCGCGAGTACTTCCACAGCCCTGCGCGACAGGTCCGGCCGCGGTTGGCAGGGTTGGCCTTGAACGCATGGAGTTGGCGGTCGGCCAGCAATTCTCCGATGAAGGCGCCCAACCACAAGGCCGTCCCCGCATATTCGAGGAGAGTGATTTGAGGCCGGGGATTCAGGGCGGCCACGAGGAACGGTATCGAAAGAACAACGCACAGCAGGGCCTGGAACTCGAAGAAGGCAAGAAACTTCAACGGCAGGTTGCCGCCCCATTCGCGCCGTAGTTGCACATAGCGCCCTTCCTCGGGGTGCCCGATGACGCGCGTGAAGAGCAGATAGAGCGCCAGGCGCATGCCCCAGAGCACTGCCATCGCGGCGACCAGCCACGAGCGCGGCACGTAGCCGCCACCGGCCGCGGCGTAGATCGCGCCGAGCAGAGCCAACCCGCCCGCCCATCCCGCATCGACGATTGCGGCGTTCTTCGTTGGCAGGTGGATCAGCCACAACAGCAGCATGAGGGCGCAGACCGAGGCCGTTCCGATGATGAGCGCGTGCGCGGCCAGTTCCATCACTGAGACCCCGCTCGCAAGGATTCGCTCAGCCGCCTCAGCAGCGGCGTCAGCAAGACATAGGTCACAAGCGACACCAACGAACCGAGCACGAGCCATGCTACAAGCGCGTGGATCGTCGCGGCCCAGAGGGTGGTGACCGCGTGCCAGACATCCGCACGGATCAGTCCGGCAATACCGGCCATGGTGATCCTGGCCGGCGGGGCAGCAAAAATCCATTCCCCGATACGAATGAACGGCACCAGCAGAGCGAGTTGCAACGGATACATGATGTAGTTGACCAACTGGATGGCTGGCAGATTCAGGCGAAGCAGAACGGCCGCCAGCAAGCACAGAATCGACGTAGAGCCCAGCACGGGCGTGACACCGAGGGTCAAGCCGAGCGCGATGCTAAGCGCGATCTTCTCCGGTGTGATGCCCTGGCGCAGCAAATCGAGAATCGGATTCACGATCTTGCGCTGCAACCATCCGGCAATCATCGCGGCCTCCTCCACAAGATCGCTTCGGCTGGCTCCTCGCGCCGGAGGCCCAACAACTGGATCAGCACATAAAGAGATATCGCGATGTTGCCCAGGCCCATGATCAACACGAACCACAAAACACGCGACCACATCGCCTGCTCTTTGTAGGCAACCCAAACATAGATAGTCAGGAACCCGAAGTAGGCGTCGTATAGCGTCGCGATGGCCCAAGGATTCGCGGCGTAGTTTGGCCAGGCGGCCCAGAGACTGACGGTCAGGCTGGTTCGGATCGTCATCACTGTCATCCAAAGGAAGATCGCTCCAAACAGCACCTTCAAAAACAATTTCATAGAACAGGCTCCCGTGAGGATTTCGCGCTCAATCGGGTCAGGTGCCTTTCGAAGTGTGTGAAGTCGTGGAGTACGAGGAAACCGTCTCGCGTGAGGCCGTCCGATATCGTGGAAGCGCCGCTGCCCCCAAGCCACATTTCGCTACTCAAAGGAAGCTCCGAGGCGAGCTGGTGGACATCCTCCAGCACGGCGGGCGTCGCATTCGTCTTCATGATGCCGAGGACTACCGCCTGCGGATCGCTTTTCGCGACTGCGCGCAGGACTTCGCGCGCTGGCAGGTTCGGGCCAAGGTAGGAAACCCCGAACCCGTGCCCAACCGCAAGCATCGCCGCAGCCAGGATGCCGAATTCGTGCAGCTCGCCCGGGGGCGTCGTGAACAAAATAGGTCTGGCACCGGGGCCGCCATTCTGAAGCCGAATGAGCCCGCCCAGGAGATTGCGCACGCAGGCGGAGAGCATGTGCTCCTGGGCGATCTGGAATAACCCATTCTCCCAGTTCTCTCCAGTCAGACGCATTAGTGGAAGGACAACCCGATGCACGAGTTCATTCGGGCGCAGCAACAGGGCCAGCCTCCCCAACTCGTCATTAGCGGCGGCGTAGTCGTAGGCTCCGATGGCATCGAGCAGCGGCCGGAGCACCAGCGTCGCCGGTTCCGGGGACAAGGAAATCTCCGGTTTCCTGCGAAGAGACTGGGCGTTGCGCTCCAGTTCTTCGAGTTCCGCATCGGGCAGCGATGCTACCTGCCCGATCGAGCACCCGCTCTCGACGGCGCTCTTCAAAAGCAGCAAGCGCCGGATGGCGCCTTCGTCGTAGATCCGTCCCCGCTCCGTCCTGGCCGGAGTTACCGCGTTGTAGCGCCGCTCCCAGGCACGAAGGGTGTCCAACGAAATTCCAGTCAGCTTGGCGGCAGCGCGAATTGGATATTCGACAGGCATGATTCTCTCTACCATTCCAGATTACTGGTGGTTTTCACTGTTGTCAAGATTTTGTCAAGCATCCATGCTTGACAAAAGGTGGACAAACAAAGTAAAGTTGGCTTGTGAGCTTCTCAGCGCAGCCCTCCCGGTACCGATTCGGAGCCGTCATCCCTTTTGTGATCCTGCACTTGGCAGCGCTGGCTGTGTTTTTCTACCCGCCGACACGGCTGCTGTTGGCCTGGATGGCTGTAACGTACTCCGTCCGCATGTTCGGCGTAACCGCCGGCTACCACCGATACTTCAGCCACCGGAGCTACCGCTTGGGCAGGGCCGCGCAGTTTCTAATGGCCTTCCTGGCTCAGACCTCCGGTCAGAAAGGCGTGCTTTGGTGGGCGGCTCACCATCGCGATCACCACCGCTACTCGGATGAGGAGCAAGACATCCACTCCCCCCAACGGCGCGGCTTCTGGTGGTCACACGTCGGTTGGATTCTCTCGAATGAGCACGACGCCTACCAACCAAAGAAGGTGGCGGACCTTTCCAAGTTCCCGGAGTTGAGGTGGCTTGATCGCCATCACTGGGTCCCGACGGTCTTGTTCGCCGCCTTCGTCCAATGGGCGGGCGGCGTTGCGGCCTTCGTCTGGGGCTACATCGTATCGACGGTTGTGCTGTACCACTGCACCTTCGCCATCAACTCGTTGGCCCACCTGTTCGGGACCCGCCGTTTCGATACTTCGGATCACAGCCGCAACAACTGGCTGCTGGCTCTGATCACGTTCGGCGAAGGCTGGCACAACAATCATCATTTCTTTATGGGGAGCTGCCGGCAAGGCATTCGATGGTGGGAGATTGATGTCACCTACTGGGTGCTGAGGCTGCTCGGGGTGCTCGGCATTGCCAGGGATCTGCGGCCGTTTCAGATTCCCACCCCGCGGGCGCAAGGAACCAAGTGATGCGCATCGCGGTGATCGGCAGCGGAATTTCAGGCCTGGCGGCGGCCTACTACCTTAGCCGGAAGCACGAGGTTTCCGTCTTCGAAAAGGACACGCGCGTAGGCGGGCACACACATACCGTCACGGTGGGGAGTAGCCGCGGCCCGCTGGCGGTGGACACGGGCTTCATCGTGCACAACGACCGCACGTACCCCAACCTGGTCCGCCTGCTCGCCGAACTGGTTGTGGAAACGCAGCCGAGCGACATGTCTTTCGGCGTCGCTTGCCGCCAGACGGGCTTCGAGTACTCCAGCCGCGGGCTCGACGGTTTCTTCGCGCAGCGCGGCAACATCCTCCGGCCCGCTCAATACCGTCTCCTGCGGGAGATCGTGCGGTTCAACAGAGAGGCTCCCAAGCTGCTGGAGGATCCATCAGCGGAGACACTGACGCTGGGAGATGTCGTCGATCAGGGACGCTACTCCCCGCTGTTCACCGAGCGGTATCTGTACCCGATGGCCTCGGCGGTTTGGTCGATGTCCACCGAGGCCATTCGCTCCTTCCCGGCTCTCACGCTGCTGCGCTTCTTCGACAACCACGGGATGCTGGGGATCAACACGCACCCCAAGTGGAAAGTGATCCGCGGAGGGAGCCACAACTACATCGGTCCGATCACGGCGCCCTTCCGCGACCGGATTTTCACACAGGCAGACCTTCGGTCCGTGGTCCGGCGCGAGTCGGAGGTCACGCTGCGATTTCATGACCGCCCGGCGATGTCGTTTGACCACGTTGTGTTTGCCTGTCATGGGAATCAGGTCCTTCCGTTGCTGGAATCGCCGAGCGACGCGGAGCGGGACGTCCTGGGCAGATTCCAGACCAGCCGCAACGAAGTTTGCCTGCACACCGACTCGTCACTGTTGCCGTCGCGGCGGCAGGCGCGCGCGTCGTGGAACTATCACCTTCGCCAGGATGGCGGCGAGGGCGCCACCCTGACCTATCACATGAACCGTTTGCAGTCGCTCGATGTTCCGGAGCAGTACTGCGTCACGCTCAACGACCACGGCGCCATCGATCCTTCCAAGGTCGTGCGGCGGATCGTGTACTGCCACCCCCTCTACACGCACGAAGCCATTCGGGCCCAGGCGCGGTGGAAAGAAGTCAGCGGGGTGAACCGAACCCACTACTGCGGCGCCTACTGGTTTTACGGCTTTCACGAAGACGGGCTCAATTCCGCACTGCGAGTGGCCCGGACGCTGGGAGTGGAGTGCTAACGGCATGGAGTCAGCAATCTACACCGGCACGTTACGTCACCGCAGGTTCGAACCGAAACGCCACGAATTCACCTATCCGCTGTTCATGGCATTCCTGGACATCGACCGCATCCCCGAACTGATGACGGTCTCGCCGTTTTCGAGTTATAACCGCTTCAACTGGTCCAGCTTCGATGAGCGGGACCATTTCGGCGACCCCGCACTGCCGTTGCGCGAAAGGTTGAAGGCCGACGCGGCCCGGCATGATGTCCGGCTGCCGGACGGCCCCATTTTCCTTCTCACGCATCTTCGCTACCTGGGATACAACTTCAATCCCATATCTCTCTTCTACTGCTACAACGCGGAAGGAAGGCTCGGGACCATCCTGGCGGAGGTAAACAACACGTTCGGAGAGAGCCGGAACTATTGGCTTTCCGCTGCCTCGATCGAACATTCGTCCAGGCCGCACGTTCACCGCTGTGGGAAGTCTATGCACGTCTCACCCTTCATGCCGATGGAACTCGACTACCGCTTCGTGCTACCGCCGCCGGACGATCGACTGGTGGCGCACATGAACACCGTGGACGGCGAACGTATCTTTTTCGACGCCACGCTCACGCTTCACCGCGAAACCTGGAGCGCGCCCGCGCTGCATCGGGCGTTGCGGCGTTTCCCGTGGATGACGGCCAAGGTAAGCACCGCCATCCACTGGGAAGCTCTGAAGCTCTATCTGAAGAAGTTACCGGTCTACACGCATCCGGCACGCCGCCGGGAGAACGACTATGAACACGTTTCTCACATCGCTCGCTGAGAGAGCATTCTTCAAAAGCCTCGAGTCCGTGCGTGGGGGTTCGTTAGAACTTCTGTGGAGCGGCCGGGCTTGGAGTTTCGGCGAGCCCGACTCGCCTCTGAAAGCTATCCTCGTGGTCCATCGCGACCGGTTCTTCCGGCGCGCCTTGCTCGGGGGCGACGTCGCTATCGGAGAGGCATGGATGGACGGGGACTGGTCCTCGCCGGACCTGGTTTCGGTAGTCCGCCTCGCGGTGCGGAACCTCACCCGGATGGAAGGGCAGAACCGCCTGCTGAACGCCTTCAGCCGTGGGATGGACGCCCTGCGTCATCGCCTGCGTGGAAACTCCATCGCGGGCAGCCGCCGCAACATCCGGGCCCATTACGATTTGAGCAACGCCTTTTTCCGCCTCTTCCTGGACCGCAGCATGATGTACTCCTGCGCGTTGTTCGAGTCGGAAGGCGACTCGCTCGAAGCCGCGCAGTTCCAGAAGCTGGACCGCATCTGCCGGAAGCTGCGCCTTGGCCCGGCAGATCACGTACTGGAAATCGGCACAGGGTGGGGCGGCTTCGCCGAGCACGCGGTGAAACATTATGGTTGCCGGGTGACGACCACGACGATCAGCACCGAGCAGTACAAATACGCGCGGCAGCGCCTTTGCCCGATACCCGGCGGGGATCGGATTGAGTTGCTCCACGAAGACTATCGCAACCTTCGCGGCCGGTACGACAAGATCGTCAGCATCGAGATGTTCGAGGCCGTGGGACTGCCTTACTACGATGAGTTCTTCGGGGCGTGCGACCGCCTGTTGCGACCGGACGGCTGCATGCTGCTCCAGACCATCACCATCAACGAACAGACATTTCCCGCCTACCGGCGGCGGGCCGATTTTATCCAGAAGCACATATTTCCGGGTTCCGAGCTGGCATCGGTGAGTGAGGTTCTCCGGTCGCTGGCCAGGGTTACCGGCCTCTCGCTCTACCACGCGGAGGACATCGGCACGCACTACGCGCGCACTCTGGCCCAGTGGCGGAAGCGGTTTCACACTGCGCAGCATGAAGTTCAAGCGCTGGGTTTTGACGATCTTTTCATGCGCATGTGGGACTATTATCTGGCCTATTGTGAGGGCGCGTTCCTGGAGCGCCATATCGGCGATTTCCAGTTGCTGTTGACCAAGAACCATTCGCCGCGCAAGATGTTTGGCGAACCCTGGGGAGAGGAGGAACGCTCAGGCGATGCGATTTCACACTTTGCGTCACCGGCAGTGGATACCGCGGCCTATCGATGAGGTTTTCGCGTTTTTCTCCGATGCCAGGAACCTGGAGGAGATCACACCGTCCTGGCTGGGATTCCGCATCCTGACACCCGGCCCGATCCTCATCGCCGAGGGAACGCGAATCCGCTACCGTTTACGTTTGCATGGTGTTCCGGTGGGCTGGGAGACCGAGATTCGGCGGTGGATGCCGCCCAATTGTTTTGTAGATGTGCAACTCGAAGGTCCATACCAGCTTTGGCATCACACGCACCGCTTCGAACCCTGCGACGGCGGAACACTCATGACCGACATAGTCCGGTACCGGCTCCCATTGGGAATCATAGGGCGAGTCGTACACCGCCTAAAGGTCCGTCGCGACGTGGAGCGGATCTTCGATTACCGTTTTCGGCGCATCCAGGAGGTGTTCGGCGGCGCTGTAACGGCGGAGGCAAAGTGACCGGCGTTCGTGAGGCGCCCGCCCTGGTCTGGTTTCGACAGGATCTGCGCCTGTCGGACAACCCAGCCTTGGCGGCGATGCTGGAGCGCGGCTTTCCTGTAATTCCGGTCTTTGTCTGGGCGCCTGAAGAAGAGGGGGCCTGGCCGCCGGGCGCGGCCTACCTTAGACAGATCGGCTGGCGCGAGTTTGCGTATCACCTGCTGTATCATCATCCGGACTGCTTCCAGCCGCTCCGCCTTGAGTTCGCCGGTTTCCCGTTGCAGGACGATCCCGGTCTGTTCAAGGCCTGGAAACGGGGCCGGACCGGCTACCCCCTGGTGGACGCCGGCGTGCGTGAGTTGTGGCGCACCGGCTGGATTCACAATCGGGTGAGGATGGTGGCCGCGTCGTTTCTGGTCAAGCACCGGTTGATCGGCTGGCAGGAAGGCGCGGCCTGGTTTTGGGACACTTTGGTGGATGCGGACTTGGCGAACAACACACTCGGTTGGCAATGGGTGGCGGGTTGCGGCGCCGATGCGGCTCCATACTTCCGCATCTTCAATCCCGCGATTCAGGTTGCGAAATTCGACCCGCAAGGTGACTACATTCGCCGCTGGGTACCGGAGCTGAAGACGGGAGTCGGCTATCCATCTCCTGTCGTGGACCACAGCCAGGCGCGCGATCGCGCACTCGCCGCACTGGCGAGCATCAGGAGACCATGAGACCTCTCATCCTGCTCACGGGCGCCACCGGTTACGTCGGTGGAGAGTTGTTGAGAGCGCTGCTGGCGAGTGGCCATCGGGTCCGCTGTCTGGCTCGACGGCCGGAGGCCCTGCCGACCGCGGCGATGGCGGGGGCGGAAGTAGTGCGTGGCGACGTCCTGGACGCGGCTTCGGTCCGCGCGGCCATGGCCGGAGTCGACACTGCCTATTATCTGATTCACTCGATGGGCTCGCCGGGGCGCTTCGAGGAGGAAGATCGCATCGCGGCGCGTATCTTCGGTGATGCCGCACAGCAAGCAGGAGTGCGCCGGATCGTCTACCTCGGGGGACTCGGCAGAAGCGATCGGGAGTTGTCGGCGCATCTGCGCAGCCGCCAGGAGGTGGGGGAGATCCTGCGCGCCAGCGGAGTTGGCGTCATTGAGCTTCGGGCATCGATTGTGATCGGATCCGGCAGTCTCTCTTTCGAGATGATCCGAGCCCTGGTGGAACGGCTGCCAATGATGATTGCCCCTCGTTGGGTGTCCGTCCCTGCCCAGCCGATTGCCATCCATGACCTCTTGGACTACCTGCTCGCCGCTTTGGATTTGCCCTCGGATGCAAGCCGGATCTTCGAGATCGGAGGCGCGGATCGCGTGTCTTATGGCGACCTGATGCGCGAATACGCGCGCCAGAGAGGATTGAAGCGGGTGATCCTGTCCGTGCCCGTGCTCACGCCGCGGCTATCGAGCCTCTGGCTGGGTCTGGTCACTCCTCTATACGTTCGAGTGGGCCGAAAACTGATTGACAGCATTCGTCACCCCACGGTGGTTGAAGACCCGTCGGCGATGGCCGCGTTTTCCATCCGCCCCTGTGGATTCCGCGAATCAATCGCCAGGGCGCTGAGAACGGGAGTAGAGGGTTTGCTGTTCGACTCCAGGTCAATCCGAGTACCGGTGCCGTCGGAGAGGGCGTTCGAACCCATCCGCCGGATCGGGGGCGCCACCGGCTGGTACTACGCCAATTGGCTTTGGAGGCTGCGCGGCGCTATGGACCGGACTGTAGGCGGAGTGGGGCTGCGACGCGGACGCCGTGATCCAGACGACCTTCGCGTCGGAGACCAAGTGGATTGCTGGCGGGTGGAAGCTCTCGAGCCCAATCGGCGCTTGCGCCTCGCCGCCGAGATGAAACTGCCCGGACGCGCGTGGCTGGAGTTCGCACTGTCGAGCGATTCCAGCGGAAGCACGATTCGTCAAACCGCGAGCTTCGACCCGCACGGTTTGTTGGGAAGAGCCTATTGGTACGCCGTATATCCCCTGCACCAGATCGTGTTCGAAGGAATGCTCCAAAGAATTGCCGCGGCCGCCCTCACGGCCGGGACCCAGGAGATCAACCCATGACGTTTGACGCACTGCTGATCGTTTCGTTCGGCGGACCGGAAAGGCAGGAGGATGTAATCCCATTTCTCGAGAATGTGCTGCGCGGAAAGCGGGTGCCCCGCGAGCGAATGATGGAAGTGGCCGAGCACTACTATCACTTCGGAGGCAGGAGCCCTATCAACGACCAGAACCGTGCCCTGAGTGCCGCCCTCGAGACTGCATTCAAAGCGTACGGCCCATCCCTTCCAATTTACTGGGGAAACCGGAATTGGCATCCCATGCTCGCCGAAACTTTGCGGCAGATGAGGGCAGACGGGTTCCGTCGCGCCTTGGCTTTCGTCACCTCGGCTTTCGGTTCCTATTCGGGCTGCCGCCAATATCGGGAGGATATCGAACGGGCACGGACGGAGATTGGGCCGGGCGCCCCTGAGATTCACAAGCTGCGGACCTTCCACAACCATCCTGGCTTTATAGCGGCTGCCGCCGACCGCGTCCGGACGGCGTTGGAGCAAGTCCCGTCCGAGCGGCGCGATTCGTTGCCGATCGTATTCACTGCCCACAGCATTCCGCGTTCCATGGCGGACGCGAGCCCTTACGTGGAGCAACTTCGTGAGTCATGCCAGCTTGTGTGCCAGATGTTGGGCCGGCCCGCCGGAGCACTTGCCTATCAGAGCCGGAGCGGTCCTCCCTCACAGCCCTGGCTCGAGCCCGACATTTGTGACTACATCCGCCAACTTCACTCCTCAGGTGGCCTGACAGATATCGTTGTCATGCCGATCGGTTTTCTCTCCGACCACATGGAGGTGATTTACGACTTGGACACGGAGGCGGCGGCGCTGTGTGGGGAGTTGGGCGTGAACCTGGTCAGAGCCGCGACCGTCGGTGTGCATCCGGCCTTCGTATCGATGATCCGCGAACTGATCCTAGAGCGCACGAGCGGTCAACAACGTCGGGCACTTGGGACATCGGGCCCGGGCGGTGATTCCTGTGAGCCGGAATGCTGTCTCGTCACCGGCAGCCACGGTCGTTTGATGGGCACGGCTGGCGTGAGCGCTCGCGCGTGACTTTGACCTGCATGTAGAAAAGGGTCAGGCCCGTCCCCGATTGACTTGACCCCCACTCTTTGAATCACTGCGCGGCGCCCATTGCCAGTTGCCGATCGCTGCCTCAACACCCTCCGCGCGCGCTTCAACCGGGATTTCGCTGCGACAAAGTATTCCCCCCTCGTCCCGGCGATGTCGTCCCGGCTTTTGCATGCACGTAAGAGAACTCCCACCTTGTTATTTGAAGATGCTCGGCGCTGCTCGTCAGCGGCCGCGCGACGCGGCAATGAATGGCTCAAGAGCGCCCTCAGACAGGCCGCTCGGTCCCAGAGTCTGCTATGACCGACCTTCTTCGGTCCTGAGATTGTTTGTTACCGAGAAAGCACCATGCACCCCACGGGCCTTCATATAGGCGAGATTGCGGTCCATCTCGTTCGCTACCACGCCTTCGAGCGTGATATTGCCATTCTCCACGATGATGTGAATTGGCGGCATGGCCTGGTGAGCATACCGGTTCAGTGTCGGCGTGCCATAGATTGCCCGGAAAGCCGCGAACCGAATACGGTCATCGAGGGGCGAGAGCGGCAGAACATGAGTTTCATTTTTGACGTTCTCGACGCCTTCGATTTTCTTTACGACACGCTCCGCGTCGTCCTTCAAGACCGGCCGGGTCACGCTGCCCATGAGCGTGACGGCGCCGCCATCGACCCGGAACGCGAAGTTGTCGAAGACTGTGTAGTAGGGGAGCATCAGCAGCTCGTGGCGGACTTCCCGTTCAATCCTCGAGCTCGCCATGTCCCCAACAGCGGCGCTCGCGTTGGCGGCAACGAGAGCCGGCACGAAGGTCACGAGCGAGAGGAGCAACCGTAACGTGAGTTTCTTCATACCTGTATCCTCCTTTGTCTATAAATCCTCTTGAGATTGAAGCGGATGCTGGCGAGCGTGGGTTTTTGCCGCCTTGCTGGGATAAGGCCAGTGTCGCTGGAGATTCCCTGGCCCAGACGCCTTCGAAGGCTTTAACGAACCACCGCTCGGTGCGTCCGCTCAGTCAGACGCAGTGAACCCAGCATTGGTTACGGTAGCAATATCAGATGATCTTAGTTAGGGCAAGCTAAAGGCATCGCGGCTGGCGGGGCCGCGCAATTTTTCCACAGTCTCTCAACGTTTCCGGATTCCTTTGACCCACAATGAGATTCGCTCGGCCGGCGGCCGGGCAATCGCGATACGGCAACCGCCACCGGCGACCTAGTACGAACCCAGGTGGAACTGAACGTTGTTTCCGCAACGCCCGATGCGGGCGGCTTAGCAGAAATTAAGGATGGCCCCGCAAGCTGGTGTGGCGGGAGGCGGCGGAAGTGACCCGTAGCGGCCACAGCCGTTTCTGCGATGTCTTACCCGGCGTTGGTTGAAGAGGGTTGAATTGGCCTCGGCAGAAACACCGCGCTGGCGGGGGGAGACGTCGGCCCCCTCTTCCGGTTACGGCTCGGCGTTGCGGCGAGCCCCGATAAGCCCCTGTGTTCGTCGCAATGTCGCAATGCCGGCAGAATCGCAGCTTGAGAGTTTATGCTCTCAGCCGAACGCAGGAGATGCGGTCAGCACTCCGGGAATGTACATGCCTTTCGAGATGCTCTTGCGCCCGCGCTTTGATCCTGAGATATTGAATGCGCAAATCGACCTGTGTCCCGTCATCTGAGGCTTGCTCTCGAACCAGCCGGAAAGCGGAATCTCCGCGACAAACTGCGTCGGCAGCTTTCTCCAACTGTTCTAATAACTCAGTGCACGTTGGACAAAACAGCGCTCGCCTCGCCATTGGTGGCCCTCCCTGGCCTGACTGCGGCCGTTGCTCGGCTCCGTTGCACACTTGCTTCGGATACTGCAGACAGAATGAAACCAGCATATGTACAACCCGAAAGCAAACGCGATCACGGACGACGAGCAGAACAGAAATAGCCCGTCGAAACTACCGACCTGGTTCGTGACGATCAACCATGCATCGGCGATCAAGCCCCCGACCACGAGGAGCAGACTGAACACGAATACAGCCACACGATCCGACATAACTCAGCCAAATAGTCTCCCGTTTCACCAGCGCCAGCGTGACCCAAAGAAGAGCGCGTCGTCGGCAAGCGAACCCAGTAACTCTTCGAACACTGCGTCTAAGTACGAACTCACATAGAAGTTCCGGCTGAAGACAACCTGCCCTCCGGCATAGGTGTGCTTTGCACCTCGGAGTGGTTCGACTGACGTTAATGGCTTGATCGATCCCGAACGTGTGCGGTGATAGCCCAGTTCCAAGTCGTATGCGCGACGACGTTCCGGGTCGCTTAGCGTCCCGTAGGCATCAACAACTTCGCGGAATTTCTCAGGGGAGGAGCCCTCACCCACATCCGGATGATATTGGCGGGCGAGGGCTCTGTACGCGGTGCGGATCGTCTCCTCATCCGCATCGGGAGGAATGCCTAGGATGGCGTAGAACGTCATACCGCCCTCCTCAACTCGGATTCTTGAAGAAAGACCCGCCTAGGCCTTTCGGTCACCTCCAGCTCGATGGGCGTCGGCATTCGCCGAGGCCGTCGCAGCCTTTAGGCGCCGATGGCCTTCTGCGCGGCTCCCGTCTGGATCTGGATCTGTTTCGGCTTGCGGGTCTCCAGGATCGGAACCTGGATATCCAGAACCCCGTTGTGGAGCCGGCAATTGACGTGATCCACATCGAGGCCGGAGGGCAGCGTCAAGGCCGAATAGAACTTCCCGTAGGCCATCTGCCTGTAAGTATTCTTCTCGAAGCCGTCCGGCGCCTTGCGTTCACCCTCGATCACCAGTTGGTTGTTCTGCACGCTCACCTGCACGTCCTTTTCGGAAACACCAGGGAGGATCGCCCGCAGAGTCAAGAAGTTGTCGTTCCAGCCTGACTCCACAATTGGCGAAAACGTCCAGGTCCGCTCGCCGCTGGCGGTGGAAGCCGCGGGCTGGGCCTGATAACCGTAGAAGTTGTCAAACATTTGATCGACAGAGCGCCGGAACTGATCCAACGTCTGCCGAACGTCGTTAGTTAACAGCGCGTTCAACATAAGCTCTCCTTAAAGTCGTTCGTTGGATTCGGGTGAGAGGTGGGAAGAAGCTCGCGACGGCAAGCTTGCAGGACACATTCTCAGAGCCTGCAGGGCCGGCTGCTTACAGCCGTTGCCGGGGGTGTCCTTCCCGCCCTCTCAAAGAATTTCCCTGATTTTTCATTTACCATAGCACTGATTTTCGTGTCAAGAGGGTTCCGATGATAAAATGCCACTGAAGCCACAACTGGGTCTGGCTGACGAATTCCTTGCTAACAGGGGGCAATTCATGACTTGCCAGCCACCACATCCTGACTCGCTCACGGGCCTCCGCCGCCTTCGCGAGGAAGTAAACGAGCGGGGAGACGAGTGCCTTGCTATGCTGCTCGCCGGCGTAGAAGTGTACGCTTCGGTGGGACGCGAGTGGGAACTGTTGGAGACGATGCGGAAGTTCGCGCATGAAGCGGAGGAAATGGTTCGCAACACTCCTAGCGCGGCCGATTTGAGGCGTCTTTACGAACGCGAAGATGGCGACCGGCCCTCGTAGGCCACAACAGCTATAGCCATAACAGCTATCAGCTGCGCTCCGACGACTCTTACAGGGCGGGACCTGTCGGCCTGAGATTTTCCACGAGGTTCCGGCGCTTCAGATAAATCAAGTGTGTGAAGTTCTCGGTCGGCGTGGTCGCCACGCTCACTAACTCCCAGCCATCCTTGCCGACTTCGTTCAGGAATTCCTCAACTAGGAGTATCTTATCGCTGTCTTGGACGTTGAACTCTCTAACGATATATTCCCATTGCATATGTTGAATAGTTTCCGCGCCCCGTCCGCGGCAAGAAACACGAGCCTTAGCGGGGCTGCACCGCCAGGAAGAGACTACGACCACCGCGATTCAGCAGGAGTAAGGCGGGACGTCCGGCTGAGCATCCAAGCGCTGCTATCTTCATGGATTTGGACTTGATGTGCATGGCTCCCTCTCACTCCTGTTCTGCTTTCAAATCTCCCGTGTCAAGGCTGGCCGTCGGTGCACTGGCGGGCACGTAGCGGTCCTCGACAACCACCTTGGAGCGAACCGGATTGCCGTTCGCATCGACAATTTCGAGCGGGCCGCCGGTCGCGGGATTCACCAGTTCGATCCGGACCGTTCTTGCCGTACTGAGATCGGGGCCTTCTGTGGACTTGTACGTAATCACGTACCGAACCCGCAGGTTCTCCATTAGGTCGTCATAAATTCCAGCCAGACCGTATGTGTTGTCCGGTGAGTACAGGCGTCCGCCAGACTCAATCGCGATTTGCTGAAGTTCAGCTTCGGCGCGCTTCCAGTCGAGGCGGGCATATGGACCGGTCGCTGGTAACAGCGACATGTGTGCCTGTAGCGCCGGGCCGAGGTTGATAACGTAGATCGGCACGTCCGATTGATGGACAGCCCGGAGAACGTCCTGGAAATTCGCTTTGCTGAATGTATCGAGGCCAGACGACACCACAAGGAGAGCCTTGCGTCCTTTCATCGTCTGCATCCGCGAGAGTGTGGCTACCAGGGCGTCGTAGAAGTTGAGCTCGGAGAACGGCGGCGTCGCAAGCGGGACCAGGCTGCTCTCGAACTTGTCGTGACCCAGTGAGAGCCCGGCAAGCTCCTCGACCGTGTCACCGTACTTCCAGATCGCCACTTGGTCGTCACGGGCAATTTCGTCGAGGAAAGCGTGCGCGGCTCTCGCGACCTCTTCACCAAGGGACTTGTTCAAAGCCTGGTACCGGCCGCCATATTCGAGCAGAACACCCATGGTCACCGGGGCGTGTTCGACCTCC
>DATJYJ010000508.1:0-15356 GCA_035578025.1 Verrucomicrobiia bacterium
CCGCCGCCGCCGACAGTGCCGCCGCGGCCGCGGCGAGTTGTCCGGGATCGCGCGCCGCGATGCCAAAAAGCAGGGATGCCGCCGTCTGTGCCAACGCCAAAGACCCGGCGAGCCCGAGCACCAGGCCACCCAGGATCAGCACGGCCGCTTCTTTCAGCACCAGCCCCACGATCTGGCTGCGCGTGGCGCCCAAGGCCATCCGGATCCCAATTTCGTTGCGCCGCCGCATGGTGTGGTAAGCCAGCATGCCGTACAAGCCGATCATCGCGAGCAGCGCCGCCAGCCCGCCGAAGAATCCGGAGAGCGCGGCCAACAGGCGCTCTCGCATCACGCTGTCGGCAAGCGTCCGCTCGAATCCCTGGAACCGCATTCCCGTGCCGGGCCGCCACGCCGCGATCCGCCGCCGCACCGCCGCCTCCACCGCGGTCAGCGGCGCCGCGGAGCGAATGAACATCATGCTCCCCTCCACGCCCGGCGGAAACTGGCTCACCGGTACGTAGACCATCGCCGGCTCCGCACCCCGAAGCGCGAAATACCGTGTGTTCCTGGTCAGCCCCACCACCTCGTACTCCGCCTCGGGATACTCCGGCTCGGGCAAGGTCCGGAACGTCTTCCCGATCGGGTTGACCCCCGGGAAGAACATGTTGGCGAAGATCTCGTTGACCACCGCCACTTTTTGTGACGTCCTGCTGTCCTTGGTCGTGAAGTCGCGCCCCGCCACCATCGGCGTCCGCAGCGTGGCGAAAAACCCGGGACTGACCCACGTGAACCTCGCGTCCCGCACCATCGCGTCCGTGCGAGCCACAAGGCTCCACATGCCGCTTCCAATCAGGAAATTGGTGGTGCTCGCTGCCGATTCCACCCGCGGTGCTGCGCGCACTTCCTCCAGCAACTGCCGCAGCACGGCTTCGTCGTGAGCCTGCTGGTCTAGCTCGAACGTTGCTTCCAGCACGCCTTGTGCCCGGAACCCCGGGTCCATCGTGACCAGCCGGCGGAAGCTCGCGACGAAGAGAAATGCGCCCGCCACCAGCACCAGCGAGACCGAAACCTGAACCACCACCAGCAGCCGCTGAAATCCGAACCGCCCCCGGTCCGCCGTCAGCCCGCGCGCGCCCGCCTTCATCGCCGCCGCCGGCTGGCCTCGCACCGCACGTAGCGCCGGCGCCACGCTCAACAGCACGCAGGTCAGACACGCGGCCGCCGCCGTGAACGCCAGCATCCGCCAATCCAGCGCAAGATCCAGCGCCAGGGGATTCCCTTCGGTTTCCAGAAAACGAAGGATGCCGCGGCTGAGCGCTTCGGCCAGGCCGAGTCCCAACGCCGCGCCGGCCGAGGCCAGCAGCAGGCCCTCCATCAACGTCTGGCGAACTAGCCGCCCCCTGCCGGCGCCCAGGGCCAGCCGCACCGCGAATTCGCGCTCCCGTGCCCCCGCCCGCGCCAGCATGAGATTCGAGAGGTTCGCGCACGCGATCAGCAGAACCAACCCCGTGAGCCCGAGCAGTAGCCACAGCGAGCGGTCGTATGTCTCGCGCAGCCGGCTCACGCCTGTCGTTCCCGGGAAAGCCTCCAGCCGGAACTCGAGGTATCGCTCCATCGATTCGCGCGAATAGCCGCTCACAGCGGTTGCCTGCATCAGCCCGGGGCTGATCGCCCGAAGGTGCTCCGAGGCCTGTGCCAGCGTCCAGCCGGGCTTCAACCTGCCCATCACGTTGAGCCAGGAATAATCGCGGCGCTCAAATGGCGCGGTGTCGCCGTGGTGAAGAAGGGTAATCGAGCATAGCGGCAGCGAAAGATCGAAGTGCCGTCCCACCTCGGGTCCGGCAAACCCGGCGGGCGTCACACCGATGATCTCGAGCGAATGATCCATCACCATCATGCGCGAGCCGATGGCTGAGTACTCTCCGCCGAATTCGCTTCGCCAGAATGCATAACTCAGCACCACCGCGGGCGCCGAACAGCCGCGCACATCGTCCTCGGGTCGGAACAGCCGCCCGGCGGCGGGCGAGATCCCCAGCGTCGAAAAGAACTCCCCCGTCACCCCGAGCACCGTCGCGCGCCGCGCCTGTGCGCCCTGTCCGATCCGCGCGTCCGTGTATCCGCTGTTCCACGCAAAGAGGCTCGCAAAGGCCTGCTGGTGCTCGCGAATCTGTTCCAACAGCGGATAGCTGAGATTGTCCGAATATTGCGAGATGCCGAAGCCGCCCTTGCCCGGGATCTGGATCAGTCCCAGCCCGTGCGGATCGCGTACCGGCAGGCTCCGCAGGCGGACAGCATCCAGAAGTTGAAATATGGCCGTATTGGCGCCGATCCCCAGCGCCAGCGTAGCCACCGCCGCCAGCGTGAATGCCGGCGCCTTGCGCAGCACACGCGCTGCGAATTGCAGGTCACGCATGGCGCCTTCGAAGAAGTTGGTGCGACGCATGTCGCGACCTGAGTCAGTTACAGCGATACCTAATTGAATGGCAAGAGTCGCGGCAAGTCAAGCAGCTAGCTGGCGATTCGCTGCTGAATCGCTGCTGGAGTGTGCCCGCCGTCTCGATATGATATGCATTTCCCTGATGTGCCGAAGCTCCTTCTGATTACCGCATCCTCGGATGAGATCCGCAGAGCACGGAGGTCGCGATTCCTTGACTTCCAGCAGATCACGATGCCCTATCTGGCCGCCCGGGTTCCCGCCGGCTGGGAAGTATCGCACGTCGATGAACAGGCCGAAGAGATCGATTGGACCGATCGTCCCGATGTCGTCGGCATCACGTTTCACACGCCGAGTGCGCATCACGCCTACGACCTTGCGGCGCGGTTCCGGTCGCGGGGAACCTGCGTCGTGATGGGCGGGCCGCATGTGACGTTGCTGCCCGAAGAGGCCAGCCAACATGCCGACGTGATCTTCGTGGCCGAAGCCGAGGGCCTCTGGGAGGAGTTCCTGAATGCCTTCCCCACCGGAACCTATCGCCACATGTACCGGCAGGATGGCCCGGTGTCGCTGGACCGTGCGCCCATGGCCGTCAAGTCGCTCTTTCACCGCCGCGACTTCACCAGCGGCGTCCTGTTCGCCACCCGGGGATGCCCGAACCGGTGCGACTTCTGCTCGATCGCCGCCATGTACCGCCAGGGCTTCCGCAAGCGGCCGGTCGCCGAAGTTGCCGGTGAGTTCGGTTCCTTCGACGGCAAGAGAATCATCTTCTGGGACGACAACATCGCCGCCGACAAGGAATATGCCAGGCAGTTGTTTCGCGCCATCGCGCCCTACCGCAAGTGGTGGAGCAGCCAGGCCACGGTTCACGCGGCGCAGGACGACGAGTTTCTGGACGCGGCGGCCAGGAGCGGCTGCAAGCAGTTGTTCCTCGGCCTGGAATCGTTGTCCCAATCGAGCATGCAGGAGGTGGGCAAAGGGTTCAACCGCGTCGCCGAGTATGCTCGCGTAGTCGAGCGCGTCCATGCCCATGGGATTGCCGTCCAGGCCGGGATTGTGTTCGGCTTTGACCACGACACCACGGCGATCTTCGAGCACACGCTCGATTTCCTCGAAGAGGCCGGTGTGCAGAATGCGACGTTCAATATCCTGACCCCCTATCCGGGCACCCCGCTCTTTCGAAGGCTGGAAGCCCAGGGACGCATTTTGACGCGTGACTGGCGACAGTACAACGGACGCACCGCCGTCGTGTTCCGGCCGAACCAAATGACTGTGGACGAGCTCCTGGCCGGTTTTCGCTACGCCAACGCGCGGTTCTATTCCCTCTCCAGCGTGGCGAAGCGGCTGTGGCGTTCGCCCGTCCAGATATGGTGGGCCTTGCCATTGAACCTCGCCTATGCCGCCTCGTGGGCCAGTGCGCACTGGCATCCGCTCGCTCACGCTGGCGGCTCCGATCCGAGCCGCGAGCGTAAGCGAGTGCTACCTTGAGCAAGATCTAGTGAAAATTCTTCCAGTAGAACCACATACAGTTGGAGCAATACGAGTCTCCCGTGACCGTCGACAGCACATTATTGTCGTACCAGGGCCCATCGTAGTTCCCGCACATGGTCAGTTGCACGTTCTCAGCCTTGCTGTACGGGATCATGGTCGTCCCCGTCGCGGGCAGAACATACGCGCCCGTCATCCAGGAAACTGTAGTCGGATAACTCAGGGAATGCACCGCTGACAAACGGCCTCTCTATGATCCACTCCGCGCTGGTGGCCGAGAAGCCGAAGCTCGATCCGAGCTTCGTGGAAGCACTGTACTTCTGCCACACGGTCTGGTCTTGAATCGTTAAATAGGCGTAATTGCCGGACGGGTCGATCTTCCCGCTCGAATCGCCGACGTAGACATAGACGCTGATCAGGTCCCCCGGCGAGATGCTGGCAAACTCGTGCGCCGTGGGCTGTTGCGGCCAAGCCTCATGCCATATGTAAAAGTTAGTCACGATCCCGGATTTTGTGATGATCGCGGCATCCGATTCTGATCCGGCTTGTATCACATCATCCGAAGGAAGACCGTCCAGCCCAACCCAGGCGGATGAGTAGCATGGCGTCCCGGACCCCAGCACAAAGGGCACCGCCCACAGGCCTTCCACTGCCCGATAGCTGCCGGTCGGCCCCTGGCCGCGAAACCGCTCCAATGGTCGTTCGCAGTAGTCTCTGCGACACCTTTCAACGAGTGAGAAATGTCGGAACGACTCACCGAATGTGGCGGAATAACCGTTATCGCGTGAGAAACCCGGCCGAGCCACTTGGCGTACGCCTCCGGCGATTCCGTTGCTTTGGGCCGCGCGGGGTATCCCCTGGCGATGATCTCTTCGTCAGAGAGCTGCCGCGCGGCTTCCTCCGTCAACGCAGGCCGGACCTTCGAGCCCCTGGGTGGCGGCACGAAATGCTCCGGCGCCGGCATGTCCTCCGTGGGAGATGCCGCGATCCGCAGATGCAACGGGTAGGTCGCGGCTACCCCCGCGGCGGTGCAATCGAGCTGCAGGTACGCATCCTGGACATCTTGCACCGGCGTGAGATGAAACCGGACGTAGCCCTCCACGTTTCCATAGAGCCTCATATTCTGGGACGGGTCGTTGACGCCCGCAGGATGCAGATCGCAGGGCGCGTCGGGCACGGTCTGGAGGACCACTGCCGTAAGGACGTCGGGCGGCGCGGTGAAGTGTCGTTCCGGAGCAGTCGGGGCCAAGGGGCTATTCTGAGCCGAGGCCGGCATTGCCAGGCCGCCCAGAAGGAGTGCGGTCAGGATCGGCAGACCGCTGTGGATCGTCCGCGAACTTGCGGCGAATTGGACCTTGTGAATCAACGGATGTCGCGACATGGAAGTTCCTCGCTTTCTTCGAGCCCGGGTTGATCCCGACGTCTCTCATCCTCTAGAGCGGAGTCAGCGCGGAAAAACTGTCACGTGAAAAAAGAAGCTTGTCTGAATCGGCCACGCCGCGCTAGCCAACTCGCCGGCCGAATTCACACAGTGCTGTGGGCACTGATGTGACTCGGTGAAAGGGAGCGGTCATGCAGGCCTGGTTTTGCCGGCGACGGATGGCTGTCCGCGGCCGGTTTACTTCGAAGGATGTGCTGAATCTTGTTCAGCAGTTGGCGGCTGTCCAGGGGCTTGCTCAAATAGTCGTCCATGCCCTGGGAGAGATACTTCTCGCGGTCGCCGGCCATGGCATTAGCAGTCAGCGCGACAATGGGAACTTCAGCGCCGCCTGGGAGCTGCCGGATTTTCCGCGTGGCCTCGACGCCATCGAGGACGGGCATTTGCACGTCCATCAAAACCACGTCCCAGCCGCCGCATTGAAACTCCCGGACCACCTGTTCTCCGTCTTTCGCCAGACCGACCGAGTGTCCGGCTTTTTCCAGAATCCGCACGGCCAGGCGGGCATTGATTTCGTTGTCCTCGGCGAGCAGAATCCGGCCGGCAACGGCCTGCGTGCAATCGAGCGGGCCGGGAATGTCATCGACTCGTGCGTGGTCGCGGGCCGGCCATCCGAATACGGCGGTGAACCGGAAGGTAGAGCCGCGGGCAGGAATGCTCTCACAGGTAACATCTCCCCCCATCATGCGGGCCAACTCGCGCGAGATCGAGAGGCCCAGCCCCGAGCCGCCGAACCGCCGGGTAGTGGAGTTGTCGCCTTGCCGGAAGCTCTCGAAGAGGTTCGTCTGCTGCTCCGGCGAAATGCCGATTCCGGTATCGCAGACGGTGCAAACGATGCGGAGCGGCGCACAGCGACTGGGCGCCGGACGAACCTTTACGCACACGGTGACTCGGCCTTTCAATGTGAACTTGACGGCGTTTCCAGCCAGATTCACCAATACCTGGCGGAAGCGCACAGGGTCGCCTGAGACAACATCGGGAACCTCGTTGTCAACCAGAGTTTCGTATTCCAGCCCCTTCTGCGCAGCCCCCGGAGCGATGAGAGCCGCAACGTCGTGCAGCGCCTGGCGGATGCTGAACGGTACGCTTTCGAGCGTCAGCTTGCCGGCTTCGATTTTGGAGATATCCAGGATGTCGTTGATTACGGTGAGGAGCGAACCGGCGCTGGTTTTGATATCGGCCGCGATCCCCTCCTGCTCTTTGTCGAGACTCGTGCCCAGCAGGAGATCTGCCATGCCCATGATTCCGTTCATGGGAGTGCGGATTTCGTGGCTCATGTTGGCCAGAAAGCGGCTCTTCAATTCGGTGGCTTCGCGCGCCACTGCGAGGGCCAGCTCCAGCTCTCGGTTGGCGGCGGTGATGCGCTCCTGGGCGGCGTAATGCTCGGTAGCGTCGCGAGAGTTGACTACCACCCCCTGAATGCCCGGCTCGTGGCTGAGGTTCTGGCCTATGGCCTCGAGAATCCGGTACGAGCCGTTCTTATGCCGGAAACGAAAGGTAACCTCAACCTCACGGACTGCACCCGAGGCCAGATGGCCTAGCACTTCGCGGACCGCTGCCAGGTCGGTTTCGTGAACGAAGTCCGCGACGTTGCGGCCGACCAATTCCGCAGGGTCGTAGCCCAGCACTTTTTTGACCGACGGACTCTCATAGAGAATCGCGCCGCCGGTGCTCACCAGGGAAATGATGTCGAGGCCGTTTTCGATCATCGAGCGGAAACGGCGCTCGCTCTGCTTCAACGCCTCTTCGGCCGATTTGTTGAGGCTGATGTCCTCGCAGAGAGTGAGAAAACGGATCCGGCCGGAATCCCGGAGCACCGTGACGTTGAGGCGCACCCACACGATGCCGCCGGCTTTTTTCAAATACCGCTTTTCGAAAACCGCGGTGCGGATACGGCCGCTGATGAGGTCGTCTTTGACTCGCAGATTCTGGTAGCAGTCGTCGGGATGGGTCATTGAGGCAAATGTCATCCCCAGCAGCTCCTGCCGAGGGTAGCCGGTCATCCTGCAGAACGCATCGTTAACCGCCAAAAAGCGCGCATCCTCGCCGGTAATGATCATACCGATGGAGGCGTCGCGGAATACAAAAGAGACCAGTTCCTCAACGGGCGGGTCCTCCAGAACGCCGGGCGCCAGCGAATCCGGGACCATGTTGCGACAAGCGGTCGATAGCCCCACTCACCTCTCTTATCGGACCATTCCGCGCTGAGCTACACATCCTCGCAGCACCTTTTGGAATCCGAGCCGGACCAAGCGGCCTCGCCCCCGTCTGCCCCCACCCCGCCCACCCTTAATCCAGTTAATCTGGACTTCATTGGCGCCCCAAAAACCAGGCCGGATTCTCCCTCTGTTTCAGGGCGTGCTGCCGCTCCCGGGCGAGCAGGTCCTGCCCGACATTCTCGCCGGGGTCACGCTGGCCGCGCTGGCGCTGCCCGAAGTGCTCGGGTACACCAAGATCGCCGGCACGCCGGTGATCACCGGAATCTATACCATGCTGCTGCCGATGCTGCTCTACGGCGTGTTCGGCGCTTCGCGCCATCTCGTGGTGGGAGCGGATTCGGCGACGGCGGCGATTGTCGCGGCTTGCCTCTCCGGCCTGTCGCTGGTTCGCGGCTCGGCGGAGTGGCTCGCGCTGGCCCAGGTGCTGGCTCTTCTCGCCGCAGTTCTGCTGCTGCTGGCCCGCGTGCTGCGCTTGGGGTTTCTCGCCGACTTCCTCTCGCGAACGGTGCTCACGGGTTTCTTGACCGGCGTCGGCATCCAGGTAACGGTCGGCCAACTCTCGGATATGGTGGGCCTGCCTTCCACCCATGGCGGCACCGCCGCGAAACTCCTGAACCTGATCGCTCATGCCCGGGAAACCAACCTGCCGTCGCTGGGCCTTGCCGTCGCCACGCTCGCCGTCATCCTGGGGGCGCACGTGTTGTCGAAAAAGGTGCCGGGAGCGCTCATCGCCGTCGCGGGCGCGATCCTGGCGGCCTCCTTTTTCCATCTCGACCGGTTGGGCGTGAAGCTCCTCGGCTCGGTGCCCAGCGGGCTCCCCGCTTTCGGCCTGCCGCACGTCCTCTGGAGCCGGACCTTGATTCAACAGCTCCTGCCCACGGCTGCCGCCATGTTCGTCGTCATCCTCGCCCAAAGCGCCGCCACATCACGCGCGTTCGCCGCAATCGAAAACGAGCGCTTCGACGAAAACACCGACATCACCGGCCTGGCGCTCGCCAATCTCGGCGCGGCCCTCTCCGGTACCTTCGTCGTCAACGGCAGCCCGACCAAAACCCAAATGGTCCACAGCGCGGGCGGGCGAAGCCAGCTCGCGCAATTCGCTGCGAGCTTCATCGCGCTGCTCGTGCTGCTGTTCCTCACGCGCCCGCTCGAGCTGCTGCCCGAAGCTGCCCTGGCCGCCATCATCTTTCGCATCGGCTTCGATCTCGTTGACATCCGGGGTATGCGCCGCATCTTCTCCACCCGCCCCTCGGAGTTCTGGATCGCGCTGGTTACGGCGCTGACGGTTGTTTTCGTCGGCGTCTCGCAAAGCATCGTGCTCGCGGTCGTGCTGTCGCTCCTCGACCACACGCGCCAGGGCTACCGGCCGCATAATTCCCTGGTCGTGCGCGACGAAGCGCACGGCCTGCGTGCCCAGCCCATCGGCGCGCGGCCCCATGGCGACGGAAAGACCGGTTTGCCTCCCTCCGGGATGCAGGTCGAACCGGGCCTGATGATCTACCGGTTCACTCATAGCATCTACTACGCAAATACCGAGCTGCTGCTCGGCCAGGTGACCGGCCTCGTGACCGCGGCGTCCCCTCCCCTGCAATGGTTTTGCATCGACGCCGCGGCTATCGACGATGTGGATTTCACCGGCGCCGCTGCCCTGCGTGCCGTCCACGACACCCTCCAGCGGGCCGGAGTCAAGCTCATCTTCGCCCACGTTTCGGACGACGTCCGGACCACCCTCGAAAAATACCGGATTACCGGGCTGCTCGACAAGGACGCGCTCTTCGATTCCCTGCGCGCCGTGATCCATGCCTACACGCGCACCCGCGGCAGCAGCGGTGCTAAATAGCTTCTATCACTTCAGCGCCGCGTTCAAAGTCGCCGCCAGCCGCGCTCCGGCTTTCTCGATCTGCTGCCGGATCACCGGGTCGGCGACTTTTTCGTACTCGGGTGTGATCTTGATCTGCCCCCCGCCCGGAGGCTTCGGCAGTTTCCCGTAAACCACTTTCACCGACACCTTGTGCGCTTCCTCCGCCCAGTCGCGGACCGTGCCCTTGCCCCACTTCTTCGCCCGCTTGTCGGTCAGGTCTTTCGAGAAAGCCGCGAACTCGGCGTCTTCCACCCCCATGCGGGTCAATAGGCCGCTGTCCCAAATGCTGTGCAGGTTCGTGTTGCGCCCGTAGAAATCGAGGCGCACTTCGTTGCCCCCGCGGTCCTTGTTATCGGAGCAGTGCAGAGGCTGGTGCATGTCGCCGATGAAGTGCACCAGAAACATCAGCGCTTCCCGGCGTTGGACGGGCGCCGCGGCGGGGTCGGCCACCACCTTGCGAAACTCCTCGATCTTCACGATCACGCAATCGCCCTTGGGACAATCGCGCGCCATGTCGAGATGCGGCTGGCTGATCGGAATGTCGATGTAGTGCCACGGCCCGGTGTCCCGGCGCTGGTTGCGAACCTGGTCCGCCCAACTCGAAATCGAAACCAGGGTCGCGTCCGGCCCCAGGATCTCCCTGACCTTGGCTGCCGCCGGCGGACTCAAATGTGCCAGCGCCAGGCGAGCCACCAGGTCGTGGCCTTCGGGACCCCACGCGAAGACACGCCAAGGTCCACACACACAAAGGATTACCGCCCACCAACGCATGATTGTACATTTTAGCCCGCCTCACGTCGGGCAGGTTCCCGGCCCACGCACCGCAGGCGCGCGCTGCATCACAGCGATACGAGTTTCCCTCCGCCGCCGTCGTCGGGGTACTCGGTCTGGTAGCCGTATTTGTCGCGCAAAACCTCTTCCCCCCAGAATGCATTCATCTCGCTTCGATAGTTGAAAACCAGCTTCGGCTGTTGGCCGCCGTGAACAATGACGCGCGCTACCGCTTCGCGATCCGGATGATAAAACTTCGATCCATCGGTCGAGATCAGGTATTGATGGCAGTCGAGCAGCCCGAGCAATTCCTTGGTGATCGCGTTCGTGCTTCCGTGATGCGACAGCTTCATCGCCTCTACGTGCAGCCGGGCCGCCCCGTTCCGCTCTGCCAGAAGGCGCCGGATCGACGCCGCCACTACCTCGGCATGGGCATCGCCGGTGAGCAGGGCGGCTCGTCCATCGAACTCTGCAAGCACCGCGATACTGCTGCCGTTGGCCACGCTCGGGTCGGGTTTCTCTCTGGATTTCGCAAGCGCCTCGACGTCGACTGCGGCGGCGTCCCGAACCGGCAAAGGCTTCGGCTTCGCGGCCAGCAGTTCGTGGCTCTTCCCCTGCTTGAAACGCCGCAGCT
This sequence comes from Verrucomicrobiia bacterium, assembly GCA_035578025.1. Lineage (GTDB taxonomy): Bacteria > Acidobacteriota > Terriglobia > Bryobacterales > Bryobacteraceae > Solibacter. The sequence continues at coordinate 10,825 of DATJYJ010000508.1, forward strand.
CCTTCCGCCACACGGTGGCCAGGTCCCTCAATTGAGCATTGCCTGGGGAAAGAATCGTCATCCGCATCCCTCCCGGCAGGGTATAGGAGGGCAGCGGCCCCTCATCGGGCCGCACGATCGCAGCCGGCCCCTTTTCCGTTTCACCGGCGCTCCGGTTCCACGCGGCGCGCAGAGCCGTATCTGCGTTCAGGATGTCGGCGAACTTCTCGCCCTGCATCACTCCCAGCACCGCCGGCGGCAACTGCGGCTCTGCGTTGAACCATACCTGCCCGAAGCCCACCGAACCGCGCTTGGCAAAGAACGGCAGTACGCCGCTGATGTGATCGGCATCGATGTGGGTCAGGATGAAAAGCTCGAACCCGTCCATCTGGCGCGCGGCCTGTAGCTTCGCGACCCGCGCGGTAAGCAGTTTCGCGGCCGATTCCGCTCCGCAGTCGATGAGTACGCGATTCGGCCGCTTCGCGTCGCCGTACTCGATCCACAGGCAGTCGCCGTTCTTGGCGGCGACCATCTCGACGTTGAAAAGGCTGTTGCGCGGGCGGGAGGGGCGGTCGCCAGGCATGACGGGTTCCGGTGCCTTGGTGGAACGCTGCCCGGCGCCGGGCTTCGGAGCCGGTGCCGCGGGCGCCGGCGGCTTCTCCGGCTCCGCGCGGCGGCGTTTGCCGCGAGCCTCGTCCGCACATAAGATCGCGAGAACCCGCCTGGCCGTTTCCACCAATCCGTTCTCACGCCGCCACACGTCCTTCTTGGGCACGCGGAAGGGTGCCATCATCTCGGCGAAATCGTCTTGCGACCACCAGTCGGCATATCGCGCGAACTGCCGGCTGGTGGAGAAGACCGGTTCCGATACCAGCCCGTTCTGCTTGACGAGCTCGGCAGCGTGCGCGAGCACTTCGCCGCTGAGCACCGCCCGTTCCCCATCCGTCAGCGAATCGTCGGCGAGGCGAACCAGCTTCAGCTCCGCGAGCGTTCCGTGGCCCCAGGCCGCGTCGTCGGCGGGCGGTCTTTCGAGTTCCGCGTGCGACGAAAACAACGCCACCGTCCAGTACTCCGGATTGAAGCGCTCGCCCAGCACCGCTTCCAGCGAAAGCACCTGTCCCAACAGCCAGTGCAGCCAGGCCTTCCGGTGGACTGGCTCGTTCACGTTGACCAAGAAAGCATTGGCGGCGGCGCGATAATCCTGCCGTGCCCGCTGCAAATTCAAATAACACGATCGGGCATGCTCCCGGCGTTCTTCCTCGTCTCCCGACTTCCTGGCGAGCGTATACTCTACCTGCGCCTGCCGCTTCCAGCTCGCGGCGCGCAATCCGACACACTCCGCCGCGTAAGGCCCTTCGTCGGGAAGCTCTCCATGGGCCTTTTCTACCGCGGTAAGAAAACTCTCATGCCGGGCCGCGGTCCACATGGGATCGCTGCTCGCGTTCTCCATGGTGGTCAACGCGTGTTCCAGCACAGCCCGCGTCTGGCGATACCGTACTTCGTATAGCTGCTCGTTCAGGTTCGCGGGCAGCGCTTCATAGATCACCAGGCTGGCCCAGTCGTGGAAGCGCGACGCGTGGCACGCGTGTAGCATCAGACGCGCACGGTACAGTGTGAGCAGAGGATGAATGCCCCACAACTGCTCGGAGTAAAACATTTTGACGAAGGCCCCCGATCCCTCCGCGCTCAGTGGGAACTGCGAGGCGACCACCAAGGGTATGCCCGATTCGTGCAAATCATGCGCTACGCTTGCGTCGGGCGCGTTGACCGGCGACCCTTCCCCGCCGCTGTCGCAGGTTGCCAGCGTGATCACGGTCGGCCTGTGAATGCGCTTGGAATTGACGTCGAACAGCGCCGCCGCCAGTTCGCGTCCGGTCACGACGCTGTCCTTCAGGCTGACGCCGAACGCCGTATCGCCGTACGGAGCCCCGTGCGCGAGGATGTGCACATGGGTGAACTCCGCGCCGCGGGCGGCCTCCATCAACTTCAACAGCGTTGCATCCGGCACCACGGTAAGCCACTGATCGGCCGGTTCGCCTTTGCCGGTCCACGGCTCCAGGGCTTCGACCAGCGCCTGGTGATGCTCCTCGTACGGTACGTCCTCTCCATACGCGAACAGAATGCGCGGGCGTGAAGGCCAGCGCACTCCCTCGGATCGCACCGCGCGATTGTGCCGCGTCACGCATACGGGCGCATTCGCCTCGAGGAGCAGCCAGTTGCCGGGAGGAGCGCCGCCGCCCACGGGCACCTTGGATAACTCGAACGGCAACACCGCGAGCTCCGATGCCGATAGAACCAGCCGCAGATTCAGAATCTCCAGGGGCACGCCGCGGGACCCCAGCACACCGGGCAGCCCGGGCACGGAAGACAGGATCCCGGCCATCTCTCTCCCAGTCTGATCGAGAATGCCTCGGAGCCGGTCAGACTCGGCATCGGAAGAGACAGTATACCGGAGTTCTTCGCGCCGCCGTTCGAATTCGGCGTGCTCATAAGGCAGGTTGACGATGCCCGCGGGCGAATCTCCGCAGACGGCCAGATACTGCGTCAGCGGCGAAAGCAGTTGATTGTGCCGCGGACCTGCACGAAGAAACTCGACGGGAACAGTTCGGATATTCATAGTTCCTCACGTTTGTAGAATCATACATCGGCAGATTCCGGTTTCAAAAAATGCCGCTCTGATCTTGTTTCGCGGGCACGACTCATCCGCAGCCTCGCGGCGCTCCGCGAAATGCTCCCCGGCTCCCTCGTCGAGCGCAAGCGGGCTTGTGGTCGCTCCAACTGCCCTTGCGCCGACGGCAAGAATCTGCATGTGCAGTATCAGCTGTCCGTCCTGGTCGATGGCAACCCCAAGGTCTTCCATCTTCCGGGTAGCATGATCGAGCAGGTCCGCGCCAAGTCGCCATGCGTCACCGCTTTGATTCCGCCGCTGCTACCATCAGCGACATCAATCTGAGGAGATTCCTCGAACAGAAAGAGAATCCTGAGACTCTGCCGCGTAGCCGTTCCACTGGCGATCTTGACCGGGGTGCCTGTTCCATGCCCAGCAACGGCTTGCCACCGACGCTTCCAGGCGCCCTGCATGTGCAGCCGCTGTATGAGCAACTGCTGCCGGCCGGATTTCTGCAGGCGGCCCGACGACCGAAAGGTCGACGCCAGAACCGTCGCGTCTGCACCGACATAACAACATCGTCACTGAGGGCTTGACCTTCGCCGATGCCTCCAGTTGCGAAAGTTAGGTTAGCGTTAGCGAATCCCTGCCGGGGCCACTTCTGATTCTGGCAGTCGGCATCGTTGGCCTGGTAGCACACGACTCGGTAGGTTGAGACTGTTCATAAAGCCTGCTGCAGATCCTCAATGAGATCCGCCACGTCCTCCAGGCTCACGGAGATCCGAATCAGGTCGAGTGTGATACCCATTGATTCCCGAACATCCGCAGGCATGGAGACGTGCGTCATTGTTGACGGGTGCTCGATGAGCGACTCAACACCGCCCAGCGATTCGGCCAGCGTGAAGACCCGAACTCGGTTCCAGCAGCGGGAAAACGGCCGCCTCGCCGCCACGCATTCGGAACGAGAACGTGCCGCCGTATCCCCGCATCTGTTTTTTCGCCAACTCATGCTGCGGATGCGAGGCCAGGCCGGGGTGGTGGACGCGCTCGATCGCAACGTGACCGCTCAGCCAGTCTGCGATCACCAAAGCGTTGCGATTATGCTCCTCCATGCGTATGGCAAGCGTCTTGATGCCCCGGAGTACAAGAAAGCAATCCTGCGGCCCGGCGCACGTACCCATGGCGTTCTGCAGAAAGCCGATACGCTCGGCAAGATCGGGCCGATTGACTACTGCCGCGCCGCCCACCACATCGGAATGTCCGTTGATGTACTTGGTGGTTGAATGCACCACGATATCGACGCTGAATTCGAGCGGCCGCTGAAAGTAAGGCGAGAGCAACGTGTTATCGCAGATCGCGAGCGCGCCAAATCGATGTGCCGCCCTTGCACTGGCTTCCAGATCAACCAGATTCATCACCGGATTCGTAGGCGACTCGATCCAGACTGCGGCGGCACCCTCCTGAAGAGCGGCATCCAGAGCCGCGCGATCACGCAGATCGACGTAGCGAGCGCTGATTCCCTTCGTGCGGAAGACAGATTCGAATAGGCGATACGTGCCGCCGTAAAGGTCGTTGTGGACGATGACCGTCTGGCCGGCTTCGAACAGCATGAGCACGGTAGCTTCGGCAGCCATGCCGGTGGCAAACGCAAATCCCGCGGTCCCGCCCTCCAATGCAGCCAGACACTCCTCCAGCGCTTTACGCGTCGGATTGCCGCTCCGCGAATAATCGAATGCGCCTGGCTGGTTCACGCCTCGAAAGGCGAACGTGGAGGTTTGGTACACGGGCGTCATGACAGCGCCCTGATGCTCGCCATTCCTGTGCCCGGAATGGACGGCGAGCGTCCTGAACTTCATTGGAGAGTCGATTGTAACAGCGCGTCAGGCGATACTCTGGAACAGCACAGAGCTGAGGTATCTCTCGCCGGAATCCGGCAACACCACCA